>NZ_CP102845.1:4174000-4505000 GCF_013307435.2 Microvirga terrae
CTAACGCAGGATCCCCGCCGTCGCATGCGGCAAGTGCCTTTTCTCGTTCTTATGGTGAATGATCTCTTAACGTCCCGCGCCGTGCCGCACGTTGGTCCGAGAGCGCAGTCGCGCCCATCACATTGTCAACACATTGGCGGGCCATGCGCGGATGTGCATTCCGACGTCCGACAAGACCGATATTGCGACGGAATGTAAGCCTAAGATGTTTTCCCAAGGGGCATTTCTAGAGTGACGACACCAACCAATTTGGAAACCTACTTTTTGCAGCTCGTCAACGAGGCGCGCACCAGTGCCGGCGTCAGGCCGCTCACCTTCGACGGCGAGCTTCTCGATTCCTCCGACGCTCACAGCGCATGGATGGATCAGACAGACACGTTCTCGCATACGGGCGTGAACGGCTCCAGCGCGGGCACCCGCATGACGACGGCCGGCTACGGATGGCAGGGCTGGGGCGAGAACATCGCCTATGTGAGCGGTGACCTCACCGAGGCGACCGTGCGCCAGCTGCACACCAACCTGATGAACTCGCCCGGTCACTACGCGAACATCGTCAACGGGTCGTTCGAGGAAATGGGAATCGGCCTGAAGGAAGGCACGATCAACGGCTACAAGGTCGTTTTCGTGACGCAGAACTTCGGCACGCCGAATGCCCTCGAGCGGGCCGAAGCGGACGACGTCGGCACCACGATCCCGACGGCCCCGACGACGCCGACCATCACCGGTCAGTCGTTTGTCGGCAACAGCTACAACAACACCCTGTATGGCACATCCGGGGACGATACCCTCAACGGCAATGGCGGCCGGGACGTGCTCTGGGGCCGCCAGGGCTACGACACCTTCGTGTTCGACACGGCATCGGAAGCCAACGGCGACACCGTCAGCGACTTCGTTCACGGCGCCGACAGGATCGGCCTGTCGGGCATCGACGCCAACACCCGGGTGTCCGGCAACCAGGCGTTCACGTTCATCGGTGCGCAAAGCTTCCACAAGGTGGCCGGCGAGCTGAAGGCGTATCAGTCGAGCGGAAACACCTACGTGGCCGGCGACGTCAACGGGGACGGCGTCGCCGACTTCGCGATCAAGGCCCTCGGCGCCCACGTCTTCGCGAGCGCCGATTTCGTGCTCTGACAACAGCGGCCCCCGGTACCGCCGGGGGCCTCCCTGCCCTCAGCAGGTCAGGCGCGCTCCTCCCAGAGCTTGGCGAGTTCGACGATGGTCGTCACGGCCTTCTCCATGTCTTGGCTGCTGACGAATTCCAGCGGCGAATGGAAGGCATGGCCGCCGGCAAAGATGTTCGGGCACGGCAGGCCCATGAAGGACAGGCGCGAACCGTCCGTGCCGCCGCGGATGCTGCCGCGCACCGGTTCCATGCCGGCGCGTCTGATCGCCTCCACGGCGTATTCGACGATCTCCGGCTTGCGGTCGAGCACGACCTTCATGTTGCGGTACTGCTCCTTGACCGTGAAGGTGTAGCTGGAGCCCGGATAGGCCTGCATCACGTCCTTGACGATGCCCTCCAGGAGCGTCTCCTTGCTCTTGAGCCCCTCCTCGGTGAAGTCGCGGATGATGAAGCTCAGGCTGGCCTTCTCCATTACGCCGGTCACGCCAGTCGGATGGATGAAGCCGTCGCGTCCCTTCGTCGTCTCGGGCGCCATCTCTCTCGGCAGGCGCGCGACGATGTTGCCGGCGATCCGGATGGCGTTCTCCATCTTGCCGTAGGCGAAGCCGGGATGGATCGCCACGCCCTTGATGCCGATCTCGACTGCGTCGGCCGAGAAGGTCTCGTCCTCGATGGTGCCGGCCGTCTCGCCGTCCAGGGTATAACCAAAATCCGCCCCGAGCTTTTTCAGATCCACCTTGTCGACGCCGCGGCCGATCTCTTCGTCGGTGGTGAAAAGGATGCGGATCGTGCCGTGCCGGACGTCCGGGTTGCTGATCAGAAACTCGGCCGCCGCCATGATCTCGGCGATCCCCGCCTTGTCGTCGGCGCCGAGCAGCGTCGTGCCGTCCGACGTGACGATGTCGTGGCCGATCAGGTCGTCGAGCACGGGATGGTCGGCGACACGGATGACCTGGCTCGGATCACCCGGCAGCCGAATGTCGCCGCCCTGATAGTTGCGGACCAGCTGCGGCTTCACGCCGGTGCCGGAGAAGTCCGGCGCCGTATCCATGTGGGCGCAGAAGCAGATGACCGGCACGTTGTTCTTGCTCGTCGTCGCCGGGATGGTCGCGTAGACGTAGCCATGCTCGTCGAGATGCGCGTCGGAGATCCCGATCTCCTGGAGCTCCTCGACGAGCAGGCGGCCGAGATTCTTCTGCTTCTCGGTAGATGGCTGGGACTGGGACTTGGCGTCGGACTGTGTATCGATGACGACGTATCGGAGGAAACGGTCTGTAACGCTGGCGGCCATGGCTCGGGATCCGTTCTGCGAGGAGGTGACGGAGTTGTAGCGGGACAATCCCGCCCCGGGAATGGGCGGCGGGAAATTTCTTACCCTCCCGCCGCCTGACCGATCAGATACGCATGAGCGTCGCGGCGCCGCACAGCACCAGGAGGCCCAGGGCCGCGGCAACGAAGAGGCCATCCCGCCCCTCGAACGCAGGCGCGTTCATGATCGTGCGCGGCGCATCGGGGCCGAGCCCCCTCGCCTCCATGGCGATCGCAGTGCGGCCGGCGCGGCGGATCGCGAAGGCGAGCAGCGGGATGACGAGGCTCATGAGCTCGAACGGGCCGGGAACCCGCCGCAGGCGCCGTCCGGACTTCATGGCGCGGGCCAAGCGCATCTGCTGCGCCTCGCCGGCGAGATCGGGCACGAGCTGCAGGGCGGCGAACAGCGAGTAGCCGATGCGCGGCGGGAGCTTCGCGTGCTGCATGAGGGCGCGCACGAAAAGCCCAGGATCGGTGGTGAGTGCGAAGAACACCGAGATCATGCCGCAGGCGAGCGCGCGCAGGAACAGGGTGATGCCCGCCGAGAATCCCGGCGACGAGAGGAGAGACTCTCCCGCCATGAGCAGGGCGAAGTCGCTCTCCTGGTGAAACAGCAGGCTGGTGGTGAGGAAGCCGAAGCCGAACAGGCCAAACGGCACCATGAGGGCGAGCAGCACCAGGGGCGAGGTGCGATGGAGGCCGACGAGCGCGAGCGCGGGCGCCAGGATCGCCGCGAGCTGGAACCGGGGATCGAAGACCAGCACGGCCGCGACGAGCCAGACGCAGCAGACGGCCAGCTTCGAGAGCGGGTTGAGGGACGTCAGCATGGAACCGGCGCCCCCAGACGCAGGGCCGCAGCCTTGAGCCATCGCGTCGCGGCAGCCGATGCCGGCTCCGTGAGCCCGGCGCGCGCCATAAGAACGCCGTCGTTCATCAGCTCCTGCGTCGGGCCGTCGGCCAGGATCCCTCCCTCCCCCACCAGGATGGAGCGTGGACAGAGCTTCAAGGCAAGATCCATGTCGTGGGTGATCAGCGCGATGGTGCGTCCCTTCTCGCGCAGCGACAGTATCTCCTGCGAGAGCAGCGCGGCTCCGGACGCATCGAGCCCGGCCATGGGCTCGTCGAGCACGAGGAGCGGCCAGTGGTCGGAGAGCGTGAGCGTGGCCAGCGCGAGCTTGCGCTTCTGGCCCTGCGACAGCTCGAAGGGATGGTTGCGCGCGAGCGCCGCGAGCCCCCAGGTTTCCAGCGCCGCCGCCGCGCGCCGGTCTTTCTCGTCCGCCTTCATCCGCGCCGGCAGCGCCGTGAGCAGTTCCTCATGCACGGTTGCGGCGGTGAACTGGTTTTCCGCGCGCTGGAAGGCGTACCCGCCCGCCGGGCCTCGGCGTGTGCCGGCCTTCAGCGGCAGGAGACCCGCGAGACACAAGCCCAGCGTCGATTTGCCGGCCCCGTTTCGTCCCAGCACGCCGAGGATCTCGCCCTGACGGATCGTGAGATCGACGCCGCGCAGCACGGTGGGGCCCAGGAACGGCGCGCACGCGGCCTGCCGCACCTGAACGAGCATGGGCGATTCATGCAGGTCGATGGGGGGGCTGACGGAGGCGACGAAGGCCTCGACGGCTGGACGCGCTTTGTCGAGGCAGGAGGGAGATAGGCTCTCAGGATCGAGATGCGCGAGCGCTTCCGCGACCGACAACGGGCCGATGGGCGCCGCGACGCCTGCACGCATCAGCTCTGCATCGAGGGCGCTCGAGGCAGGACACCAGATGCCGTGCGACTGCAGCAGCATGCGCTCCTCGCGGAAGATCCGGCGCGGGTCGCCCTCGGCAACGACGGTTCCGCCGCGTCCGAGCACGATCATGCGGTCGATCGATTCGATCAGTCCGTCGAGCCTGTGGTCGACGATGAGGACGGTCCGTCCGCCCTCGCGGCCAGTCAGCAGCGCATGCAGGCGCCGCGCAGCCTCCGGAGCCAGATGCGCGGTCGGCTCGTCGGCCACGAAGAGCGGCGCATCCTGGATCAGGGTCGCGGCGAGAGCCACGAGCTGGCGCTCCCCGCCCGAGAGCTGCGCCGAGGCGCGCTGGCGCCATTCTTCCGGCAGGCCGACCGCCCGCATGACCTCCGTGACGGCGCGCGCGATGGTCTCCGGCGGCATGGCGCGGTTCTCGAGCGCGAACGCGAGTTCGTCCTCCACGCGCATGCCGCAGAGCGTCTGGTCCGCGTCTTGGAAATACTGGGCCACATGGCGCGCCCAATCCCACGGCTTGCGGGAGCCGGCATCCCTGCCGAAGAGGCGAATGTCGCCTTTCACCTCCGCCGGGATGCTGTCGGGGATAAGACCCGTCAGCGCCAGCAGCAGCGTCGACTTGCCGGACCCCGACGGGCCGAGGAGGAGAACCCGCTCGCCCTGCCGAACCTGACAATCGACGGGTCCGATCGCAGGGCGCCTGGCGAAGGGATAGGCGACCTCGACCCCGCGCCATTCCGCGGCGGGTTCAGGCGGCGGCGGAGCGCTTCTCGACATCGATCGCAAGGCCCGCGAGCGCGCCCGTCCTGTAGAGCGCCTGCACGATCACGTGAGCGAGCCACCCGCCGAGCAGCGCGCCGCTCGCGCAGCGCAGCACGAACATGGCGATGAGCAGCGCCGGCTGCAGGGCGCCATAATCGAACCGGATCCAGGTATAGACGTAAGAGAAGATCGCCGCGCCCACGCCCGCCGCCATCAGCACCGGCAGCGAGTAGTTGCGCCAGCGGGTTGCCGCGAAGACCGCTTCCGCGCCGGCGCCCTGGACGAGGCCGCTGACGACGAGCAGCAGGCCCGCGGGACTTCCCAGCAGCACCTGCACGGCGGCCGCGAGCACTTCGGCCCCGAGGGCTGCGCCGGGCTTGCGGATGATGGCGGCTGCCACCATCGAGGCGACGAACCAGAAGCCCATCACCACGTCCATCGTCAGAGGACCGAACACCGCCTGGGCGATCAGCCACACCTGAACCCAGCCGAGATACAGCACGGCGAACACCGCGCCGATCACGGTGACGATGAGGATCTCCCTCAATGTCCAGCCACGAGCCACGGACATGACAAACTCCTTGATGTGAGACGAGAATCGTGTGCGGAGGATCAGGACTTGCTCGGGCTGTTCGCCGAGACCTTGAGATCGAGCGCGACATGCCCCTGCGGGGCGCCGAAGCGCAGGAAGGCTTCGCTCAGAGTGGCGAAGACCGGGCCCGCATCGCCGCGCAGCTTGGTGCAGAAGTTCTTCGAGCGGTCGAACACGCCCGATGCCTTGAGAAAGTCGATGCAGCCGTAGATCTCGTCCATATGGTGCCCGCTGCCGAGCGGATAGAGCGAGAATTGCGCGGCCACGACCTGGCCGGTCAAAAGCGCCGTTTCCACGCGCCGTACGGCGGCCGTGATGCGCGCCGCGAGGGGCTGATCGTGGTTCGAACCGGCGATCGGGGTGCAGATCGGGTCGTCGGGCTCGCCCGGACAGCCACGCGAGACGGTGGCGGCGAGCACGCAATGAACGCCGCGGCGTGATGCGGCGAGAAACAGATCGCGCATTGCCGGAAACAGCTGGTCCGGCGGGCCGACGATCAACGTGGAGATGTCGTCGGTTTCGATGCGGAAATTGGGTCTATAGGGGTCAAGCGCCCCGATGGCGCCCAGGATGACGTCGACGAAATCGTCGGTCATCGGGTAGAGGGAAATCTGTGCGCCGGAAAACATCGTCACCTCGCTCCGCTGGCATTACCCAGATCAGCTTGAGGGTCCAACGGCTTCGCGCCGTCATCTCAGCCCCGGCAATACGGAGCACCCCTGTTTGATGCGACTTGCTTAGCACCTTTCGTCGCACGATGGCAAGCGGATCACGCGCCTGCGGACGATGGATCGCGGCATCTACTGCACGGTGACCTGATCCTTGATCCGTTCGAACGCGGTGCGGCGCACCACCCTTTTGGTCACGAGATCCTCCACGGACCTGTACGGGCGCCCCCTCACGATGGCGCGGCCGAGGGATCCTGCGCCTCTCAACGTATTCAACTGGTCGACGGAGCCCCTGTTGAGATCGACGAGGGCGGAAGCGGACTCACCGGCCGGCACATAGGACGCCGTGCGGGTCGCCTGCTGCGTGACGGTGCCGGTCATGTTCATGTCGGCGGGCGGATCCGCCGGCGGCTTGGCGGCTCCGCTCTTGGACGATTGTCCGACGATGGCTTGGAACTGCTTCAGAACGGCAAGGGACTGATCGCGAGAGGCCCCGAGGGAGGCGGGATCGATGACCGGTTCGGCCAGGGAGGGCTCCAGATCGTCCTCGTCCGGGTCCGGCGGGGAGACGACGGCGGAGCGCTTCAGGGCCAAGGCAGCCGGCGTCAATGCATCTGCGTCGGCCACCTGAACGGGTTCGGCCCGATCCGGGGGAGCGGCGGGGCGCGTCTCCACGGCGACCGTCTGCGGCGGAGCCACGGACACCATGCCCTCCGCGGCTGGACTGCCGGCCTGGAACCGCCACAGAGCCAGCCAGCCGGCACTCATGAGACCGATCACCAGAAGAACGCGCATGGCCTGAAGGGCCGCATTGTCGCGCGGTTCGCGTGGCGTTTGGGTCCGGGACAAATCGCCAACCTGCATGGGATCCTCGCACATCTACTCGACGACGGAGCCTTGGTCCGGCCTTAGGGCTAGAGAGGGTATGTGGCGCAGACGTGGCAATCTTCGCCGTCCTTGCGACTTCAACGGCAATTCGGGATAGGCGCGCATCTCTTTCGAGAGCTGCCGAAGAGAAGCGGAAACGTCATCACCTTGCGAAACGACGTCCCTAAACCGCCCGTACCTGCGCCGGCGCGCCGACGGTGCATTCGAGCGCCGCACGGTCCCAATGCCCCGCGTCGGCCGCGGCCTTGTAGGTGGCGACAAGGAAATCGAGCAGCAGCGCATCGGGATCGGTCGATTGGCGCACCGTGTCGTAGGGCAGAATGAACTCGCCCAGCGTCGTGTCGAACGACGCGCCCGCTGGCACCGCGGCCTCGCGGAAGCCCGGCGGCTCGGGATAGGCGTAGGAGTAGAAGGCCGGCTGTGGAAAGGCGTCGCTGCCAGGCCAGAATCCGGCGCTGGAGACCTCGTGCGAATAGGCCTCGCGGGTCACAGGATCCGGGAGACCCGGCACGCCTCCCGGATGCAGGGGCGCAGACCGCCCGGAGAAGCGCGTCACCGCGAGGTCGAAGCTGCCCCAGAAGAAGTGCACCGGTGACGACTTTCCCAGAAACCCGCTTCGGAAGAGCTTGAAGACCCGGTCCGCCTGAACGAGCGCCCGCCAGAAGCGATGCGCGGCTTCGCGATCGTAAGAGGCATGGACGCGATCCTCGGAGAAGCGGATGGGATCCGCCACCTCGTTCGGCATCTCGTTGATGGCGACCTCGATGCGCAGATCCTCCAGGATGGCGCGGATCCGCGCGTAGAAATCCGCCACGCTCTGGGGCTGCAGCGGCAACTCACGCTCTTCGCCGTTGCTCATGCGCATGCGCAGGAGATGAGACAGGAAGTCGAACTCGATCTCCAGGATATCGTGCCCGACAGGGATGGGCGACGTTCCCAGCCCCCTTGCGGTCACGTAGAGCGGAACCTGCCAGCCGTGATTGAGCCACGGCGACAGCGACAGCCGGATCTTGCCCACGATCTGGGTCCAGAGCTGGAGGGTCGCCGCCGTGTCCCGCCAGGCGGGATAGGGCAGTTGCGGCCAAGACGTGTCGCCCATCGAGCGCCTCCCCTCAGGAACGAAGATGAAGCAGAGCTAGCGCATCGGTCGGGGTGGACAACCCGGCCGTCGGCGGCAAACCGACAGCCGCCCTCCGCACCGATGCAGCACATGGCTGGAGCGGGCATCCTCCCGGTGGAAGAGCATGCCGCTCCAGCATTTGCCGTCGTTACGCGGCGGGGCGCATGCCCGCGGCGATGGATGTCGGGATCTCGATGTCGACTTCGAGCGTCGACACGGAGGCGCCGCGATCCATCTTGATCTGCACGTTGTCCTGCGGCACCGCCATGTGCTTGGCGATCACCGCCATGATCTCCTCCCGCAGGATCGCCACGAGATCGGACTCGGCCCCACCGACGATGGTGCGCTCATGAGCGAGCAGAACCTGCAGCCGCTCGCGGGCGACGGGCGCGGACGTGTTGCGCTTGAAGAAACTGAAAAGGCTCATGCGGCCCTCCGTGAGAAGAGTTTGCTGAACAGGCCGCGCTGCTTCTGCACCTCGACGACCGTCTGGCCCTGGAGCTTGCGCACGGCATCGAGATAGGCGCGGGCTGGGGCCGAATTCGGACTGCCGAGTGTCACCGGGGCGCCGAGGTTCGACGAGCGCAGCACTTCGGTGCTCTCGGGAATGATGGCCAGAAGCGGGATGGAGAGGATCTCGAGCACGTCCTCGACCTTGAGGATCTCGCCGCGCTGAGCGCGGGCATTGTCGTACCGCGTGAGCAGAAGATGCTTTTCGACCTGCTCGCCCTTCTCGGCTTTCTCCGTCTTGGAATCGAGGAGGCCGATGATGCGGTCCGAGTCGCGGATGGAGGAAACTTCCGGGTTCGTCACGACGACCGCGACATCCGCGTGGCGCATGGCAAGCGTCGCGCCGCGTTCGATGCCGGCCGGGCTGTCGCAGATGATCCAGTCGAACTTCTCGCGCAGGCCGTTGATCACGCGCTCGACGCCTTCCTCCGTGAGATTGTCCTTGTCGCGTGTCTGGGAGGCGGGCAGCAGGGACAGGGTCTCGACGCGCTTGTCACGGATGAGTGCCTGCTCCAGCTTCGCATCGCCCTTGATCACGTTGATGAGGTCGAACACCACGCGGCGCTCGGCACCCATGATCAGATCGAGGTTGCGCAGGCCGACGTCGAAATCGATCACCGCCACCTTCTGGCCGCTCTGCGCCAGCGCCGCGCCCAGAGCCGCGGTCGAGGTCGTCTTTCCGACACCGCCCTTGCCCGATGTCACGACAAGTACTTTCGCCATCCTTGGTTCTCCTCGCCCTACAATGCTGCTCCTGCGACGGCATCACCAGCAGGTTCCCCGGAGAACCGCAGAACTAATGTTCGGAGAGCGGAGGCGGGTCAGGCTGTCGCGGATTTCTTACGCTACGTAATGCCTATTATTCGACGCCCGTTATGGTTACTGATCCGTTAAGATTTTCCGAAGAAACCGAATTTTTTGTTGAAAAACCAAGGATTTCCGCCACTCCAGGCACGGACCAAGGAATCCCGTCCTCATGCCGGACATAAAGCCGAGCTTGCCGGATCCTTCCGCCAGCCTCCCATTGACCTTCCTCTGGGAACCCCTAGCCTTGATCCGATGTCACTGGAGATCCTGCGATGCGGTACGGATGGCGGCTTCTTCTCTTGGCGGCGTTGTCGCTCGTTGCGGCTCATGGGCCCACGGCTGCCCAGCAATCCACGACCGTCCGGGTCGGGCATTTCCCCAACATCACCCATGTGCAGGCCCTGGTGGCCCGCGCCTTCGAGCGGCAGGGGCGCAACTGGTTCGCGGAGCGGCTCGGGCCAGGGGTGAAGATCGAGTGGTACGCCTATAATGCCGGCCCGAGCGCCATGGAGGCGATCTTCGCCAATTCGCTCGACCTGACTTATGTCGGTCCCAATCCCGCGCTCAACGCCTATGCCCGCTCGCGCGGCGCCGAGGTCCGCGTCGTCGGCGGTGCCGTGAACGGCGGCTCCGCCCTCGTGGTCCAGGGGGATTCCACCCTGTCCAAGCCTGTCGACTTCAAGGGCAAGCGCATCGCCACGCCGCAATTCGGCAACACGCAGGACGTAGCGGCCCGGGCCTGGCTCGTCGCAGGCGGATTGCGCATCACCCAGACCGGCGGCGATGCGCAGGTGGTGCCCACCAGCAATCCGGACCAGCTCTCCCTCTTCCAGAGCAAGCAGCTCGACGCGGTCTGGACCGTGGAGCCCTGGGTGTCGCGGCTCGAATCCGAGGCCGGCGGCAAGGTGCTGGTCGAGGAGAAGGACGCGATCACGACGATCCTTGTCTCGAGCGCCGGCTTCCTGTCGAAAAACCGCGAGCTCGCCAAGCGCTTCGTGGCCGCCCATCGCGAGCTCACCGACTGGATCCGGAACAATCCCGACGAGGCGCAGCGCTTGGCCCGGGAGGAGCTGCAGGCCTCGTTCCGCCTCGACATGCCGCCGGAGCTCGTCGCCCGTGCCTGGAGCCGCATGGTCATCACGCCGGACACCACCCGGGAGGCATTCCAGTCCTTCGTGACCAGCGCTCAACGGGTGGGCTTTCTACGAGACACGCCCGACCTCTCCCGCCTGATCGAGACGCCTTGATGGAGCTGTCCCACCCTGAGTCGCTGACGGCCGCACCTGCCAAGCTCATCGTGGAGAACGTCTTCAAGCGATTCACGTCATCGCGCGCCACCGTGCAGGCGCTGGACAACGTGTCTCTCACCGTCGCCGAAGGGGAATTCGTTTGCCTGATCGGACCGAGCGGATGTGGAAAGTCCACTCTCCTCGACATCATGGCGGGACTGACCATGCCGGATTCCGGGCGGGTGCTGGCCGACGGCAAACTCGTGGACGGTCCCGGCCGGCAGCGCCTCGTCATGTTCCAGGAATCGGCGTTGTTTCCCTGGCTCGACGCTTTCGGCAACGTCATGTTCGGGCTGAAGCTGCGACCCGACCTGACGGGCGCCGAGCGCCGGGACATCGCCGATCATTTTCTCAAGCTCGTCGGCCTCGAGAAATTCAGGCACGCGCATGTGCACGAGCTCTCCGGCGGCATGAAGCAACGCGTCGCGCTGGCACGCGCGCTTGCTCCCGATCCGCAGGTGCTGCTCATGGACGAGCCTTTCGCCGCCCTGGATGCGCTCACGCGCGATCAGCTCTATGACGACATCCAGCGCATCTGGATGGGAAGCCGCAAGACCATCGTGTTCGTCACGCACAACGTGCGCGAAGCCGTATGCCTGGGGAACCGGGTCGTTCTCATGTCGCCGTCGCCGGGGCGCATCTCGCAGATCTTCGAGATCGATCTTCCGCATCCCCGTGACATCAACAGCCGTGATCTCGCTGGCTATACGTCCACCATCGCGGCTGCGCTCAAAGGCACGTTGAAGGGAGCGGTGTTCGAATGAAGCGTCTCGCCGTCGCCCTCCTGTTCTTCGCCGTGCTGATCGGCATATGGGAATTCGCCGTGCGCAGCGGGCGCTGGTCCATCGTGCTTCTCCCCTCGCCCGTTTTCGTGGCGGAATACATCTGGGGGGCGCTGCTCGACGGCACGCTGATCGAGTCGACCTGGGTGACCCTCAAGCGGCTTCTGATCGGCTATGCGGCCGGCGTCGTAATCGGCCTGCCCCTGGGCCTGCTGACCAGCACGACGCAGGTGCTCGAAGACACGATCGGATCGCTCGCCCTCGGGTTTCAGACCCTGCCGAGCGTCTGCTGGGTGCCGCTGGCGCTCGTCTGGTTCGGCCAGACGGAAGGCGCGATGCTGTTCGTCGTGATCATGGGCACCGTCTGGTCCGTTATCATCGCGACCGACCACGGAGCGCGCAACATCCCGCCGATCTACGCGCGCGCGGCGCGCACCATGGGATCGGAAGGCTTCCACAAGTGGACGCGCGTCATTCTCCCGGCCTCGCTTCCTTTCCTGGTCAGCGGGATGAAGCAGGGATGGGCGTTCGCATGGCGCTCGCTGATGGCGGCGGAGATTTACGTGACGATCCTCACCGGTTTCGGCCTCGGCCACCTGCTGCATTACGGGCGCGAGCTCAACGCTATGGAGCAGGTGATTGGCATCATGATCGTGATTGTCGTCATCGGATTGCTCGTCGACCGCCTCCTGTTCTCGCCCTGGGAGCGCTTCCTGCACCGGCGCTGGGGGACGAATGTCAAGGAGACATAGCAGGGCTGCATCGCGGCTCTCTTGGCATCACAACCTTATGAAACATTTCCGCTTGCCTGTCGTTGGAAGCCGAATGTCCGAAGGAGTGATGTCATGCCGGGCCAGGGACGCAGTCCTGTTCTCATCATCGCGGCCATCCTCACGCTCCTGATCGGACTCGCCCTCGCCGTCGGGGGCGTATGGCTGATCACGCTGGGCGGATCCTGGTACTATCTGATCGCGGCCATCGGCTTCCTCCTGACCGGCATCCTTCTCCTCGCCCGACGGCCCGCAGCCCTCTGGGTATATGCGCTCGTCGTCGCCGGTACGCTTGGCTGGGCTTTGTGGGAGGTGGGTCTGCACTGGTGGCCGCTGGCGGCACGCGGCGACGTGGTGTTCCTGATCGGCTTTCTGCTGCTCACGCCCTGGGTGACGCGCAACCTCGCCGATCGGCGCAGCACCGCGTCGGACCATCGCAGCGAGGCCGTGCGGCCCGTCTCCGCCTTTCGGGGCGCGGGGCTGCCGCTGACGGGCATCCTGGCCATCGCTCTCGCGGTCGCGGTGGCCTCCTGGTTCACCGATCCCACGCGGATCGAAGGCACGGCTCCGGGGCCGCGGGCCGAGGTGCCCGACGATGCACTCGGCGTTCCGCCCGGCGAATGGCACGCCTACGGACGCACGGCCTACGGCCAGCGCTACTCGCCGCTCAACCAGATCACCCCGGCGAACGCGGCCCAGCTCCAGGAAGCCTGGACCTATCGCACAGGCGACGTGCGGGGCCGTCCCGGCGACCCGGAGGAGACCACCTTCCAGGTCACGCCGCTCAAGTTCGGCAATCGCCTCTTTCTGTGTACGCCGCATCAATCGATCATCGCGCTCGACGACACGACGGGACGCGAGGTCTGGCGCTACGATCCGAAGATCCGCGGCGAACTCGCCCTCCAGCATCTCACCTGCCGCGGCCTCTCTTGCTACCGTGGCAATGGCGCTGCCGCGGCAGCCCCCGTGCCGGCGCCTGCGCCTACGCCCCTCACGACCGCCTCTCCGCCCCTGGATCTGCCAGTGGCGGCGAGTGAGCGGCCAGCCGCCGACAACTGCCCGACGAAGCTCTTCATGCCCACCGCGGACGGTCGCCTGATCGCGCTGAACCCGGAGAACGGCGCCGTCTGCACGGCCTTCGGCGGCGGCACGGGACAGATCAATCTCTGGGCCAACATGCCCAACGTGAATCCCGGCGCCTATTACTCCACCTCGCCGCCCGCCGTCGCGAAAAACCTGATCATCGTCGGCGGCACCGTGCTCGACAACGTGTCGACGAGCGAGCAGTCCGGCGTCATTCGCGCCTTCGACGTAAACACGGGCGCTCTGGTCTGGAACTGGGACTCGGGCCGGCCGGACGTGACAACGCCAATTGCGCAGGGCGAAACCTATGTTCCCAACTCGCCCAATTCCTGGTCGATCTCCAGCGTCGACGAAGCCTTGGGGCTGATCTACATCCCGGTCGGCAACCAGCCGCCGGATCAATGGGGCGGCAACCGCAGCGCCAATGTGGACCGGTTCTCCTCCTCCGTCGTGGCGCTCGACATTGCGACCGGTCAGCTGCGCTGGGTGTTCCAGACCGTCCACCACGATCTGTGGGATTACGACGTCCCCTCGCAGCCGAGCCTCGTCGACCTGACGGTCGGTGGGCAGACCGTACCGGCTCTCGTGCAGCCGACCAAGCAGGGAGAGCTCTACGTGCTCGACCGGCGCACCGGCCAGCCCGTCCTGCCGGTGACCGAGAAGCCCGCCCCGCAGGGCGCCGCGCAGGGCGACCGCACCGCGCCGACGCAGCCCGTCTCGGCCCTGTCCTACGATCCGCCGCCGCTCACGGAGCGCGACATGTGGGGCGCGACGATGTTCGATCAGCTCGCCTGCCGCATCGCGTTCAAGAAGCTGCGCTACGAAGGCCGCTATACGCCGCCCTCCCTGCAGGGCACCCTGGTCTATCCGGGCAATTTCGGTGTGTTCAACTGGGGCAGCGTCGCGGTCGATCCGGAGCGGCAGATCGCGTTCACGACGCCGACCTACATCGCCTTCGTGTCGCAGCTCGTCCCGCGCCAGGACGACAAGACGCTCTACGTCCAGGGTGAGAACCGGCCGGAGAGCAGCCTGCCGGCCTTGAACGAGAATTTCGGCGCGCCGTTCGCCGTGAAGCTCTCCGCCTTCACCTCGGCGCTCGGCGTTCCCTGCCAGGCGCCGCCCTGGGGCTACGTCGCGGCGGCCGACCTGACCACCGGCAAGATTCTCTGGAAGCACAAGAACGGCACCGTGCGCGATGCCTCGCCGATCCCGCTCCCCTTCCCGATGGGCGTGCCCAATCTCGGCGGTCCGATGATGACGGCCGGCGGCGTCGCGTTCCTGTCGGGAACCATCGACTATTACGTCCGCGCCTATGACGTCTCGAACGGCAACCAGCTCTGGGAGTCGCGGCTCCCCGCTGGCGGTCAGGCGACGCCGATGACCTATACCGGCGCGGACGGACGGCAATATCTGCTCGTGGTGGCGGGCGGCCATGGTTCGCTCGGCACCAAGGCGGGCGATTATGTGATCGCCTATGCCTTGCCGAGAACCTGACGGGAGGCGTTCATGAACCGAATCATTGCTGGCTTGGTCACGCTGTTCTTTTCCGCGACCGCCGCCTTGGCGCAGGCGAGCCCGCCCGTGGAAGGCGCACCCGCCAATACGCCCGGTGCCGCGGAGGGCACCGGGAGCAGCTGGTGGCTGATCGTTGTGGTCGTAGTGGCGATCATCGCCATCTGGTTCGTGGCCCGACGGCGAAACCGGCCTTAGGCCATAGGTCGCGGCCGGTTGTTACCGCCCATCCTGTTTCAACGATCCCGAATCCGCGCCGCCCGTCGGGGCGCCGCCGGTGCCGAGCGAGCCCGCGGACGTCCCCGGGCCTCCGGCCGGAAGCGTGCCGCCCGGCTGCAGCGGCGTCGAGAGCCCCGATGGCGCGCGCGGCGGATGAGCGGATGAGAACCAGTCGTCGTCCGATGGACTTCCGCCCGGCGCCGGAGAGGCCCCGCCCGCACCATGCAGGAGCGCATCATCCCCAGGGGCCGATCCCTGCCCCTGCTGCATGCCGGCCAGGCTCGACGAACCACCCGCCCTGTAGGTGCGGGCTCCTGAGCCGGCTCTGTCCATCATGCCGCGACGGGAGCTCTCCAGGCTGCGGTCGATGACTCCGCTCTCGAGCGGGAATGGCGGCTCCGGACGCCGGGGCGGCACGTGCACCGACCTGTTCTGCCGCGAGCCGGCATGGCCGGAGCGGGTCATGGTCCACAGCAGCGCCCCGGCCCCGATGGCGGCAAGACCGCCGAGAACCCCGAACACAGTTCCGGTCGGAAGACCGTAGCGGCTGGGCATCATGGATTGCGGCATATGCCAGCGCTCGGCCTCGTAGGAGGCGATCCGCTCGCGCTCGTACTGGCGCCACAAGTGCTTGATCTCAGACGGAGAAAATGCGCCCCGGGCGACGATCATCACGCCGTTCTCCTCCAGCGTGAACGCGTGGCGGATCGAACCGGTGAGGTCCTTGAAGTCGGAAGCCCAATCGGCGCTGTCCTTATCGGGCCGGGCGGCGAGCCTGTCGAGCTCACGGAGGATCTCGTCCTGCTTGCCTTCGAGATCGGCCAGATAGCTCGCCGTGCGCTCATGCCCCGACAGGGCCGGATAGAGCACGTTCTGCTGCGCGGCGATATGCCGTTCCAGCTCGTCCTGGAGATCGGCGAAGAGTTCGGCGCGGCTGTTGGGCCCGCTCCCCGTCGCCCGCAGCACCTCACGGCAGAGCTCCTCGATGTTCGCGTGGTCCGCCACAACCATCTGCCACAATTCCATGGGGGCCTCCTCTCATGCCGGATCGGCATGAACCATGCCTGATAAGCATGAACGGTCAGAGCGGACCGCTGTTCCGCCGCCGGCGGACTTTGGCCCGGCTAGCCCCAAAGACCCTCCGGCCCTTAAAAATGCCGCAGAGGTGACAAGGTTAATCCGGAATTGCTATGAACAAAGTCAAAGCTGGGCCTTGCGCATGGGAGGCGCAAGGGCTTGTCCGAAGCCCCAAGAAGCGTGAGAGATCGATGAACGCGCAGACCCCGCAAGCCTTCGACGCCGTCGCTCCTGCCCCCGTGAATCTGCCGACCTATGACGATGTGATCACGGCGGCGTGGCGCATCGACGGGGTGGCCCACCGAACGCCGGTTCTGACGTCCCGCACCGCCGATGAGCGCACGGGCGGAAGGCTCTTCTTCAAGGCCGAGAACCTCCAGCGCGGCGGCGCGTTCAAGTTCCGCGGCGCCTACAACGCGATCGCCAGGCTATCCCCCGATGCGCGCAAGCGCGGTGTGGTCGCATTCTCCTCCGGCAACCATGCCCAGGCCATCGCCTATGCCGGACAGCTGCAGGACGTGCCGACCGTCATCATCATGCCGCAGGACGCCCCGGCCATGAAGGTCGCAGCCACCAAGGGCTATGGCGGCGAGGTGGTGCTCTACGACCGCTATAAGGAGGACCGCGAAGCGATCGGCCGCAAACTATCGCAGGAGCGCGGGCTGACCCTCATTCCGCCCTACGATCATGAGGACGTGATCGCCGGCCAGGGCACGGCCGCGAAGGAGCTGATCGAAGAGGTCGGCCCGCTCGACATGCTGCTCGTCTGCGTCGGCGGCGGCGGCCTGCTGGCCGGCTCGGCGCTCGCGTCCAAGGCGCTCTCGCCCGATTGCCGGATCTTCGGAATCGAGCCGGAAGCCGGCAACGATGCGCAGCAATCGTTCCGCACGGGATCCATCGTCCGGATCCCAGTGCCCGCCACCATCGCGGACGGCGCGCAGACGACCTATGTGGGCAACAAGACCTTTCCCATCATGCGCGCCCTGGTCGACGACATCCTGACCGTGTCGGACGCGCAGCTCGTGGACACCATGCGCTTCTTCGCCGAGCGCATGAAGATCGTGGTCGAACCTACGGGCTGCCTGGCGGCGGCGGCGGCGCTTCACGGCATCGTGCCCTGCAGGGGCAAACGCGTCGGCATCATCATCAGCGGCGGCAACGTCGACCCGAGGGCGCTCGCAGGCTTTCTCGCGGGGTAGAACCTCTCGCGACATCGTCGCGGGCGGCCCTGTCGGCCCGGGACGCCACGGCTTTTCAGGTTGAGGCTTTCACGGCGAGAACCGCGTAGCGATGCTGCGTCGCGCGCTCGAGCCCCTTGAGCAGCGGCAGGTTCTTCGCCTGGGCCCGGTGGATCGGCTTGAGGTCGCGGTCGATGATCGTCCGGGCGAACCCCGCCTCGCGCAGAAGCCCCGCGACCTCCTGTGCCTGCGCTCCCTTTGAGAAGTACACGCGGCTCAGGATGCGCTCGTGGGTCTCGCGCATGGCATTGGGCGCATGCGGAGCCCCGGCGAGCCCCGGTACGAGCTTCTCGACGAAGCGGATCACGCGTTTGACGATCGTATCCGAGACGAAATCGCCATCGACGACGAGCAGGCATCCGCCGGGCTTGAGCAGGGAATGCCACTCCCGGAAGGCGGCCTTGGGATCGACCAGCGTCCAGACAAGATGACGCGTGACGAGCACGTCATAGCTCTCCGGCTGCTCCAGGGTGCGTTCGGCGTCGCCCATGACGAAGCGGATGTCGGCTCCGCGCTTGGCCGCCTTGGCGCGGGCCTGGTTCAGCATCGCGTCCGACCAGTCGAGACCCGTGACGGTAAAGCCGAGGCCATGCAGCAGATGGGAGATCACGCCCGTGCCGCTGGCGAGATCGAGGGCCCTTCGGCCCTCGCCGGGACCGAGATGGCGCAGGAAGAGATCGCGCCATGCCTGCCGTTCCTCTTCCGAGAAGATCTCGTGCCCGACCTGCTCGTCGAAGGTCGGCGCACGCAGGGACCAGTAGTCGCGGATCTCGTCTCGGAGAGTGTAGTTCGAGTTCATTGAAGGCTCACGAACGCAGGTGAATTCCGCGCTCCTCTAGGCAGAATTTTTGGAACCGTCAAACTATAATCATTATAAACTGTAGAATAGAACGATTATAAACTAGGCGAATACTTTCATTCCTTATAGAAATTCTAAAAGATATTCCTTGCACGGCAACTATTCGAGACATAGGAAATGCGCGCTTTCCTCAAGATGCGAGGCGCGTCATGCAACTCTCCAAGCTGATCTTCGGCGCCGCCCTGGCGCTTGTCGGGCTTCTGCCCATCTCCTCTCAAGCCGCTGACAGGATCAAGGTGACCGACATCACCGGCCGCCAGGTCGAAGTGAAGGCGCCGGTCGAGAAGGTCATCCTCGGCGAGGGACGCCAGATGTACTTCGTGGCGACGCTCGACACCGATCAGCCGTTCAAGCGCGTGGTCGGGTGGCGCGACGATCTGCAGAAGGCGGATCTCGACGGCTACAAGGACTACCTGGCCAAGTATCCGCAGATCGACAAAATCCCCACCTTCGGCGGCTTCAAGGAGGGCACCTTCGACGTGGAGCAGGCCGTCTCCCTCAAGCCCGACGTGATCCTCCTCAACATCGAGGCCAAGACCGCCACCGACGACGCCAAGCTCATCGAGAAGCTCGCCAAGATCGACATTCCGGTCGTCTTCGTGGACTTCCGCGAGAAGCCTTTCGAGAACACCGATGCCAGCATGCGCCTCATCGGAAAGCTGTTCGGCAAGGAGGCGCGCGCGGAGGAGTTCATCGCGTTCCGCAAGGCGCAGATCGATCTCGTGACCGACCGCCTCTCCAAGGCGAGTCCGCCGAAGCCCGTCGTGATGGTGGAGCGCGCAGCCGGCTATTCCGACGATTGCTGCATGTCCTTCGGCAACGAGAACTTCGGCAAGTTCGTGGAGGTCGCAGGCGGGCAGAACCTCGCGGCCAAGATCATTCCGGGCACCTTCGGCGTGGTGAACCCGGAGCAGATCATCGCGGCCAATCCGGATCAGGTCATCGTCACGGGCTCGAACTGGGAACTCTACGTTCCGGGCGGCGCCTGGGTGGGCGTCGGCTCCGGCGCAGACAAGGCCAAGGCCCGGGAAAAGCTCGCCGCGCTGATGAAGCGCCCCTCCTATACGGGCGTGAAAGCCGTGCGCGACAACCAAGTCCACGCCATCTGGCACCAGTTCTACAACAGCCCCTACCAGTTCATCGCCATCCAGGCCATGGCCAAGTGGCTGCACCCGGACCTGTTCAAGGACCTCGATCCCGAGACCACCATGAAGACGCTCTACGAGCGCTTCCTGCCCGTCCCTTACAAGACCGGCTATTGGGTCTCCCTCGCTGACAAGGAATAGGCCCTTGGCCCACTCGCCCGCCATCGCCATGCCGCAGGGGCGCGGAGCCTACCGCGTCCTCGTCCAGCGCAAGAAGCTCGTGCTTCTTGCGCTCGGCCTTGTCCTCGTCCTCTCGGTGATCGCCGATCTCGGCCTGGGACCGGCGCGCTATTCCATGCGTGAGGTCGTGCTGGCGCTGATGGGCTCCCCCGACGTCTCGCTGCAGACCAGCGTGGTGATCTGGGACATCCGCATGCCGGTGGCACTGATGGCGGTCGTGGTGGGGGCAGCCCTGTCGGCCGCGGGCGCGCAGATGCAGACGATCCTCAACAACCCGCTCGCCAGCCCCTTCACGCTGGGCATCTCGGCGGCGGCGAGCTTCGGCGCCTCGATCGCCCTCGTGTTCGGCGTCGGCATCCTGCCCTGGGCCATCGACTACGTGGTGTCGATCAACGCGCTTCTCATGGCCATGGCGGCGGCTCTGTTCATCCATTTCATGAGCCAGAGGCGCGGCGTCACGGTCGAGACCATCGTGCTGCTCGGCATCACCCTGGTCTTCACCTTCAACGCGCTCCTCGCGCTGGTGCAGTATCTCGCCTCCGAGCAGGCGCTCGCCGCCGTGGTGTTCTGGACCATGGGCAGCCTCACCCGCGCCACATGGCCGAAGCTGGCCATCACCACGGCCGTGGTGGCGATCTCGCTCCCGCTCTTCATGCGCCGCGCCTGGGCGCTCACGGCGCTTCGTCTCGGCGACGACAAGGCTGCGAGCTTCGGGGTCAACGTGCGCTGGCTGCGCCTCGAGACGATGATGATCATCAGCCTGCTCGCCGCCGTGCCGGTCGCCTTCGTCGGCACCATCGGGTTCATCGGCCTTGTCGGTCCGCACATCGCCCGCATGCTGGTGGGCGAGGATCAGCGCTATTTCCTGCCCGCCTCCGTGCTGTCGGGCGCGGCGATCCTGTCGCTGACGTCCGTCATCAGCAAGTCCATCGTGCCGGGAACGATCTTTCCCATCGGCATCATCACGGCTCTCGTGGGTGTGCCGTTCCTCTTCAGCCTGATCATGTCCAGCCGGAGGCGCTCATGGTAGCGACCCTGCAACTCACCGATGTCGGCGTGCGCTACGGCAAGCAGGAGGTGCTTTCGGGCGTCACCACGCCGGTGCTGAAGGGCGGCGAGGTCACGGCCGTGATCGGGCCGAACGCCGCCGGCAAGTCGAGCCTGTTCCGGCGCATCGCGGGCCTCCTCGACGGCCCCGGCACCATCCGCATCGGTGACGGGGCGCTCCGGTCCGACCCGGGCCATGTCTGCTACATGCCGCAGGACACGTCGGTGAACACGGTGCTGACCGTCTACGAATCGGTGCTGCTCGCCCGCAAGCAGGGCGCCGGCCGCAAGGTGACGGACGACGATCTTCATGAGGTCGACCGCATCCTCTACGACCTGCAGATCGAGCCTATCTCCTTCAAGGGCCTGCACGAACTCAGCGGCGGTCAGCGCCAGCTGGTCTCACTCGCCCAGGTGCTGGTACGCGACCCGAAGATCCTGCTCCTCGACGAGCCCACGAGCGCCCTCGACCTGCACCGGCAGGTGGAGGTGCTGGCCCTGATCCGCACGCTCGCGAGGGATCGCGGAATCTGCATCATCCTGGCCATCCACGATCTCAATCAGGTCCTGCGGGTGGCCGACCGGGTGATGGTGATCGATGCCGGCACGATGGTCTCCTGCGGGCCGGTGGAATCGGTGATCACCCCGGCTCTGCTCCAGACCATCTACCGGGTGGAAGGCCGCATCGAGCGCTGCTCGCGCCAATCCCCGCACGTGATCATCGACGGGCCGCTTGGGCGGGCCTGAGGCAGCACCGTCCCGGCACGATAGCCGCTCTCAGCGCTTCCTGGAAGCGGAAGCCTGAGTCTCCTTCAGGGTCGTCTCGACCTTGTCGAGCTTGTCCTCGATCTTATCGAGCTTCGTCAGGATCTGGTACAGCAGGTCAGGCACGACACGGGCATGATCGACATTCTCGCGGGACGCTTTCGCGGTCGCCTGCACGGCCTCGATCAACTCGCGCATCTCCGAGCGTGTCGCGGTCACCGCGTCGGCGGACGTCGCAGGGCTGGTTTGGGCTGCGGCCTGGCAGGCGAAACCGATTGTCAGAACAGAGGCGATGACCACGAGGCGCATTGTCGGGCTCCAGGAGAGGGCAAGAAGAGATCTCAAGATGTCGGCAGCAAAGCAAAGACTTTCTTCAGGCGGCGACGCGTTCTTTGTTGAAAGACGGGTGCGTGCCGTCTGAACCGTCATAACGGCTTCTTTACCCTACAGGGTCATTTCGCTCGCCATTCCGGGCATCTGCCCGAACCTGTCCTCATCGCAGGCGCGCCTGCCGAATCGAAAGGAGATGTCCGTGCCGATGCGACGTTATTCCAGGCTTGCGGGTGCTTTTATGGCCTCCGTCCTGACCCTGTCCCCCGCCTTGGCCGCCGGCTCCGATCGGGACGCGAAGGTGCGCCAGGCCGTCGACGCGGCGGTGAAGCCGGTGATCGAACGCTTCGGCATCCCTGGACTGGCCGTCGCGGTGACGGTCGACGGCAGGCGCCACTTCATGGATTACGGCGTGGCCTCGAAGGATCCTCGTGTTCCTGTCACGCGAGAGACGCTCTTCGAGCTCGGATCGATCAGCAAGACGTTCACCGCCACCCTGGCGACCCTCGCGGCGGTCGAAGGCCGGCTGTCACTGACCGACCCCGTCAGTCGGCACATGCCGGAACTGAAGGGCAGCGCTCTCGATCAGGTGCGGCTCCTCGACCTCGCGACGCATACGGCGGGCGGCTTTCCCCTTCAGTTGCCGGCAGCCGTGAAGGATCAGAAGCAACTCACTGCCTATTACCGTGCATGGAAACCGAAAGCCGCCCCCGGCACCCAGCGCAGCTACGCCAATCCGAGCATCGGCCTTCTCGGCCTGGCGACCGCCCGCGCCATGGACGCAAGCTTCGAGATCCTGGCGGGACGGCTGTTCCGCGATCTCGGCCTACAGCGCACCTTCATCGACGTTCCCGCGGCGGAGATGGCGTCCTATGCCTGGGGCTACAATCGCGACGGCAAGCCCGTCCGCGTGTCGGACGCTCCCCTCGCGGCAGAGGCCTATGGCGTGAAGTCGAACGCGGTCGACATGCTCCGCTTCCTTGAGGCGAACATGAGTATCGGCCCGGATCCGGAGAAACTCGCCCAGGCACTTCGTGCGACGCAGACCGGCTATTTCCGCTCCGGCGGACTGATCCAGGATCTCGTGTGGGAGCAATATCCCTATCCGGTCGCCCTCGACACCTTCATCGCCGGCAACACGATGAACCAGAAGGTCCATCCGGCAGTCGCGATCGACCCGCCCATAGCGCCGCAGCAGGACGTAATCGTCAACAAGACCGGGTCGACCCTCGGGTTCGGGGCCTATGCGGCCTTCGTTCCGGGCAGGAGGGTCGGGATCGTCATGCTGGCGAACAAAGCCTATCCCAACGAGGCCCGGGTGGAGGCAGCCCACCAGGTGCTCTCGAGCCTGACGGAATAGGCCGCGCCAAACAAGAGACGGCGAGCTAGCACTCGGTTTTCTGTTTCGTCGTGGTGTCGCCGAACTCGTTCGTCTTCTGCTGCGTCGTTGTCGAGCATCCGGTGCTGCCGGTCGCCCCCACGTCGCGGTGCTCGATGATCACGTCCTTCCGGTCGGGACCGGATGCGGCGCCACCGGCGATGCCGCCGATGCCCGCGCCGACAGCGGCACCGACAGGCCCGCCCACCACGGCTCCGGCCGTGCCGCCGGCGATTGCGCCGGCCGCGGCGCCGCCCTCCTCCGCGCTTGCCAGGGTCGGGACCGTCAGAAGCAGCGCGGCAGCCGCGAACTTGAGATCAGAAACACGCATGACCTGCTCTCCACATGTCGAAGAAGACTCCGCCATGACAACGGTGAAGGCAGCGCCGCGTTTCAGCGTGGCCATTGCGGGGGTTGTGGCCTCGAGACTGCGGCTACAACCCTTTGGGACGATCCCTCGAAGGAGCGGCCGCGATTAACACGATGTTAATCGGCCGTGGCGGACAATCGTCGATCATCCAGGGAAGACCGCTATGGTTTCCGATTCCCGTTCCAAGGCGATGGTCCTTGTCGTCGACGATGACGCTATCGCCCGCGAGCTCGTCACTCATCTTCTTCGAGCGGGCGGATACGACGTGACAGCCGTCCCCAATGGAGAGCGCGCGCTGCTGATCCTGTGCCAGCAGGGTGACGAGATCGACTGGCTCGTGAGCAAGGTGGACCTGCCGGGACTCGTCTGCGGCTTCATCCTGAAAGACGAGTATGAGCGGCTTCATCCCGATCGGCCCGCGCTGCTGATCACATCCCTCGATCCAGCCCGGATGTCGTCGGCACGCGCGGTCTTCGTCCCTCCTGCGGCTCCGGTCAGAGTGCTCGAGGCTCTGCAGGTTCTCACAAGCCCGGATACGCCGCGGGTTGTGCCGTTTCCGAGCGCGAAGGCGGCCTGATCGCTCCGGCGGCCCAGCGCCGTGCGGCACCGTTGCGCCGGAGCCCGGACGCGGGCCCTTCTGCCTCTCTCGTGCGTTAACGATCTCGTTACCCCTGTCCGGCATACCGACAGGATGACCTATTCCCGCGACACCAAAGCCGTCTCCGAGTTCACCGGCGAACCCGTCAGCACTTGGTCCGAGGAATGGCGGATCGAGACCGAAGCCCGGACCGTCCTGAAAATGTCCAAGCAGGAGCGGGATGTCTTCTTCAACGGGCGGAAAGACGAGAACGGGAAGACGGTCGACCGCGGGGTGGCTGGCATCCGGGGGCCAAAAGCGGTCGATGAGATCAAGGCCACCATGGAGCGGCTGCAGGAAGCCCGTACCAAGCCCCGATGACGGACAGGACTCCTAAAAGAGCCGGCTCCTAGAAATAAAAAGAAAAGAAAAGGGCCGCGCCCAGTCTTTAACGACCGTGTTCGCGACCCTTCGAACCGTATTTGCCCCTACGGTTTGCTCGGATTAAATCATATGAGATGATCGATCAAGGGCAAATAGTTCGCAAATGAACGGTCTGAAGCGTCAGAATAGCGCAGATATTCTATTGACACGCCTCATTCGTGTCACGGACCGTCACAATTTGGCCAAACTACTCCCTGAATAGATAGGTTCACCGACCTGATTATTTGCCCCTACGGGTCGGACCTTGAAGCGCCCCGAACGCGGGCGCTTTCTTTTTGGGGCCGGAGCCTCCACCTGTTCGAGGCTCCACTTGCTTCCGCCATAATCAGGAAGCATTCAGGTTTCCTGTGAGATGATCGCACCGGCGTTAAGGCGATTTTCCGTGATCCCGCACCGCATCCTTCTGGCGCTTGCCCAGTCCCTGCTGGCGCTCCTGCTCATGGCAGGAACCGCGCAGGCGAAGCCGTGCCTGATCGATGACCGGGATCGTCTCGGCGCGGCCGAGACCGCGCTGGCTCTTCCCGGCGATATCGTCGAATCGCCGGAACGCGTCCTGGCAGACCTCCAGGCCGTGCCGGGTGGCGACGATGCCCCGGGCTCAATCCTGCCGGGCGTCACCCCCACGGTCGTGATCGATCATGCCCGCCTGATCAGGACAGGCTGCATCGCCTATCCGAACGCCCCACCCTCGCACCGGCCCTGCGCCGCTCCCCCGACCGGTCCTCCCTTCGTCTGAGCTTTCGCGGCGCCGTCGTGCGCCGCGCTCCCGTGTGCCCCTGTCGCGGCACACCCCTGCTCATGCTTTGACGCGGTTCAAAGCACCCAGGCGCCCGATTGACGGCGCCGAAAGACCACTCAGGCGAGATCTCCCATGCCCACCACCGCTCTTCGCACAGCCGAGGCGTGTCCCGCCGCCGAGGCGCAGCAGACGCCCGGGATGGCCCCGGCCGCTGAGGTCACCCCATCTCACCGGCGCCCTTGGTTCCTGCGCTGGATGATGCCGGCTCTCGCCCTGGCAGGATGCGGGGCCCTCGCAGCCTTGCTCATGCGGCTTGTGTCCGGGCTCGATCTCGCGACTGTGGCCGCCAGTGCCCTCAGCACACCGGTCCCACTTATCGGAATCTCCCTGCTCCTTGCCGTCGTCAGCTATGGGGCCCTCATCGGGTATGATGCCTTCGGCGTCCGTGCCGCCACCGAGAAGACGGTGCCGCTCAGGACCGTCGCGCTTGGGTCCTTCACGAGCTACGCCATCGGCCATACCCTGGGCTTTCCGCTCGTCACGGCGGGCGCCGTGCGCTGGCGGATCTATGGCGGGGCGGGTCTGAGCCTGAGCGAGGTCGCCAAGCTCACCGCCGTCGCCGCCATGACCCTGTGGGTCGGGATGGCCGGGGTGCTCGGGCTGAGCGCCGCTCTCGAGCCGCAGGCCCTCGCCGCCCTCGACCATCTGCCCACAGGTCTCAACCGCAGCCTCGGGATCGCACTGCTGGCCGGCCTTGCGGCTTACTTGGCCTGGAGCCGCGGGAGCGGACGGGAGATCGGACGGGGCCGGATGCAGATCCGCGTGCCGGGCGGCGGAGCGGCGCTCGTCCAGATCGGCCTCGGCCTGACGGACATCTGCGCGGCCGCCGCAGCCCTGTGGGTGCTTCTCCCGGCCGATCTCGGCATCGGCTTTCCTGTCTTCGCGGCCGTTTTCGCGAGCGCCATCCTGCTGGCCGTGGTCAGTCACGTGCCGGCCGGGCTCGGCGCCTTCGAGGCGGCCATCCTGCTGGCCTTTCCGCAGGCTCCGGCAGCCGAGCTGCTCTCGGCCGTCCTCGTCTGGCGGCTCACCTACACGCTGATTCCGTTCCTGTTCGCCGTGGCACTGTTCCTGGCCCACGAGGTGCGGCGCTCGGATGCGAAACTCACCCTCGCGGCGCGGCGCGTCCGGCGTCTCGTGCTGCCCTTCGTGCCGGCCGCGCTGGCCATTCTCACCTTCATCGGCGGTCTCGTGCTGCTCACGTCCGGCGCGCTTCCCAACGATTACTCGCGCGTGCGGGCCCTGCGGCTTCTGGTGCCCCTGCCCTTCGCCGAGGTCTCGCACCTCGTCGGCAGCACGGCGGGCGTCGTGCTCCTCATCCTGTCTCGCGGCCTGATGCGCCGCCTTGCCAGTGCCTGGACCCTGTCGATCGTCGTCATCGGGGCCGGCATCGTGGTGTCGCTGGCCAAAGGCTTCGATTGGGAGGAGGCGCTTGTTCTCGGGGCCGTTCTCACCCTGCTTCTGACCCACCGCTCGGCCTTCTACCGCAAGGCCGGGATCTTCGCCGAACCGCTGGAGCCGCGCTGGCTCGTGGCCGTGGCCTTCATTCTCGGCTGCTCCCTCTGGCTCGGGTTCACGGCCTTCCAGGACGTCGACTACAGCCATGACCTGTGGTGGCAGTTCAACTGGCACGACGATGCGTCCCGCTTCCTGCGCAGCAGCCTCGGGGCCATCATCATCGGGGCCGCCCTATCGCTCTACGCGATGATCCATCGTCATCCCGATGCGCGCCGCGTGGAGCCCCTGAAGCCTGACGCGCTCGCGCCCGCACTCGCCTGCGCCGAACGCGCGGACGCGCATCTCGCCCTCCTCGAAGACAAGCGCTTCCTCTTCCACCCCTCGGGCGAAGCCTTCCTCATGTATGCCGTGCGCGGCAAGAGCTGGATCGCCATGGGCGACCCCATCGGCAAGCCCGAACATGCCGCCGACGTCATGTGGCAGTTCCTCGAGGAGGTGGACCGGCATGCGGGTTGGCCCGTGTTCTATCAGGTCAGCCCGACTCACCTGCCGCTCTATCTCGACGGCGGGCTGTCCCTCGTGAAGCTCGGCGAGGAAGCGCATGTGGATCTCGAAACCTTCACGACGGAGGGCAAGGCCGGCAAGGACTGGCGTGCGGCGCTCAACCGCGCCAAGCGGGAGAACCTGGAATTCGCCATCATCCCGGCTGCCGAGGTACCTAGCCATCTCGCCGAGTTCAAGAGCGTCTCGGATGCCTGGCTCGCCGGGCGCGGCGCCGGCGAGAAGGGCTTCTCGATCGGCTTCTGGTCGGAGCGCTACCTGTCGTATTTCGACGTGGCCGTGATCCGCCGCGACCGCCGCATCGTGGCCTTCGCGAACATCTGGTACGGCCAGCCCGGGGGCGAGATCACCATCGATCTCATGCGCTATCTTCCGGGCATCTCCGGAATCATGGACCTGCTCTTCGTCAGCCTCATGCAGGAGGGCAAGGCGCGCGGCTACCGTTGGTTCAACCTCGGCATGGCGCCGCTCTCGGGCCTGTCCGAGCATCGCCTGGCCCCGAGCTGGCACAAGGTCGCTGCCTTCGTGGCGCGCAACGGGGAGCGCTTCTACGGCTTCAAGGGATTGAGGGCCTACAAGGAGAAGTTCGGCCCCGCCTGGGAGCCGCGCTATCTCGCGAGCCCGGGCGGCTGGGCGCTGCCGCAGATCCTGCTCGACGTGAGCAACCTGATTTCGGGAAGCCCGATCAAATCCATCAGCAAGGGGGCGAGATCATGAGGGCGTTCAAGCATATCCAGAACCTGACCATCGTGGCGTCCGTCGTCGCTCTGATGTTCGGAAGCGTGCTGCTCGGCCGTTCCGCATGGTCGGCCCTGACGCCGCCAACCGTCTCCACCACGACCATCGACGTCGAGGGCTTCGGCCCCGTCGACATCGTCCGGGCGGAGGATCGTCCCTCGAGGGGCCTGGTCATCCTGGTAGCCGATGAAGCCGATGCGCTGGCGCGCCGCGAGGACGCCCTGGCCCTGGCGAAGGCCGGGCTGGTGGCGGTCTCCTTCAACTTCGACGCCCTGCGCGCGGATTTCGCCAAGTCGCCGCCCGAGGACGAGTGCCACTACGTGTCGGACGACCTGAAGGATCTCGCCCAGGCGGTGCAGCGCAAGCTCGGACTGCAGCGATACTTCTTCCCGGTGATCGCCGGACGGGGCGACGGAGCCGCCTTCGCCTATGCGGCCCTCGCGCAGGCTCCGGCCAACACCCTCGGGGGGGCCATCGGGATCGGGTTCAGGCCCCTGTTGAGAACCGACAGGACCTATTGCTTCGATCCCAAGCTCGAACCTGCGGGCGACGGCTTCTTCGCCCTGCGCCGGGTGCCGGATCTGCCCGCGCCGTGGCGGGCCATCGCACCGGAGCGCGAGCGTCAGGCCGTCGAGGCCTTCCAGGGCGACGGCGACGAGGTCGCCTTCGTGCCGGCCGAGGATGACGCCGCCACTCGCGATGCCCTGGTCGACAGCGCGGTCGAACTGGGCAAGACCGGCGAGCGCGGCCACTCGCAGCTGCCGGTCTCAGTGATCGCCCCCGAGGGGCCGGCGAAAGGTCTCGCCATCATCATCTCGGGAGACGGCGGCTGGCGGGACATCGACAAGTCCATCGGCGAATGGCTCGCGCAGAAGGGCATCGCCGTCGTGGGGCTCGATTCGCTGCGCTACTTCTGGTCCAAGAAGAGCCCGAAGGACGTGGCCGCCGATCTCGGCCTGCTGTTCGACCATTACGGTGCGGAATTCGGGACCGACCGCTACGCGATCGTCGGGTTCTCGTTCGGCTCCGACATCATGCCCGACGTGTGGCCGGAACTGCCAAAGGCGATCAGAGACCGGATCGGTCTCGTGTCGCTCCTGGCGCTCGGCACCAACGCGGATTTCGAGGTGACCGTGGAGGGTTTCATCGGCGCGGCCTCAGCAGAGAGCCGGCCCTTGACCCCTCTCCTCCATCAATTGCCTCTCGACAGGACGCAGTGCATCTACGGCAAGGAGGAGGCAGAGGACAACGAGACCTCCTGCACGGCGCCCGAACTCGGCGACACGCAACGGATCGAACTGGACGGCGGCCATCATTTCGACGGCGACTACGCCAAGGCCGCGGAAGCGATCTGGGGGCGGCTCAAACCGATCCCATAAACGACGGCACGCCCCGTATCAGCCGGCCGTCAGGACGAACCCTGCGGGGCGAAGAAGCAGATGATCGCGTGGGTCGTCGGCTCCTCGCAGATGTGGAACTTTCCATCCGGGGACATCTTGGCCTCGTCGCGACCGACGAGGCGCCCGTCCCAGAGCCGCCAACCCTCCTCGGTCTCCGTCACGGTCTCGCCTCTGGCCTGCGCCAGTTCGCGGCAATCGTGATCGCTGCAGCACCATGTCGGATACCAGCCATGCGCCAAGGCCGGCGCGCCGAGGAGCCAGCCCACGATTGCGAATGTTGTCCGTCGCCGACCAGCGACCATCCTGGCTCAGCCCCTCCCGAGGATCCCCCAAGCGGCAAGCTTATCCTGGATCCGCGCTCGCGCCACCCTACCCCACCGGCATGGCCTATACGGCCGAGCCTCAGCGGCAACGCCCCGCAAGGGGACGAGGGCGACGGCCGGCATCACTCGTTCGTCTGGAGATAGGGCTCGACCTTGCCCTTGAGCTTGATGGTCATGGGATTGCCGAAGCGGTCCTTGGCATTGCCGGCGGTCACGCGAACCCAGCCCTCGCTGACGCAATACTCGTCCACATTGGTCTTCTCGGCCCCGTTGAAGCGGATTCCCACCCCCTTCGCGAGCAGCTCCTCGTCGTAATAGGGGCTGTTCGGGTTCGAGGACAGGCGGTCGGGAAGGGTGTCAGTCATGCGGGGTTCTTTCCGGCGATGGATCGTTCGGGCGGCAACCTACTCCGTCGGGGACGGAATGCCAATTCCGACTGACCCGACGTGACAAGCCCGATGCAATGTCCTACTTTCGTAGAATTCATCTAAGGTAACGTAATAATCCGCAGCAAAGCGGAGGCATATCAGGGAGATGGCGTTGTCCGCAGCGACAGACGGGATTCACACCGATTTTTCAGACGGCATGAGCTATGGGGACTATCTCCGGCTCGACACCCTCCTCTCCGCCCAATCTCCCCTGACGGCCGAGCACGACGAACTCCTCTTCATCACCATCCATCAGGTGATGGAGCTCTGGCTGAAGCTTCTCAACCGGGAACTCGATACCGCCCTGGCGCATATCCGGGCCGACGAGCTCCAGCCCGCCTTCAAATGCACCGCGCGCATCAACCGGATCCAGGAGCAGCTGATCCAGGCCTGGACGGTGCTCTCCACCATGACCCCGTCCGATTACCTGAGCTTCCGGCCGGCGCTCGGGAAGTCCTCCGGGTTCCAGTCCTGGCAGTACCGGCTGGTGGAGTTCAAGCTCGGCGCCAAGGACGCGGCCAAGATGGCGCCGCACCGCCACCGGGGCGACTTGGCCGAGCAGCTCGAGGCCGCTTACCGGGCGCCGAGCCTCTACGACGAGGCCCTGCGCCTCCTGGCCCGGCGCGGCTACGCGATCCCGGCCGAGGTGCTCGATCGCGACGTGACGCAGCCGTATGCGGCCAGTGCGGGCGTGGAAGCCGCCTGGGAGGAGATCTACCGCCATGCGGGCGAGCATTTCGATCTCTACGAACTCGCCGAGGAACTGGTCGACCTGGAGGATGCCTTCCAGCAATGGCGTTTCCGGCACATGAAGACGGTGGAGCGCATCATCGGCATGCGCAGCGGCACGGGCGGCAGCAGCGGCGTGACCTACCTGCGCAAGGCGCTCGAGCGCTACTTCTTCCCCGAACTCTGGTCCGTGCGCGGCAGGCTTTGACGGAGGGGATGCGCCATGCTTGATCTTCGCCAGCATTTCTCCCGCTTCCTCAACACCGAACCGGACCGCCTGCACTTCTCGGCCCACAGCCATCATCCCTGGCCCGACGTGACGCGCGACGCGCAGCTCCAGGCCTGGGACGATGCGGCCCGCCTCATCGACGACAAGTGGGAGCATGTCCTGGGCCCGGTCCTCGACGAATATCGCGGCCACGTGGCCTCGCACCTCAACCTGCCCGATCCGTCGACCATCGCGGTGGCGCCCAACACCCACGAATTCCTCAAGCGCATCCTCTCCTGCTTCCCGGTGGACCGCCCGGTCCGGATCCTGACCTCCGACGGCGAATTCCACTCCTTCACGCGCCAGATCGCCCGGCTGGAGGAGGAGCGGATCGTGGCCGTCACGCGCGTGCCGGCGGAGCCCTTCACGACCTTCGAGGACCGATTCTTCACGGCCGCTCAGGACGGCTACGATCTCGTGTTCGTCAGCCAGGTCTTCTTCAATTCCGGCTTCGCGCCGGACGGTCGCAGGCTCGCCGAATGCGCCTGCGACGGGGCCATGATCGTAATCGACGGCTATCACGGCTTCATGGCGAGGCCGACGGATCTCGGCGGCATCGCGGAGCGCGTGTTCTACATGGCCGGAGGGTACAAATACGCGATGGCCGGCGAAGGCGCGTGCTTCATGCATTGCCCGCCCGGATGGGGCCTGCGCCCGCGCGACACCGGTTGGTACGCGGCCTTCGGCAACCTCACCAACGCGCAGGGCGGCCAAGTCGGCTACAGCGACGACGGCTGGCGATTCATGGGTGCCACCTTCGATCCCTCAGGCCTCTACCGCTTCAACGCGGTGATGCGCTGGCTCGCGGACGAGGGCATCACGCCGGGCATCATTCACGCCCACGCGAAGGCGCTGCAGCAGCACTTCCTGCGCCGCATCGAGGCGTCGGCCCTGTTCGAGCGCGCGTCGCTCGTGGTGCCGGCGGACGAGACGCGGCGCGGCAACTTCCTCACCTTCCAGACGCCCGAAGCGCAGACGATCCATCGCGACCTCTCGGAGCTGCGCGTGGTGACCGACGTCCGCGGCCAGCGCCTGCGCGTCGGCTTCGGCATCTATCAGACGGAAGAGGAAGTGGACGATCTCGTGCGCCGCATCGACGAGGCCGGCGCGCTGGAATCACTGCCCATCGACAGGCCGTCGGCCGCCTAGAGCATCGATCCCTTAAGCGGCGCATCGTTCGTCGCGGACCCAAAGGGCCGCACAATGCGCTGATCGTCAGCGGAGCGGCTGAACCTCGGCACGTTTCGCGGCTGCCCGCGCCTCCAGGCGGGCCGGATCCTGCCGACCGCATTTGAGACGTCGCAGATCCGCGGCCGGCGCCGGTCCTGCGGCCTTCATGGTGCGCAGATTGCCGACGGGGCTCGCTCCGTCCGACAGGCCGGTGTTAAGAAGGTCCCGCATGACCAGTGTCCGGGTCGCGGCGCTCGGCGATCCGAGCACCACCCCGATGACGCGCCTGTCTCCACGCAGGGCCGAGACGGCCACGTTGAACCCGGAGGCGCAGACGAAGCCGGTCTTCGAGGCCTCGAGACCCGCGTAATCCTCCACCAGCTTGTTGGTGTTCTTGAGCATCCGGCCGTTGACGGTGATAGAGGGCGTCCTGAGCAGGTCCATGTGGTCGCCGTGGTAGCTCAGGAGCACCATCATGAGCACGGCCATGTCCCGCGCATTGGTCACCTGACGGTCGTCGTGCAGACCGGTCGGGTTGGCGAACCGGGTCCCGGTCATGCCGAGGCGCCGCGCCTCCGCGTTCATGGCGGCCACGAACGCCTCCTCGCTGCCGCCGATGGCCTCCGCGACCGCGAAGGTGACGTCGTTGGCGCTCTTGACCATCATGACCGTGATCGCGTCCTCGAGCCTCAGGGACGTGCCCGGCGGGATGCCGAGTTTCGTGGGCGCCTGGGACGCCGCCTTCGCGCTCATGACCACGGACGTGTCCATGCCGACCTGGCCCGCGCGCACGGCCGAGAGGGCGAGATGCGCCGTCATCATCTTGGTGAGCGATGCCGGATGCCAGGAGCGGGTCGCCTCCTGGGCGGCGAGAACGTCGCCCGTGGACGCGTCCACCAGCAACATGGGAGAGGCGCCGACGCCGGCAGGCATCAGGAGAAGGCCGGCAGCCAGGAGGAGCGAGAGCGGCTTCATGGCCGGATCGTTGCCCGAACCGTGGCCTGAGGCAAGCGCAACCGGGCAAAAACTGCCCCGCTCTACCCCTTTCGAGATGCGCACCGCCGGTTCGAGGCCGCGGGCGGAACCGTCACACGGCCGCTTCGGCCAGCATGAGCACGATGCCGAGCGCCACAAGGGCGATGCTGGGCCAATGATGCTTGGGATGCAGGGAACGCGCCCGCTCCCGCGGTTCCAGGGTGGCGCCTCCCTCGGTCGAGCCCATGCGATGAGGGTCGCTCAGGCGCCCCTTCCAGAGCACCTGACCGGCCGCGAGCACGATCCCGGCCACGATGAGCAGCGCACCGATCCAGATGAGGACCATGCCCGAATGCATGCGCCCCTCCCCGATGGAGTTCGACCCCCGAGAGCATAGCACAGGCCCGGGGGAGAACACAGGCGGACGGGGATGGCTCACCCCCGCGCGGTCAGGCCGCCTGCCCGGCGCACCAGCCGGACGACCACGCCCATTGGAAATTGTACCCGCCCAGCCAGCCGGTGACGTCCACCACCTCGCCGATGAAGTAGAGACCGGGCACCGCCTTGGCTTCCATGGTCCGGGAATCGAGGTGGCGCGTGTCGACGCCCCCGAGCGTCACCTCGGCCGTCCGGTAGCCTTCCGAGCCGGCTGGCTTGAAGCGCCAGCGGTTGACGGTCTCGGCAATGGCCCTGAGCCTCTTGTCGGAATGATCGGCTAGGTTGGCTGGTCCCTTCTCGGCTTCGGCGATCAGCTGGGCCAAGCGCTTGGGCAGGAAGGCGGACAGAGCGGTCTGAAGCGCCTGCCGGCCATTCTGCGCGCGTGCCTCGCGCAGTTCCTCGAACAGATCGACGCCCGGCAGCATGGACAGCACAATCTCGTCGCCCTCGCGCCAATACGAGGAGATCTGAAGGATCGCCGGTCCGCTCAGGCCGCGATGAGTGAAGAGCAGCGCCTCGGCGAAGGTGGTCTTCCCGCAGCCCGCCACCGCGTCAACCGCGACGCCCGCCAGGGGCGCGAGGCGCTCAAGCATCGACGGCTCCAGGGTGAGCGGCACGAGGGCCGGCCGCGTCTCGACGATGGGCAGGCCGAATTGCTGCGCGAGATCGTAGCCGAACCCGGTGGCGCCCATCTTCGGAATGGACTTTCCGCCCGTGGCGACCACGAGAGACCGGCATCGCACCGCGCCTTGCGAAAGCGTGAGCGCAAACCCATCCGGCGTCTTCTCGACGGTGTCGACGGAGGTCGAGAGCCGCAGCTCCGTGTTCGCCCGACGCATCTCGTTCAGGAGCAGATCGACGATCTGCTTCGACGAGCCGTCGCAGAAGAGCTGGCCCAGGGTCTTCTCATGATAGGCGATGCCGTAGCGCTCCACGAGAGCGATGAAGTCGCGTTGCGTATAGCGGCGCAGGGCCGAGATGGCGAAGCTCGGATTGCGCGAGATGAAGTTGGCCGGGGCGGCGTTGAGATTGGTGAAGTTGCAGCGGCCGCCGCCGGAAATGCGGATCTTTTCGCCGGGCTTGGCCGCATGGTCGAGAACGAGCACGGAACGGCCGCGCTTGCCGGCCTCCGCCGCGCACATCATCCCGGCGGCCCCGGCGCCGATCACCACAACGTCGAACTGATCCAAGAGAAGTCTTCCTGAAAGAGATGTCTCGGCGCCACCGCTTGAAATTGTCATGGAGGGCTGGCGTGGAAACGAGATGGTGCCGTTGGTAGTAAACCTCGCGACGGGGCGCAAGTAGGGGTGCCAGTATCAGCGCATAGCCTCCCCACGACCTCCCCACGGCCTCTCACGTCATGGCCGGGCTTGTCCCGGTCACCCCGGTCGTATGAAGCGGGGCGCTTCCATGATCGGGATCACCGGCACAACGCCGGTGATAACGCGATATTGTCGGTCAGGTGAGCGCCCCTTCGCCGGGCAATGTTTGCGGCCGCAGCGCCCAATCGATTGAAGCCGATGGGTCCGGGGTGTACCATCGGGATGTTTCAAAGCAACCGCGCTGCCCGAAGCGACGGTGTGTCAGTTGAGCCGTCCTCCCGGCATGCGAGCGTCCTCGTCTCACAGGAGGTTGTCATGACGATCGCACCCACCCTTCAACGCTACATGTCCGATCAAGGCATCAGCTACGATCTGATCGCGCACGAACCGGCGATGACGTCGCTCGGCACGGCCCATGCGGGGCATGTGCCGGGGGACCGGCTCGCCAAGGGCATCATGCTCAGCAATGGTCAGAGCTACATGCTGGCCGTTCTGCCGGCCTCGCACCACCTGCGCCTGTCCGATCTCAAGACGGAGCTTGGCCAGGAGTTGCGCCTGGCCTCGGAGGACGAGATCGTCGAGGTGTTCCGCGACTGCGATCGCGGAGCCATTCCGCCCGTCGGCACGTGCTACGGCCTCGACGTCATCGTCGAGGACAGCGTGGAACGCCAGCCCGACATCTATTTCGAAGGCGGTGATCACGCCACCCTGGTCCACGTGAAGGGCGACGACTTCGCGCGCCTCAACCCGCGGGCCCAGCACGGCACGTTCAGCGACCGGATGTAGCCTCGGCCGGGAGGTCTGAAGCCTGATCGCCGGTCCGCGTCATGCGGCTCGGCTCGGCTCGGCTCGGCTCGGCTCGGCGGCACGATGGAACCGTGATAGATCGCCTGTCGTTCAGGCCCCGGCGCGGGGCCTGAAATCCTGTGTTCCCTTCATCCGGTCCCACCGCTCCGCCCCATGTCCCATCTTGCCGAATACGGCGGCCTGTTCGCTGCGGCCTTTCTCTCGGCCACCATCTTCCCGTTCCAGTCGGAGGCCGTGCTCTTCGCCATGCTGGTGGCCGAGCACTATCCCTGGTGGCTCCTGATTGCCGTGGCGAGCGTGGGCAACATCCTGGGGTCCGTCGTGAACTGGTTCCTGGGACGGTTCTTCGCCCGCTTCGAGGATCGGGCCTGGTTTCCGGTGAAGCGCCGGCAGATGGCGAAGGCCGAGGGGTGGTATCACCGCTACGGGCGCTGGACGCTGCTCCTGAGCTGGCTGCCTGTCGTCGGCGACCCGCTCACCATTGTGGCGGGCGTGATGCGCGAGCCCCTGCGGGTCTTCATCCCGCTCGTGGCCCTCGCCAAGACGGGGCGCTATCTCGCCGTCGGCGCCCTGAGCCTGGGCTGGATTTAAGGCCCCTGCAGGCTCGACCAGATCTCCTCCAGGTGCCGCGGCCCCAGTACGGCCCCGGAGGCGGCGCGGATGACCGCCTCCATGCCGGCCGGCGGCTCGTTGTTCATGGCCCAGTGAACGGCCTCGCGAAGGGTGGCGAATTCCCGCACGTCGCTCGGATGGCCTTGGCCGGCCGTGCCGATCGGTTCGTATTGCAGATGGGCCGGGGCATCCAGTTCGGCTTTGCTCAGCATGGCGCGGTCCTGCCTCGTTCGTGTGGATTTGAGCAGGACAACGTTCTTCGGGCTCAAGGCGTTGCAGCCTGGTGATCGGCAGAAGGCCCCTCGACGTCATCACCGGCCCTGCACGGGTGATCCCGCTCCCGGAGGCGCTGCGCTCTTCCGATCGGGATGGCCGGGACAGGCCTGGCCATCACGGACGAACCGCCAAGCCTCAGCAATTCCATTGCGGCAAAGCAGGCGCGACCACAAGGAATGGCAATTTTCCTTGCAAGTCACGCAATTTCAGTCGAACAAGGCCGCAAAGTTCAGCGCGTCGTGCGGACCCGGATGGTCGTGGGCCATGATGCGCCGCTTAAGGGATGGAGCATCGGATCGATCCCAAAAGTGCAACGACTTTTGGGTCCAATGCTCGAGGGGAAACCATGCCAGCCTATCGTTCTCGCACCACCACCCACGGCCGCAACATGGCAGGGGCCCGCGGCCTCTGGCGGGCGACCGGAATGAAGGATTCCGACTTCGGCAAGCCGATTATTGCGGTGGTGAACTCCTTCACCCAGTTCGTGCCGGGCCACGTCCACCTCAAGGACCTGGGCCAGCTCGTGGCGCGTGAGATCGAGAAGGCCGGCGGCGTCGCCAAGGAGTTCAACACCATCGCGGTGGACGACGGCATCGCCATGGGCCATGACGGCATGCTCTACTCCCTGCCCTCGCGGGAGCTGATCGCCGATTCCGTGGAATACATGGTCAACGCCCATTGCGCCGACGCCATGGTGTGCATCTCCAACTGCGACAAGATCACGCCCGGCATGCTGATGGCCGCCCTGCGGCTCAACATCCCGGTGGTGTTCGTTTCCGGCGGCCCGATGGAGGCCGGCAAGGTCGTGCTCAATGGCGTGACCAAGAAGCTCGACCTCGTGGACGCCATGGTGGCGGCCGCCGACGATAAGGTGGCGGACGAGGACATCAAGGTCATCGAGCGCTCCGCCTGCCCCACCTGCGGCTCGTGCTCGGGCATGTTCACGGCCAATTCCATGAACTGCCTCACGGAGGCGCTAGGCCTGTCGCTTCCCGGCAACGGCTCGACGCTCGCCACCCACGCCGACCGCCGCCGCCTCTTCGTCGAGGCCGGCCACCTGATCGTCGACCTCGCCCGCCGCCATTACGAACAGGACGACGCCAGCGTGCTGCCGCGCGCGATCGCCTCCTTCGCGGCCTTCGAGAACGCCATGACCCTCGACATCGCCATGGGCGGGTCGAGCAACACGGTGCTGCACCTGCTGGCCGCCGCCCACGAGGCGGAGGTAGACTTCACCATGGCGGATATCGACCGCCTGTCGCGCCGCGTGCCGGTGCTCTGCAAGGTCGCGCCCGCCGTCGCCAACGTCCACATGGAGGACGTACACCGGGCCGGCGGCATCATGGGCATCCTGGGCGAGCTCGACCGCGCCGGCCTCCTCGACACCTCGGTGCCGACGGTTCATTCCGAATCCCTGAAAACGGCCCTCGACCGGTGGGACGTGCGCCGCACCAACAGCCACGCCGTGCACGAGTTCTTCAGCGCCGCGCCCGGCGGCGTGCCGACCCAGGTCGCGTTCAGCCAGGAGAGCCGCTACGACAGCGTCGACACGGACCGGGCCGCCGGGACGATCCGCGACAAGGACCACGCCTTCTCGCAGGACGGCGGCCTCGCGGTCCTGTCGGGCAATCTCGCCCTCGACGGTTGCATCGTGAAAACGGCCGGCGTCGACGAGAGCATCCTGGTGTTCTCCGGCCCCGCCGTCGTGTTCGAAAGCCAGGACGACGCGGTGAGCGGCATCCTGAACGGCAAGGTGCAGGCCGGCGACGTGGTGGTGATCCGCTACGAGGGGCCGCGCGGCGGCCCCGGCATGCAGGAGATGCTCTACCCCACGAGCTACCTGAAGTCGAAGGGACTGGGTAAAGCCTGCGCGCTCATCACCGACGGTCGCTTCTCCGGCGGCACCTCGGGCCTGTCCATCGGCCACGTTTCGCCGGAAGCCGCCGAGGGCGGCACCATCGGGCTCGTCCAGGACGGCGACCGGATCGAGATCGACATCCCGAACCGCCGCATCAGTCTCGCCGTCGACGAGGCCGAGCTGGATCGCCGCCGCGCCGCCCAGCAGGCGAAGGGCTGGCACCCTGCCGCTCCCCGCAAACGCAAGGTCTCGGCGGCCCTCAAGGCCTACGCGATGCTTGCCACCAGCGCGGCCAAGGGCGCGGTCCGGCAGATCTGACGCGAACCTGCCGCGTTCCTGACGAAAGCGGCGCCGGATGAATCCGGCGCCGCCAAAGGTCCCGGGCGGGCACCCGGCCCTTGACGAAACACTGTCTCCTGGAGTCCTGTGGGGAGAGACCCAAATCAGCCGCAGGATCCTGAATGACCCGCCTCGCCCTGACCGTCAGCCTCCTTCTCCTGGCCGGCTCCGGCTTCGCCCAGGAGGCGCCGGACGGCAACGCCCTGCAGCTGACCGTCCGGCCCTCGGGCTACGAGGCCGAGGCCAACGAAGCGACGGCCCGGCAGGAGAGGCTGCTCAGGCGGCTCGAACAGAGCGACCACATGATCCGGTCGATCTGCATCAATTGCGGCGACTCGTGGAAGCACCAGATCTACGCTCCCTTCAATCCCCTGGCGTCCCTCGGCCGTTCCGGCCAGCCGTCGGAAGAGACCGGTAACTAAGCCGGCAGACAGCACTTTGGCCGCGCCTGGATCGTATTGAGAAGGTTTTCCCGACCCTCTATATTCGGAGAGGTGAGGACGACCTCGCACCTTCATGACTCCGGTGGGGACGGCCCTGCCAATGACGGAGGTCCTGTCATGGCATGGACTTGGCTCGCTCTTGCCGGCTTGTTCGAAATCGGCTGGGCGATCGGCCTGAAATACACGGATGGCTTCACCCGCCCGGTCCCGTCCGCTCTCACGGTCGTGAGCATGATCATCAGCGTGCTGCTGCTCGGAATCGCGCTGAAAACCCTCCCCGTCGGGACCGGCTATGCGGTCTGGACCGGGATCGGCACGGTCGGAACAGCCATTCTCGGCATCATCCTCTTCAACGAGCCCGCCACCGCCATGCGCCTCGTCTGCATCGGGCTGATCGTGGCCGGAATCCTCGGCCTCAAGTTAGCCTCAGGCTAGCCTCGGCGGTTATGGTGCGGGCCTCATGACTGCATTCGCTCACATCAGGCCGAAATCGGCGGCACGAGGGCTCAAGGCCTTCGTGGCCGTGGTCTGCCTCGTGATCGTCGGCCTCGAGGGCTGGCGCGACTGGAGCGAGCGCGAGCAGGAAACCGCCCGGATCAGCGCCGAGACGGTGAATCTCGCCAAATCGCTCGTCCAGCATGCCGAGGATACCTTCGAGGTGGCGGACGCGCTTCTGGTGGACGTGGTCGACCGGGTCGAGATGGGCGGCGTCCTTCCCAACGCGGTCAAGAGGCTGGACACCTTCCTGGTCGAGCGGGTGCAATCCCTGCAGCGCATCAAGGCGCTGTCGGTCTATGAGAACGACGGTTTCCTCCTGACGAGCTCCCTGCCCGGGCACCGGGGCAAGGTGAACGTGGAGGACCAGGCTTTTTTCCGGCACCACAAGGAATCCACCAGCAGCGACTGGTTCCTGGGGCCCCTGATCCGCGATCCCCTCGGCGGAGACTGGGTTCTGACCCTGTCCCGCCGCATCGACAAGCCGGACGGCAGCTTCGGGGGCGTCGTCCAGGCCAGCATTCCGCCGCGTTATTTCGCCAATTTCTTCGGCCGCTTCGATGTCGGCACGCAGGGCAGCATCACGCTCATTCACCGGGACGGGACGGTCCTGTCGCGCTCCCCCTACATCGAGCGCGCCATCGGATCGAGCATCTCGAGCGATCCGCTCTTCAAGGAAAAGCGGGGCTCGGGCTCCTACGACTACGTCTCCCCGTTCGACAACGTGGCCCGCATGGGCGGCTACCACCGCAACCACGTCTTCCCCATCGGGGTCCTCGCGTCCGTGGGCCGGGACGAGGCTCTGGCGAGCTGGAACCGGGAATTCATTTTCCGCGGCGTGGTCATCAGCCTGCTCGTGGGCACGCTGGCCACGCTCGGCTGGGCCCTGGCGGCGGAGCTGCGCCGGCGCGAGGAGACGGAGGCCGAGCTCTCTGTGCTGGCGGTCACCGACGGCCTGACGGGACTGGCCAACCGGCGCATGTTCGACAAGCAGCTCGAGACCGAATGGCTCCGCGCGTCGCGGGAGAAGTCGCCGGTTTCCCTGCTGCTCATCGACGTGGACCAGTTCAAGGCCTACAACGACATCTACGGGCACCAGGCCGGCGACGAATGCCTGCGCACCCTCGCCCGGGCGGTGGCCAGCGCGGCCCGCAGGCCCGGCGATCTGGCGGCCCGCTACGGCGGCGAGGAGCTCGTGGTCCTCCTGCCGGATCTGGACGAGGACGGCGCGGCCCTCGTGGCCGAGGACATCCGGGCGAAGGTCGAGGCGCTTCGCGTGCGCCACGAGGCCAGCTTCCCGTCCCGGATTCTCACGGTCAGCATCGGCAGCGCGACCCGCATTCCGAGCCTGGACCGGACCCGGATCGGTCCGGCGGACCTGATCGCCCTCGCGGACGACGCGCTCTACAAGGCCAAGCAGGCTGGCCGCAACCGCGTCGCGACCGCCAAGGCCGCCTGAGAACGAGCACGAATCCTCGTCGAGCGGTTGCGCATCCCCCTGACCTCATCATCGACCCCATGCCGGCCATGACGAGCAGGGTGCGATACTGGATGTCGGGCTCGCGGCTGACCTTGCTACTCCTCTTCCCGTCATCACCGGCCTCGTGCCGGTGATCCCGATCGTCTGAAACGCGGCGCTCTTCCGTATCGGGACGGCCGGGACTGCTCCCCGGATCAAGTCCGGGCCCGGCCATGACGGGATTGAGCGTCAGATGACCAGGAAGTCGTTGGCCGCGATGGCCTTGTGCGCCCCGATATGGGCGAAGACGACATGGCCCCCGGCCTTGCTGCCGTTGGGGTCGTACCACAGGTTGCCCGTCTTGGCGTCGTAGCCGACGTGATCATTGCCGTCGAGCGCCTTGGCGGCCTTGACGAAGTAAGCCTTGCTGAGCCCGCCGGTCTTCTTCAGGGCCTTGAAGACGGCATTCTCGAGCTGGATCGTGTCGTGCTTGGCGTTCCAGCCGATGATCTTGTCCTTGTTGCCCGACTTCGCCGGGGCGGTGTCGAACACGAACACGTCCTTCCCGTCGCCGCCGGCGAGCGTGTCGTTGCCTGCCCCGCCGAAGAGCGTGTCGTCGCCCTTGCCGCCGCTGATGGCGTTGCCGGCGGCGTTGCCCTTGATCCGGTTGGAGAGAGCGTTGCCGGTCAGGCTGATGGCGTCCCGGCCGCTGGCCGTGAGATTCTCCACGTGATCGGCCAGGGTATAGCCGATGCTGGCGACGACCTCGTCGGCCGCACCGCCGTTGGACATCTCGATCACGCGATCACCTGCGTTGTCGACATGGTAGGTGTCGTTCCCGGCGCCTCCCGTCAGGACGTCAGCGCCGGCCATGCCGTTCAGGACATCGTCCCCGAAACCGCCGACGAGCGAGTCGCTCCCGGCCGACCCGACGGCGTTCTCAGGGTTCACGTCGCCGACCGCGACGACGACATCCTTCTCGAAGCTGAGACCTCCGCCGTCGGTGACCTTGATCTTGATCGTGTGGGACCGGGCCTGCTCGTAGTCGAGCAGGAGGCCGTTCGCCACCTTGAGCTGGCTGCCTTCGATCGTGAAGCGCCCATCCGTCGTTCCCCAGGTCCCGTCCGCCTTGAGGATCTGGAACGTGAAGGTGCTGCCGGGGGCGTCCGTGGCCGAGAGGTCGCCCACCTTGCTGCCGTTCGCCGCCAGTTCGAGAACGGACGAGCCCTGAAGCACGATATCCGTCGGCCGCTGGTTCGGCTCGGGTGGCACGGTTGCCGCACGATCGATGTCAAGTTGCACGATCTTTTCGCGGCGGCCGGGATCATCAAGGATGACGAAGAGCGAGCGTGTGCCTGCCCCACCCTCGCCATCGTTGCGGTAGGTCAGAGACTGGATGACCTTTTGCACTCGCTCGGGCGTCGCATTCCCGTTGAAATAGACGCTGATGGAGATGTCGTTGTCGTAGAACTCGCCGATATGGGTTCCATCGACAAAGAGCTTCTGTCCGGATGAAGGGGAGCCGACGAGCGAAATTCCGTTCGACGCATCGATCCCCAATCGGTCGTTCTGGTCAGCTCCGGGAAGAAAAACACTGAGCGTTCTGATGAGGCCGTCATCGGCGCTGAGACCGGCGTTTCGGCCCGTGTCGAGAAAGGTCAGCTTTCCCCGTTCCGCGTGGATTGCGGCTTCGCCGAAGGCCGTCAGCTCAGGGGCATGATGCGTCGTCGTTCGGCCGCCTGCCGTAATCGTATCGATTCCATGCCGATGCAGGATCAGCCGTTCGGGATCGGTGAGCGTTCCGGATTTCAAGATCAGCGTGTCAGCGGCCGTGGCATAACCGTAGACGTGCTGCGCCAGATCGAAGGTATCGACCGTGATCTCGGCATGGTCGGATCGCAGATGGATGTCGAAGCCCGAAATCGTCTTGCCGGTCAGATCGACATCCATGCCGTCGATGAAGAGCCTGTCGCCTCCGGCTCCACTGCCCTTTCCATCGATCCGCCGAAGATCCTCCAGCTGCTCACTTCCGATGATGATCAAGTCATCAGTCGACGAGCCTTCGAGGGTTTCAACACTCGTGAACTTGTTCATGGAATCAAGGCGGTAATATCCGCCAGTCAGGCTGAGGGTATCGTTGCCCGCTCCCCCATCCAGTTCGTCGCCTGAGCCGATCGCATCCTCGCCGGCCATGAAAACGTCGTCCCCGGCCGTTCCCTGGATGCTGTCGCCGACAGTGAGCTCGAACTGAGCATAAAGGTTGTTGCTGTCGGTCAGGGCAACCGTCAGGTACCGGGTATTCGAGAAACCGGTTTCGGTCGATTCGTCGGTGTATGTCAGCGAGCGGACGAGAGTTTGAACCCGCTCGGCTGTTGCATCGTCATTGAACTCGAATTGGAGGAGGTCCTGATCGGCATAAGAGACAAATCCGATTTCGACGCCTGCAACGACGATCTTCTCGCCCGTCTCGAGACCGTCCGGGAACTCGACCTCCCCCGCTGCAGTGCGAACACCGAGAACATCGGTTACCTCGTGGGAGCCGAAGTAAACATCGAGGAACCGGATGGGATGGTCTCCTTCCACAACGACCGCGTCGGTTCCTCGATCGATGAAAACCGTTTCCCCGGGCTCGCGAAGAATAGACGTAAAACCAAGGTTGAGTATCTGCGGACCGGCCATCGTTCATCTCCTCTTCCGGGTTCGGTCCTGACGAGGAGACTTGGCATAGTTCCTGGGCAGGGACCGTTCGACCGGATGCTTCAATGAACGTTATTAAGTTATATAAATCGATAAGAAAAGTCCCCTATCGAAAATCGATATAGTACGCGTGGAAACGGGTCATCTTCAGCGTCCAGAAGGGTAGGAGCGGCAGGGTTCCTGCCGCTCCCGCGTTTCTAGAACACGCATTCCTTGAAGGCCGGCAGGACCGAGCCGTTCCATTCCCCATGGTAAAGCTCCAGCAGGCGCTCGGCCTGGGTGCGGCCGGAGGCGACGATCTCGTCCGCATAGGCGAGATGGCGGGTCTCGTCACGGCCGGAATCATCCCGGTAGCCGCGGCGCTGGAGGCCGGTGCGTGCGAGCGCGAGGGCGTCGCGGGCGACGTCCTGCACGGAGCGGCCGGCGATGCGGGCCTTGAGGGCCTGCGTCGGCACGGCGGCGCGCAGCCGCTCGCGCTCCTGGGCGGTCCAGCCCTTCACCAGCTCCCAGGCCCCGTCGAGGGCGGTCTCGTCGTAGAGGAGACCGGTCCAGAACGCCGACAGGGCCACGATGTGCTCGAGGTTGCCCACGTCGGCGCCGCGCATCTCGAGGTAGCGTTTGAGGCGCACCTCCGGAAACACGGTGGACACGTGATTGGCCCAGTCGGAGCGCGTCGCGCGCTCGCCGGGCAGTCGAGGATGCCGGCCCGCGAAGAGGTCACGGAAGGACGAGCCCGCCACGTCGTGATAGGTCTCGTCGCGCTTGACGAAATACATCGGCACGTCGAGCACCCAGTCCACATAGCGCTCGTAGCCGAAGCCGTCCTCGAACGCGAAGGCCATCATGCCGGTCCGGTCGCGGTCGGTGTCGAGCCAGATGGCGGAGCGCATGGACAGGTAGCCGTTGGGCTTGCCGTCCGTGAAGGGCGAGTTGGCGAAGATCGCCGCGGCGACCGGCTGCAGCGCCAGCGAGACGCGCAGCTTCTTCACCATGTCGGCCTCGGACGCGTAGTCCATGTTCACCTGCACGGTGGACGTGCGGTACATCATGTCGAGGCCGAGCGAGCCGACCTTCGGCATGTAGTCCGTCATGATGCGGTAGCGCGCCTTCGGCATCACGGGGGTCTGGGCCCGGGTCCAGAGCGGGCTCATCCCAAGGGTCAGGAAGCCGAGGCCGAGGCCCTCGCCAACCGCCTTCGCGTCGGCGAGGTGTTGCGCCGTCTCGCGGGCCGTGTCGTGCAGGGTCTCGAGCGGAGCTCCCGACAGCTCGAACTGCCCGCCCGGCTCGAGCGAGATCGCGCCGCCGTCGGTCTCGTCGGCCAAGCCGATCGGGCGATCGTTCTCCAGGATCGGCTCCCAGCCGGTGCGCGCCTGCAACCCGTCCAGGAGCGCGCGGATTCCCCGGCTCCCCTCATAGGGAACGGGCGAGGCATCGGCCGTGTAGAATGGAATCTTCTCGTGTTCGGTGCCAAGCCGCCAGGCCTCGCGCGGCTTCTCGCCGGAGGCGATCCATTCCACGAGCTCCGACCGCGCACCAATGGGGGTCGTATCGGATACGTCCCGCGCCATGCATCACCTCATCAAAAAGCGCGTTCAAGGCGCGCCGACTCAGGGTCGGGACTCAATAAGGGGCTTAAGGCCAAGGCGCAATGAGGGGGGACGGCAGAAAGCGACGGGGGCGTCGCCACCCTCGTCGCGGCATCGGACGTGAAGCGCGGATGCCACCTCGGGATCCGCACGGCACGCTAATGCCGGATTGCCGTTTCCCCCGTGGTTTCCGCACTGAGCCAGTCGACCACGCCGGCAAGCGCATCCCGGTTCGACAGGCCGCGGCCGACCGCTTCCGTGAAGAGCGTCAGCTGCTGGTCGGCGCTGGTGCCGCGGGCCACGATCCAGCGGGCGAGGTCGAGCTCCCGCTGGCAGCCGAGCACCTTGGCGTCCTCGGCCACGAGGTCGAGGGTCTCGTCGAGGAGCTCCCGCACGGGCTTGGCCCTGCGGGTCTTCTCGTCCACGAAGCTGCCGTGGATGCCGTAGCGCTGGGCCCGCCAGCCGTTCTCGTCGTTGATGGCCCGCGAGGCGCCAGTCTGCCCGGCGTTCAGCGAGGTATCCAGGCTCAGGCGGCGGACGAGGCAGCGGTAGAGGGCCGCGATCGCGATGGTGTCGTCGAGGCGGGTGCAGCTGTCGGCCACGCGCAGCTCAAGGGTCGGATGCTTCAGCGACGGCCGGATCACCCACCAGACATAGCTCGAATTCTCGATGGCGCGGGCCGCCACGAGGGTGTCGATGTAGCGCTGGTAATCCTGCGCGCTCTCGAACAGATCGGGAAGGCCCGTGCGCGGCAGCTCGCGATAGGCGGCCAGCCGGTAGCCGAGCAGGCCCGTGCGCTGCGCCTGCCAGAATGGCGAGGAGGTCGACAGCGCGAGCAGGAGCGGCAGATAAGGCTGGATCCGGTTCATGATGTCGACGCGCATGTCAAGATCCGGCACCTCCACATGGACATGCATGCCGCACAGGACGTTGCGGCTGCCCAGCATCTGCAGGTCGTGCATGACCTTCCCGTAGCGCGGCTGCGCCGTGGGACGCACCCGCGACCAGACGGCGAGCGGATGGGTGCCCGAGGCCATGATCGACAGGCCGAAATCACGCGCGACGGACCCGACCGACGAGCGCAGCGCAGCCAGCTGTGCCCGGGCATCGGCGAACTCCAGAGCGGGCTTGCTCGCGATCTCGATCTGCGGCTCGAGCATCTCGGGCTGGATGTCGCCCGAGATCTGGTCCCGGCAGGCGGCAAAGAATTCCTTGATTTTCCCCCTGGCGATATCCCGTTTCGGCGCATCGTTGACGAAGTACTCTTCCTCGATGCCGAACTTGAAGTCCCAGCTCATTTCCTTGGTGTCCTCTGTTCTTGTTCAGAAATGACCTTTCGCACATGCGGATCGGCCTGCGGCGACCGCGCCGAAACTCCGGCTCAATGGGGCCAGATTGGGGCGAATCGGCGCGAAACTGCTAAGCTTCTGAAGCTAGAGGCGGATCGGCTTTATGCGTTGTCGGACGACGAGGTCAGTTCCAATCGCCAAGCACGGACTGAACGATCGCCAGCGCGGCCACAGCGGCTGTGTCAGCTCGCAGGATTCGCGGACCCAACGATACGCAAACACATCTTTCGTGGGCGGCGACAAGCGCTCTCTCCTGATCGGTGAACCCTCCTTCGGGGCCCACGATAACGGCCAGACCAGCTTGATTGTTCCCAAGCTTGGCCAGGGCCGCCACGGGGTTGGAAACGGGCGCGTTCTCGTCGCAGAAGACGACCAGGCGGTCCTTGTCCAAGCCTTTGAGAAAACGCTCCAAATTCTCCTCTTCGCGGACCTCCGGAATCGACAGGATCCCGCATTGCTCGGCCGCCTCGACGGCGTTGCTGCGCATGCGCTCCAGGTTGACCCGGGAGGACTGCGTCCGCCGCGTCAGGACCGGCTGGAGAACGCCTGCTCCCATCTCCACGGCTTTCTGGACCATGTAGTCGAGGCGGGCATGCTTGAGCGGCGCGAAGGCGTAGATGATGTCGGGTGCGGCCCCCTGCTCCCGGGTCCGTTCCGCACAGACGAGGTCGGCGGCCTTGCGCCCCTCGACGGCCACCTCGGCCCGCCACTCCCCGTCCCGGCCGTTGAAGATCAGCACGGACTCGCCGGCCTTCAGGCGCAGGACGTTCAGGAGGTAATTGGCCTGCCCCCGGTCGAGGGGGATCCTGGCCCCGGCCTGGAGAGGGGTGTCGACGAAGAGGCGGGGGGCTTTGAAGTCGTAATCGGCCATGGGAACCTTCCGAACCGCCTCTCCTGTATCAAGTTCCCGAGCCCCGAGGGAGAGGCCGGGTCCGATCGGTCACGGAATATTCACGTGCCAAACGGCACAGCTTATGCCCAAGGCGACCTTTCGCCTCTTGGCCTCAAGGCCCTGAACCTGTTAACAGAACCCTGGCCTGCGAGACGTCGCGGGCCGAGTGAGGGAATTTTGGGCATGACGCATATCCGTTCGCATATCCTGGCTGCGCTTGCCGTCGCTGGCATTTTCGTGACGGCTCCTGCCTTCGCGCAGTCGAGCGCCTGCCAGGAAGGCCAGAAGATTCTGCAGGAGCGGCAGAACCTGATCCAGCAGGTCAACAAGCTCACCAATGGCGGCAAGAACAAACAGATCGACCCCCGCGCCGCCTGCACGGTCTTCACCAAGCTCGTGACGAACGGCGCCGCCGGCCAGAAATGGATGACCGACAACAAGGATTGGTGCCAGGTTCCCGATCAGCTGATCCAGAGCTTCTCCGAGGACCACAAGCGCTCCCAGCAGTTCAAGGGTCAGGCCTGCGGGGCGGCCGCGAAGATGGCCGAGATGGAAAAGCGCGCCAAGCAGCAGCAGCAGCAAGGCCAGCAGGGCGGCATCGCGGGAAAGATGGGGGGCGGCCTGACCGGCACCCTGACCGTCCCGAAGGGCGCCCTCTAAGCCCGGCCGTCTGAGCGATGGAGCCCCCTGCAGCGCCGTCCCTGCCCGATGCCGTCAAGGGCCATTGGGCCGAGCGGTGGGCGCCGGCGGGCCTCAGGCCCTATCTGCGCCTCGCCCGTATCGAGCGGCCCATCGGCTGGTGGCTGCTTCTCCTGCCCTGCTGGTGGTCGGCCGCACTCGCCGCTATCGCGGCCGGGCAGCCCTGGCCGAACCCGGTCCACTGCCTGCTCTTTCTGATCGGCGCCGTGGCCATGCGCGGGGCCGGCTGCACCTATAACGACATCGTCGACCGGGATCTCGATACCCGGGTCGAGCGCACCCGCCAGCGCCCCCTTCCCTCGGGCCAGGTCACCCTGAAGGGAGCCCTGGCCTTTCTCGCGCTCCAGGGGATCGTCGGCCTGCTGGTCCTGCTCCAGTTCAACGCCTTCGCGGTCGCGACCGGCTTCGCGTCCCTGGGCGTGGTCGCCCTCTACCCGTTCATGAAGCGCTTCTTCTGGATGCCGCAGATCGTCCTGGGTTTCGCCTTCGCCTGGGGGGCCCTGATGGGCTGGGCCGCCACCTTCGGCTCCTTGAGCCCGGCCGCCATCCTTCTCTATCTCGGCAGCATCGCCTGGGTGGTGGGGTATGACACGATCTATGCCCTGCAGGACATCGAGGACGACGAGATCGCCGGGATCAAATCCTCAGCCCGGTATTTCGGCGAGAACGTCAGGCTCGGCGTCGCCATCTGCTATGCACTGACCCTGGTCTTCGTCACCGCTGCCCTGGGCTTGGCCGGAGCGGGCCTCACGTCCTTCGCGGGCCTGGGTCTCTTCGCCCTTCACCTGGGCTGGCAAGTGGCGCGCATCGACCCCTCGGACGGGGCCGGCGCGCTGCGCCTCTTCCGCTCGAACCGGGACGCCGGTCTGATCCTGTTTGCCGCCCTCACCCTCGACTGCCTCGTCTAGGCGGGCGCGGCTCCTTCCGAAAAGAAAGGTTTGGGAAGGCGGGATATGGTATCTCCTGCCCATGGTTCCCATCTCAGGCTCGATGCCGTCTTCCTCACCCCTCTCCATCCCGTCCCTCGCACCTGCCGTGCGCGAGGCTGCCCGCCGGGCGGGGGACTTGGCCCTGCCCTATTTCCGCTCCGGCGCCCAGACGGCGGCCAAGCTCTGGTACAAGGGGCAAAGCTCCCCGGTGACGGAGGCGGACATCGCCCTCGACACCTTCCTGAAAGGCCATCTTTCCGGGCTGTTTCCCGCGGCCGGCTGGCTCTCCGAGGAGACCGCCGACGACCCGGCGCGCCTCGAGAAGAGCCATGTCTGGATCGTCGATCCCATCGACGGCACGAGGGCCTTTGCGTCCGGCCACCCGGACTGGGCCGTCTCCATCGCCCTGGTGCGGGACGGGAAGCCCGTGCTCGGCGTCCTTTACGCTCCGGCCCACGAGCGTCTCTATGAAGCAAGGCTCGGCGAAGGAGCCTGGTGCAACGGCGAGAGGCTGCAATTGCCGGCGGCCGGCAGAGTCCCGCCGCCCCGGGTCGCGGGCCCCAAGCCCCTCGTGGACCGGCTCGAACGCCACATGGGTCCGGTGGAGCGTCTGCCCAAAGTGCCGTCCCTGGCGCTCAGGCTGGCCCGGGTCGCCGATGGCTCCATCGATGTCGGACTCGTTTCAGCCCATGCCCAGGATTGGGACATCGCCGCTGCGGACCTCATCCTGCAGGAGGCGGGCGGACGCCTGACCGAGCTCGACGGTTCGACCGCGACCTACAACAGTCCCCATCCCGTGCATGGTGAGATGATTGCCGTTGCGTCACAGTTGCATCCTCGTGCTATTGGGGCCATGAGAGCCTGAACACCGTCGGCTCGTATTACCACCGATCCGTCCAACCCTCTTCAGAAGAGCCCTATCACCATGACCGACACGCCTGGCAAGCAACTCCTGCACCTGGTTTTCGGCGGCGAGCTCAACAGTCTCGAATCCGTCGATTTCAAGGATCTTTCCAAGCTCGACATCGTCGGAATCTTCCCGAACTACGCCAGCGCCCACATGGCCTGGAAGGCCAAGGCGCAGGCGACTGTGGACAATGCGCAGATGCGCTACTTCATCGTCCACCTCCACCGCCTGCTGGATCCGCAGAACGGCTGATCCCTCCTGTCACCATGGGCCTCGTCAAGCGCATCATCCGGTCTCGAGCGGTCCAGGAAGTCCTGGGTCTTCTCGTCGCGGGCTATCTCAAACTCGTGCAGCGCACGAACCGGTTCGTCATGGAGCCGGCGGATGCCTATGACCGGATCGAAATGCCCGTGATCGCCGCCATGTGGCACGGTCAGCATTTCATGATCCACTTCGCCAGGAGGCCGCAGGACAAGGCCGCAAGCCTCGTCTCCCGCTCGGGTGACGGCGAGTTCAACGCCATCGCGTTGCGCCATCTGGGGGTGCGGGCCATCCGGGGTTCCGGTGCCCGCGGCCGCGACATCCGCAAGAAGGGCGGGGCTCAGGCCATGCGGGCCATGCTCAGGGCACTGGGCGACGGGGAGATGGTCGTGATGACGGCCGACATCCCGAAGATCTCGCGGGTCTGCGGTCAGGGAATCGTGACTCTCGCCCAACTGTCGGGACGCCCCATCGTGCCGGTTGCCGTCGTCACCAGCCGCCGCATCGATTTCGACAGCTGGGACAAGGCGAGCATCGGCCTGCCCTTCGGCCGCGGCGCCATGGTGCTCGGGGATCCGGTCCCGGTGCCGCGCGATGCGGACGGAGAGACGCTGGAATCCCTCAGAAGAGCCGTCGAGAGGGAACTCGACCGGGTGCATGCGCGCGCCTATGATCTTGTGGGGTCGAAGGATCCGGGCGCGAAGCCCAGTTCCGTGCTCATGGGAGGCTCCCGGGCATGAGCTTCCCGATCATCTTCAAGGCGTACCGCACGGCCGTGTCCGTCCTGGAGCCGGCTGTGCTGGGTCTCCTCTATTGGCGCCAGCACAAGGGCCGCGAGGACCGGACGCGGCTCGGCGAGCGCCAGGGCTATCCGAGCCGGCAGCGGCCCAAGGGCCACCTGATCTGGGTTCACGGCGCCAGCATCGGAGAGACCCTGTCTCTGTTGCCGGTCGTGGAGCGGATGACACAGCGTGGCCTTGCGGTCCTCGTCACGTCGGGGACCAAGACCTCCGCGTCCCTGATCGCTCGGCGCCTTCCACCCGGGGCCCTGCACCAGTTTGTTCCGCTCGACGTGCCACGTTATATAAGACGGTTTCTGGACCACTGGCAGCCCGATCTGGCCCTGATTGCCGAATCCGAGATCTGGCCGAACACGATCATGTCGCTGTCGGAGCGAGATATCCCGCTCGTCATGGTCAATGGCCGGATGTCCGATCGATCGTACCGGCGCTGGCAGAAGATGCCGGGGATCATCCGGGGCCTTCTCGAGCGCTTCGCCCTCTGCCTCGCCCAGACGTCCGAGGATGCCGAACGGCTGGCGAGGCTCGGCGCCCCCCGGGTGATCGTGACCGGCAACATCAAGTTCGACGCGGCTCCCCCGCCGGCCGATCCGCGCGTGGTGGCGCATCTCTCGGGGCTGATCGCCGGGCGCCCGGTCTGGCTTGCGGCCAGCACCCACCCGGGCGAGGAAAGCGCGATCATCGCGGTGCATCGCGCGCTGGCGGCCCGACACCCTCACCTGCTCACCATCATCGCGCCGCGTCATCCCCATCGCGGCCCGGAGGTCGCCGGTCTGGCCGGACAGGCAGGCTTGCGGGCGAGCCGACGGTCCGAGGGCATTCACCCGGACCGCGCCACGGACGTCTACGTGGTCGACACGATCGGCGAGATGGGCCTGTTCTACCGCCTCTCGCCCATCGTTCTCATGGGCGGAACCCTGGTGCCGATCGGGGGCCACAATCCCATCGAGCCGGCCAAGCTCGGCGCTGCCATCCTGCACGGCCCTCATGTCCATACCGCGGCCGAGATCTACGACGCCCTCGATCGGTCGCGCGGCGCCGTGATGGTGAAGGACAGCGCCACCCTGGCCCGGGCCGCCAACGAATTGCTGAACAACGCGGCTCTGACGCGCGACATGGCCCGCAAGGCCGGAGACGCCGTGCAGGCCCTGGGCGGCGCTGTGGACCGGACCATGCAATCGGTCGAGCCCTTCATCGTGCAGGCGAAACTGGGGGCGCGCCGCTGATGCGGGCGCCGCGCTTCTGGTGGGCGCCTTCCCCATCGTTCCAGGCCGAGCTGCTGCGTCCGGCAGGCCTTCTCTACACCGCCGTCGCCGCACGGCGGATGCAACGGCCGGGCGAGCGGGCCGATCTTCCCGTCATCTGCATCGGCAACTTCACCGTCGGCGGCGCCGGCAAGACGCCGACAGCCCTGGCCGTGGCAAGGATCCTCGATGCCGCCGGCGAGAGCCCGGCCTTCCTGTCCCGCGGCTATGGCGGCTCCCTGCCCGGCCCGGTGCAGGTCCGGACGGAGCATACGGCCCGGGACGTGGGCGACGAACCCATCCTGCTCTCGGGCACAGCGCAGACCATCGTGTCCCGAAACCGCCCCGCGGGAGCGCGGTTGGCTCATGAGATCGGATCGACGGTCGTCATCATGGATGACGGACTTCAGAACCCCTCGCTGATCAAGGATTGCGCCATTGCGGTCGTCGACGGGGCAACCGGAATCGGCAACGGACTGCCCCTGCCGGCAGGCCCCCTGCGCGCCGTCATGGACGCGCAATGGCCCAAGACAGATGCGGTTCTCGTCATCGGCGAGGGAGAGCCGGGGCGCCGGATCGCCGAGGAGGCGGAGCGGCGCGACAAGCGCGTGTTTATGGCGAGGCTCGAACCGCCGATGGAGACCACAAGGTCTCTCAAGGGCCGGAAAGTGCTCGCCTTTGCCGGTATCGGGCGCCCCGAGAAATTCTTCGAGACCCTGCGGGGCTGCGGCGCACTCGTCGAGGCGGCTCGTTCCTTTCCCGACCATCATCGCTACACGGCGTCCGAGCTCACGGCTCTGCGCCGCGAGGCAGCGGAACGCGGGCTTCAGGCCGTGACGACGGAGAAGGATCGTGCGCGGGTCGGAGCCGTGAAGGATGCCAAGCCCTGGCCGGACCTGATGATCGTGCCGGTCCGCCTTCGAATCGACGACGAGACCGGGCTGCGAAACCTGCTCCTGCGCCGCATCAATGAAAGGCGCCTGCATGGCGCCTGAACGGCGGCGCTACGTCTGAGGGCCCTTCCCGCCGGTAATGCGCATCATCACCGCTTCTGGAGAGGCATAGGCCTCCTGCCGCTCGACGCTCCAGTACTTCAGCTCGTCGAGGGGAATCGCGACTCCCGTCACCGCGCAGCGCACATAGGCCCCGGGCTTCACGACCCGGAGGTTGCTGTCGAGATATTGCACGACGGCTTCGCCGCCGCTGCGTTCGATCTTGTTCAACATCGATGACATCGAGGAATGCGTTGCGCTGTCCTTCACATAAGCAGGCCCGGAGAGGATTTCCAATCCCCGTTCAGAACAAGGCGCCCTGCTCCTCTGCGACCACGAGCTTGGGCTTGGCCATCTTCGGCCGTGTGCCGATCCGGCCGCCGGTCGCGTCCGCCCGACCGTCGGCGAACTCGAGCACGAGCGCCTGGCCGTCCAGCACCGCATCCGCCGAGTTGAGGGGCTGACCGTCCGCATCGCGGACGAGAGCGAAGCCGCGCTTGAGCACCGACTTGTAGTTCAGGCTGTCGAAGAGCTTGGACACGGCCTCCAGCCTGTCGCCCTTGCGGGCGATCTGCCCCTGCAGCGCCGGGCCGAGGCGCTCGGCGACCCGTTGCGCGAGTTCATGAGCCTGGGCGAGGCGCGTCCGCTCGGCGCGCAGCAGCGTCTCTCGGGAGACGACCAGGCGGCGGCCGACCTGCTTCAGGCTCTCCTCGCGCAGGAGGATGGAGCGGCAGACCGCGTTGTGAGGGCGCGGCCCCACGGCATCGAGCCGGGCGCGCATGCGGGCGACATTGGCCACCGGCGAGACGTGGGCAAGCTGTCGCGCCACCTTGAGCAGCCGCTCCTCGTGGCCGCGAGCATTGCGGGCGAGCGCCGGATAGAGCTTGGCGGCGGCAAGATCGAGCCGCTGGCGCTTGGGCGAGACCAGGGCTTCGGGGCTGGGAAGCGCGCGGGCCGTGGCGCGCAGGTCCGAACGGCGGCGCTCCACGAGGCGGAGGGCGGCTTCCACATGGCGCCGAGACAGGTCGTTCACGGCAGCCATGAGCTCGACCCGCACCGGCACCACCATCTCGGCGGCGCCCGTGGGCGTCGGCGCCCGCATGTCGGCCGCATGGTCGATCAGGGTCCAGTCGGTTTCATGCCCGACCGCCGAGACGAGCGGGATGCCGCTCTCGGCCGCCGCCCGCACCACGATCTCTTCGTTGAATCCCCAAAGGTCCTCGATGGAGCCGCCGCCGCGGGCCACGATCAGCACGTCCGGCCGCGGAACAGGTCCGCCCGGCTCGAGGGCGTTGAAGCCCCGGATGGCGGCCGCGACCTCGGCCGCGCAGGTCTCGCCCTGCACACGCACGGGCCAGACCAGGACACGGCGCGGGAACCGGTCCTCCAGACGGTGAAGAATGTCGCGGATCACCGCCCCGGTCGGCGAGGTGACGACCCCGACGACCCGCGGCAGGAAGGGGAGCCGGCGCTTGCGCTCCTGGGCGAACAGCCCTTCCGCATTGAGCTTGCGGCGCCGCTCCTCCAGCAGCGCCATGAGGGCGCCGATGCCGGCCGGCTCCAGGGACTCGACGACGATCTGGTACTTGGACGAGCCCGGGAAGGTGGTGATACGCCCCGTCGCGATGACCTCCATCCCCTCCTCGGGGCGGATCCTGAGCTTGGCGAAGGCCCCCTTCCAGATCACCGCGTCGATGCGGGCGTTCTGGTCCTTCAGGCAGAAATAGGCATGACCCGAGGAATGGGGGCCGCGATAGCCCGAGACCTCGCCCCGCAGGCGGACATGGCCGAACGCATCCTCGAGGGTGCGCTTGAGGGCGCCCGCCAGATCGGAGACCGACCATTCGGGAGCATTGGAGGGAGCTTTGGCTGCGAACATGCCGTGAACCTAATCTTTCCGCCCTGGGCCTGCCAAGGGCGGCGGCGCAACAGGCCTTCACAATGGCGAGCTATCCCCTGTGCATTTCGCCGCGCCCGTCGATCGGGCCCCGGATCCGCACTTCGAGACTAGGCGCAGCAGCCCACAGGCGCTAAGAGCCCAAACGTCATCAGGGAGGGCTCGAGGCCATGAACATCCTTCTCATCGGATCCGGCGGACGCGAGCATGCTCTGGCCAGGAGCCTCTCGGCGAGCCCTCTGTGCGGCAAGCTCCTCGTCGCTCCGGGCAATCCCGGCACGGCGCAGCACGGAACCAATGTGGTGCTCGACGTAACCGACCATGGAGCGGTGATCGAGTTCTGCCGGGTCATGAAGATCGATTTTGTGGTCGTCGGTCCCGAGGCTCCCCTGGTGGCGGGCCTCGTAGACGACCTCGCGGCCGCCGGCATCAAGGCTTTCGGACCGAGCAAGGCGGCTGCCCAGCTCGAAGGCTCCAAGGCCTTCACCAAGGATCTGTGCGCGGAGTTCGGCATCCCGACGGCCGCCTACCGCCGCTTCACCGACGCGGAGGCGGCGAAGGCCTATACCCGCAGTTACGGCGTGCCGATCGTCGTCAAGGCGGACGGGCTTGCCGCCGGCAAGGGCGTGGTGGTCGCGACCTCGTTCGAAGAGGCCGAAGAGGCTATCGACATGATGATCGGCGGCGGCCTCGGCGCAGCCGGCGCCGAGGTCGTGATCGAGGCCTTCCTCGAGGGCGAGGAGGCGAGCTTCTTCGCGCTCTGCGACGGCACGCACGCGATCCCGTTCGGCACGGCGCAGGACCACAAGCGCGTCTTCGACGGGGACAGGGGCCCCAACACCGGCGGCATGGGGGCCTATTCGCCGGCGGCCGTGATGACGCCGGAGCTCCAGGCCCGCGCCATGCGTGAGATCATCGAGCCGACCCTGGCCGGCATGAAGGCGCGCGGCACGCCCTATACGGGCATCCTCTATGCAGGGCTGATGCTCACCGGAGACGGCCCGCAGCTCATCGAATACAACGCCCGCCTCGGCGATCCTGAAACGCAGGTTCTGCTGCCGCGCCTCAAATCCGATCTCGTGACGGCGCTGCTTGCCGCCTGCGATGGCGTTCTCAACAGCATCTCCCTGCAATGGGCGGATGAGGCGGCGCTCACTGTCGTGATGGCCGCGAAGGGCTATCCGGGTTCGGTCGAGAAGGGATCGGAGATCCGGGGCATCGACAAGGCCGAAGCGCTCGACGATGTCATCGTCTTCCACGCGGGGACGAAACAGGACGGCGACAGGATCGTTGCCAATGGCGGACGCGTGCTCAACGTCACTGCGCTCGGACGCACGATTTCCGACGCGCAGAGGAAGGCCTACGAGGCTGTCGCCAGGATCGAGTGGCCGAACGGCTTCTGCCGGAAGGATATCGGCTGGCGCGCGGTGGAGCGCGAGGGGGAGTGAGCATGAATTGATTCCATCGAGGGATGACGATGCGGAATGTTATCCACTCATAGTTGTAATCCCTTTTATTGCTAAGCTTTTTCATCCCATTCGCGGGCAAATGCTCTAGCTTCCTGGAGCATTCGTGATTGCAACCAGCGAGCAGCCATCCATGAGCGACGATCTCTTTCCCGGTTTCGACAGCCACTGGATTGACACCGAGATCGGCCGAATCTTCGCGCGCTCGAAGGGGACGGGAAAGCCGTTGGTGCTGCTGCACGGTTTTCCCCAAACCCATGCCATGTGGCACCACCTCGCGCCGGCGCTCGCCGAGACCTACACGGTCGTCTGCATGGATCTGCGCGGCTATGGCTGGTCGTCGGCCCCGAAGGGCGACGCGAAGCACGAGACTTATTCGAAGCGTGCCATGGGCCGGGACGTCGTCCAGGTAATGGAAGCGCTGGGACACGTGCATTTCGCCGTGGCCGGGCACGATCGCGGCGCCCGCGTGGCCTATCGGCTGGCTCTCGACCATCCGGGTCGGGTGGAGCGCCTCGCCCTCCTCGACATCCTGCCGACCTACCATGTGTGGGAGCAGATGCGGACAGGCAAGGTGCCGGAGGCGCACTGGGGCTATCTTTCGCAAGCCTACCCGAAGCCGGAAGAAGAGATCGAGCGCGATCCGATTCCCTATTTCGAGGGGCTGATGCGGCAATGGTCGGGCGCCGGCGATCTCGGCGCCTTCGATCCCCGCGCATTGCACGCCTATTGGCAGAGCTGCAACGAACCCAACCGCATCCACGCCTTCTGCGAAGACTACCGCGCCGGAGCCACCCGCGACATCGAGGCCGACGAGGCCGATCTCGCCGCGGGCAAGACGATCCAATGCCCGACCTACGTGATCTGGAGCGACTATTATCTCGTCAGCGGCCCGGTCGGCGACAGGAAGCAGCCGCTCGACATCTGGCACAAGAGCTTCGCGCCCAAAGCGACCGGCATCGGCGTGACGTCGGGCCACTTCGTGGCGGAGGAGAATCCGGGCGCGACGCTGGAAGCCCTGCAGGCATTTCTGGCGGCCTAGGCTCCGGGCCGAGGATCGCCCCACCCGTCCGCCTGATGCGCCAGGGCGGCGCTGTCCGCCCAGGGCGTCTTCGTCGTCGCGGGCTTGGCGAGCGCTCTAACGCTTTCCTTCGAAAAAGCTCTTCAACAGCGTCGCCGCCTCGCTCTCGCGAATGCCGCCATAGACCTCCGGGGCGTGATGGCAGGTGGACTGGTCGAAGAAGCGGACGCCGTTGTCGACCGCGCCCCCCTTGGGATCGAAGGCCGCATAATAAACCCTCCGGATGCGGGCGAAGGAGACGGCGGCCGCACACATGGTGCAGGGCTCCAGGGTGACGTAGAGATCGCAGCCCGTGAGCCGCTCGTCGTCCAGAGCCTCGCAAGCCTGACGGATGGCGAGCATCTCGGCATGGGCGGACGGGTCGCGCAGCTCCCGCGGACGGTTCCCTGCCGACGCGACGATGCGGCCATCCCTGACGATGGCGGCTCCTACCGGCACCTCCCCGCGCGCGGCGGCGGCCCGGGCCTCGTCGAAGGCCACGCTCATGGGATCCGGTTTTACCGGATCAAGCGGCTCCAGATCGGCGTTATCCGTCAATCGGTTCGCTCCTTAGTCCTCGCTTCTCTGACACTCCTCTGCTATCAGGCTCCCATGACCGACAGCAACGACGATAATCGCAGGGGCCGCTCCTCGGGACGCTCCGACCGTGGCCGCACCTCCGGTGACAAGCCCTTCCGCAAATCCCGCGAGGGCGGCGAGCGCCCCTTCCGCGCCCGCGGCGACGACGACCGCCCGCGCAAGCCGCGTGACGGAGGCGACCGGCCTTTCCGCAGCCGCGACGGCGACAAGCCGTTCCGCCCGCGCGGAGAAGGAGCTGACCGGCCTTTCCGCAGCCGCGACAACGATGAGCGTCCCCGCCGCTTCGAGGGCGGAGACAAGAAACCCTTCCGACCCCGCGGCGAGGGCGGCGACAAGCCGTTCCGTGCCCGCAGCGCAGGGGACAAGCCATTCCGGGGCCGCTCCGGCGATGAGCGCCCGCGCCGCTTCGACCGCGCCGGTGAGGACCGTCCGCGCCGCACCCGCGAGACCAGCCCCGAGGTGCAGGCCGAGCCTCAGGAGCCTACCGAGGACCGGATCGCCAAGGTGATCGCCCGTGCCGGCATCGCATCCCGCCGCGACGCGGAGGTGCTGATCGCCGAGGGCCGCGTCACCCTCAACGGCACGGTGCTCGAATCCCCTGCCGTCAACGTGACGGCGGCGGACAGGATCACCGTGGATGGGGAGCCCCTGCCCGCCAAGGAGCGCACGCGCCTGTGGCTCTTCCACAAGCCGCGCGGCCTCGTGACCACGGCCCGGGATCCGGAAGGCCGGCCGACCGTGTTCGATAACCTGCCCGAGGACCTGCCCCGTGTGGTGGCGGTGGGCCGGCTCGACATCAACACCGAAGGCCTCCTGCTCCTGACCAACGACGGCGGCCTCGCCCGCGTGATCGCCCATCCGGACACCGGCTGGCTGCGCCGCTACAAGGTGCGCGCCCACGGCGAGATCAATCAGGCAGACTTGGACAAGTTGCGCGACGGCATCAGCATCGACGGCATCGACTACGGTCCGATCGAGGCCCGCCTCGACCGGATTCAGGGCGACAACGCGTGGATCACGATGGGCCTGCGCGAGGGCAAGAACCGCGAGATCAAGCGCATTCTCGAACACATGGGCGTGCAGGTGAACCGCCTGATCCGCATGTCCTTCGGTCCGTTCCAGCTCGGCGACCTCGAGGTCGGCCTCGTCGAGGAGGTGCGCACCAAGGTGCTGAAGGATCAGCTCGGCGAGGCGCTCGCGGCCGAGGCCGGCGTCGATTTCGAGAGCCCGGTGCGCGAGCCCATCGCGCCTTTCGGCTCTCCGAAGAAGCAGGATCGGGAGGAGCGCAGCGAGCGTCCCTCGCGCTTCAGCCGCGACCGGGACGACGAACGCCCGCGCCGTCGCCGTGACGACGATGAGCGCCCGTCGCGCGGCCGTGGCGCCGACCGTTTCGAGCGCGACGAGGAGGAGCCCAGGAAGCGCCCCTCCCGCCTCGATGTGAAGACGAGCGTGTGGCGGGCCGGCGAGACGGACGAGGACGCTCCGCGCCGGAGGGTCCCGCGCCGGGGCACCGATCCGAAGGAGGCGCGCGCGGCGAGTGGCGAGCGCGAGCGTGAGCGCGTCGGGGCGATTGCGTCGCGCGAAGGCCGCAAGGTCGTGGTGGAGCGCCTCGTGCGGCAGGCCGAGGACGAGGAAGCGCCTGCGCCGCGCGGGCGCCGCGGCTCCGCTGCCGGCGAGGATCGTCCCCGCCGTCGCGACGACCGCGACGCAGCGCCGGCTCGCCGCAGCCGCGAAGGCAGTGAACGTCCGGCACGGCGCGACGACGAGCGTCCGCGTCGCCCCGCCGGCGACAGACCCTTCCGGGCTCGGGTCGAGGGCGGCGAGGATCGTCCCCGCGCCCGTCAGAGCGAGCGCCCCTTCCGCGCCCGCGAGGGCGACGACGACCGTCCGCGCAAGCCTCAGGGCGACCGGCCGTTCCGCGCCCGCGGCGACGACGATCGCCCCCGTCGCGGTCCGCCACGGGGTGATGCACCCTCGCGCGGCGGTCCTCGGGGCGGCGGCTTCAAGGGTGGTCCCCGGGGTGCCTCCAAGGGCGGGGCGTCCAAGGGTGGAGCCTCCAAAGGCGGCTTCAAAGGCGGCGGTTCCAAGGGCGGTCCGCGCGGCCGCCGCTGATGAGGGCTAGACGATGAGAATCGTGGGCGGGCGCTGGCGCGGCCGCTCGCTCAAGGGACCGAGCTCGGACGCCATCCGGCCGACCTCGGACCGCCTGCGCGAGACGCTCTTCAACATCCTCCAGCACGGCTACGACGATCCCATCGCGGGAGCGCGCGTGCTCGATCTCTTCGCCGGCACTGGCGCCCTGGGCCTTGAGGCGCTCTCACGCGGCGCCGCCTTCGCGCTCTTCGTCGACGACGGGGCGCAGTCGCGCGGCATCATCCGCGAGAACGTGGAGGCTCTCGGGGCCGGCGGCGCGACCCGCCTCTTCCGCCGCGACGCCACCCGCATGGGCGAGGCCGCTCCAAACGCGCCCTTCTCGGTCGTCTTCTGCGATCCGCCCTACGGCCGGGACCTCGCGCCGAAGGCCCTGCGCGCCTGCGCCGAGGGTGGCTGGCTCGTGCCCGATGCGCTCGTGATCGTCGAGGAGGCGCAAGGTGTGGAGGTGACGCTGCCCGACGATTTCGAGGAGATCGAGCGACGGGACTACGGGGAGACCAAGGTGGTGTTCGGGCGGTACCGCGCTTAACCTTCAGCAGGCCGCACGCAATCCTGCATTTGCTCCCTCACGGGCCGCCCGCTATACCGCCTTTTCCTCTCGGTCGTGAAGGAAGCTCCATCATGAAAGCGGTTCTCTTCGAGCAGTTCGGCCAGCCGCCGCGCGTGCAGACCGTACCGGATCCGACGCCCTCGGCGGAAGGCGTTGTGATCAAGGTGGAGGCAACGGGCCTGTGCCGGAGCGACTGGCACGGCTGGATGGGGCACGATCCCGACGTGGTGCTGCCGCATGTGCCGGGGCATGAGCTCGCCGGCACGGTGCTGGCCGCCGGTCGCCAAGTCACGCGCTGGAAGAAGGGCGACCGCGTCACGGTGCCGTTCGTCGGCGGCTGCGGCCATTGCCATGAATGCCATTCCGGCAATCACCAGGTCTGCGAGCAGCAGTTCCAGCCGGGCTTCACGGCCTGGGGCTCGTTTGCGGAATACGTCGCGGTCGATTACGCCGACACCAATCTCGTCGCCCTTCCCGACGAGCTCGATTTCGCCACCGCGGCGAGCCTCGGCTGCCGCTTTGTCACGTCGTTCCGCGCCATCGTCGACCAGGGCCGGGTGAAGCCCGGCGAATGGGTGGCCGTGCACGGCTGCGGCGGCGTAGGCCTGTCGGCCATCATGATCGCGTCCGCCATGGGGGCGAACGTGATCGCCATCGATCTCACGGACGAGAAGCTCGCCTTCGCCAGGACGATGGGAGCCGTGGCGACGGTGAATGCGCGCGACGGCAAGGACGTGGTCGGGGCCGTGAAGGAGATCACGAAGGGCGGCGCGCATGTGTCCATCGATGCGCTCGGTCACCCGGCGACCTGCTTCAACTCCATCGCGAACCTGCGCCGCCGTGGGCGTCACGTGCAGGTCGGCCTGATGGTGGGCGAGCACGCCCGCGCTCAGGTGCCGATGGCGCAGGTCATCGCGCACGAGCTGGAGATTTACGGCAGCCACGGCATGCAGGCCTTCCGCTACCAGGACATGATGGCCATGATCCGGACCGGCAAGCTGACGCCGCAGCAACTCGTCGGCCGGCATATCGGGCTCGACGAGGCGCCTGCCGCGCTCATGGCCATGGACCGGTTCGAGGGGCTCGGCATCAGCGTCATCACGCGATTTTCGTGAGCAACTGGATTTGCCCCCAGCACGACACAGGTATCAACCTGTTCACGCCCGACACAGAACATGCCCGGAGAATTCAATGGCCTACCTGCCCGCCGAGAACCGCTACGACGAGATGCTCTACAACCGGTGCGGCCGCAGCGGGCTTCTGCTGCCGGCGATCTCGCTCGGGCTCTGGCATAATTTCGGCGAAGACAAGTCGACCGCGACCGCGCGGGAGATCTGCCGGACGGCCTTCGATCTCGGCATCACGCATTTCGACCTCGCCAACAATTACGGCCCTCCCCCGGGCTCGGCCGAGACCCTGTTCGGCGAGATCCTGCGCAACGACTTCCATGGGCTGCGCGACGAGCTCGTGATCTCCACCAAGGCCGGCTACCGCATGTGGCCCGGCCCCTACGGCGAGTGGGGCAGCCGCAAATATCTGCTCTCGAGCCTCGACCAGAGCCTCAAGCGCATGGGGCTCGACTATGTCGACATCTTCTACTCCCACCGCTTCGACCCGGACACGCCCCTGGAAGAGACCATGCTGGCGCTCGACTCGGCCGTGCGGCAGGGCAAGGCGCTCTATGTCGGCCTCTCGTCCTACAACAGCCAGCGCACCCGCGAGGCGCTCGCCATCCTGCGCGAACTCGGAACCCCCTGCATCATCCATCAGCCGAGCTATTCCATGCTCAACCGCTGGGTCGAGGAGGACGGGCTGCTCGACACGCTCGAGGACCTCGGCATGGGGTCGATCGTGTTCTCGCCCCTGGCCCAGGGCATGCTGACGACGAAATACCTCAACGGCATTCCCGAGGAGAGCCGCGCCGCCCAGGGCAAGTCCCTGCGCACGAGCTTCATCAATGATGACAACATCGCCCGCATCCGGGGCCTCAACGGCATCGCCGAACGGCGCGGCCAGACCCTGGCGCAGATGGCCCTGGCCTGGGTCCTGCGTGGCGGACGCGTCACCTCGGCGCTCATCGGGGCGAGTCGCCCCGAACAGGTCGTCGACTGCGTCGGCGCGCTCAAGAATCCATCGTTTACCGCCGACGAGCTCGCCGAGATCGACCAATATGCCGGCGAGGGCAACCTGAACATCTGGGCGGCCTCGGCCGAGCGGAAGGGCCCGTCCCGGTAATCCACAGCCGAGGCCCGGGCCCGAGGGGGAAAGTCCCCTCGGGTCTGGCCCTCCACCCTCGACTTGGGCATGATCGCGTGTGGCCGACCGAGCCCGGCGCGCGCCGACACGGCACCCTTTCTCCACAGAATACGGGGCAAAGCCCCAGCTTCCGGGGGACTACTCCTTCGGAGGGACTTGAGAAGTCGGTTAACAAATGGTTAAAGCCAAGCTTCGTTGGCCATTTGACCGAAGGTCACCTCCATGGTTCCCGTCACCGCTCTCGATAATCGTCGGCAAGCCAGGCGCTTCCCCACGCATCACCCGGCGAAGATCATGCTGGGTCCCGAGGCGATGATCTCCTGCACGGTGAAGGACATCTCGACCGGCGGAGCCAGGATCGCGGTCAAGCGGCACACGGACCTGCCGGAAACCTTCGAGCTGTATATCGCGGCTCATGACCTGCAGGTGCGCCGCGCCCGGGTCTGCTGGCGGCATGGCGATTTCGCCGGCATCGCGTTCAGCGCCGAGGAGGCCGACATGACACCGGCCGGCGAAGCCGCCGACGGGCTGAGCTTCGCCGATTGCCTCGACCAGGCCGCCATGCCGGCGCATCTCGCGTCCAAGCCGGCGCGCAAGGATCTCAAGCTCTATCGCACCACGGTCTGATCGAACACCGTCGCGTCGGATCGGAACGCCGTTCAGGTCGTCGGCGTGATGTCGATCTTGAACCACTTCTCGGACAGCTTCTTGATCGTGCCGTCCGCCTTCGCGGCCGCGATCGCCTCGTTGAACATGGCCTTCAGATCGGCGTCCTCCTTGCGCATCCCCGCGCCGACGCCGGGGCCGAGCAGCCCGCCGGTGATCGATGGCCCGACGATGGCGAAGTCCTTGAACTCGGGCTTGCGCAGCGTTCCGCCCAGGGCGGTCGCGTCCGCCAGCACCGCGTCGATGCGGCCGGCCGCGAGATCGAGGTCGTGCTGCTCCGTGGTCTTGTACTCACGGATCTCGGCCACGTCTTTCAAGTACTTGTCGGCGAAGTTCGAGTGGATGGTCGAGGTCTGAACGCCGATGGTCTTGCCCTTCAGGAGCGGCTTCAGGTCGGCGATCGCCTTCTCCGCCGCCGCCTGCTGGGTCGACAGGTTGAAGGCTTGGCCCGTCCCGGGCATCTTGGCGAGCGGGGAATCCTTCGAAACGAGGAAGCCGTTGGGACCGGCCGCATAGGGGTTCGAGAAATCGATGGTCTTCTTGCGCTCGTCGGTGATGCTCATGCCGGCCATGATGGCGTCGTACTTTTTGGCCGTGAGTGCCGGGATGATGCCGTCCCAATCCTGGGCGACGATCTCGCATTTCACCTTCATGCGGGCGCACAGCTCGTTGGCGAGGTCGATCTCGAAGCCTTCGAGCTTGCCGCCGGGACCGGTGAAGTTCCACGGCTCGTAGGCACCTTCCGTCGCAATCTTGACGGTTTCCCACTTCTTGCCTTGCGCGACGGCGCCACCGACCGCCAGTGCCGCGCCGAGGAGAGAGAGACCAACGATTCTTGAGACCTTCATTGCCATTCTCCTGATTCAAAGGGCCGGCCTGAAGAAAAATGGTGCCGCTCGCGCTCCTGCGATGGACGTCAGCCCGATGCAAGGGCCGGGGCCGACAAGGCGCCGGGGCACCGCACGGTCGGCACATCGTCACGCCTATGCTGAAAACGCCCACGCACCGGGTCCGTGTTCCCTCGATCATCGGATCCAAAAGGGGGCGCTTTTCCGCGCGCTGCGCTAGCGCCGTCCGAACAGGCGCTCGATATCCGTCAGCTTGAGTTCGACATAGGTCGGCCGGCCGTGGTTGCACTGGCCGGACAGCGGCGTCGCTTCCATCTCGCGCAGCAGGGCGTTCATCTCCTCGGGCCGCATGCGCCGCCCCGCCCGGATCGAACCGTGGCAGGACATGCGCGAGAGCACCGCGTCGAGACGCTCCTCCAGCGGGCTCGCAGCCCCCTGCCCCCATTCCGCCAGCGCGTCGGCCACGTCCTGCACCAGCGCCTTGATGCGACCGCCCGCAAGCGCGGACGGCACCTCGCGCACGAGCAGAGCACCATGGCCGAAGGGTTCGACCACGAGGCCGAGCCCTTCCAGAGACGAGGCCTCCGCCAGCACCCGGTCCGCATCCACGGGATCGAGGTCGACCACTTCGGGAATCAGCAGCAACTGACGGGCGATGCCCGCCGAGGCGCGCTCACGCTTGAGGCGCTCGTAGACCAGGCGCTCGTGAGCCGCATGCTGATCGACGATGACGATGCCGTCCTGGGTCTGTGCGACGATATAGGTGCCATGCAGCTGCGCGCGGGCGGCGCCCAGAGGCGCCTCCCCGGCCTCGGGCTCGACTTCATGGGTCGCCGCGCGGCTGTCGGCGGAAGGAACCGACAGATCGGACAGGCTCGCCTGCCTGTCCGCGAAGCCGGACGCGGGCGCAGAGGGTCGCTCCGGCGCATCGAGCGGCGCCTGCCAATTGGCGAAGGCGCTGGTGGGCCGGATCGCATGCGTGCGGTGCGGGTAGGATGGGCGCATGGGCAGCGCGCCTTGCGGGCGCAGGCTCTCCAGCGCGCGCGCGCCGCCCGTGGACGACGCGCGAAACGAATAGCGGGTGATCGCTTCCTTCAGCGCGCCGACCACGAAGCCGCGCACGAAGGCCGGATCGCGGAAGCGCACCTCGGTCTTGGCCGGATGCACGTTGACGTCCACCGCGCGCGGATCGAGATCGATCATGATGGCGAGCACCGGATGGCGGTCGGAGGCCATCACGTCTGCGTAGGCACCGCGCACCGCGCCGAGCAGCAGCTTGTCGCGCACCGGCCGGCCGTTGACCACGAAGTGGATCGCCGTTCCGGTGCCACGGTGATAGGTCGGCAGGCTCGCGAACCCGGTGAGCCGCACGCCCTCGCGCTCGACCCCGATGGACATGGCGTTTTCATGGAACTCGGCTCCGAGCACCCGGGAGAGGCGGCGCAGGAATCCGTGTTCGCCGGGCTCCTCCGGCGGGCAGGTGAAGGCGGTCAGGTGTTCGCCCGACAGGGTGAAGCGGATCGTCGGATGCGCGACAGCGAGGCGCTTGACGATCTCGGCCACCGCCTGCGCTTCCGAGCGGTCGCTCTTCAGGAATTTGAGACGCGCCGGCGTGGCGGAGAACAGATCCGTCACCTCGACCCGGGTTCCCTTCGAGGCGGGAGCCGGGCGCACGGGCCCCTTCACGCCCGCCTCCACCAGGATGGAGGAGCCGGTCTCCGCCTCCGCTGTTCGCGTCACGATGGACAGGCGCGCGACAGCCCCGATGGACGGCAGCGCCTCGCCCCGGAAACCCAGGGTGTTGATGGAGAACAGGTCGCCGTCCGGAAGCTTCGAGGTGGCATGGCGCTCGACCGCGAGCTCGAGATCCTCCGGAGTCATGCCCCGACCATCGTCGACGATGCGGATCAGGCGCCGCCCGCCGGCCTCGACGGCGATCTCGATCGAGGTCGCGCCAGCATCGACCGCGTTCTCCACGAGTTCCTTCACGGCCGCGGCCGGGCGCTCGACGACCTCGCCCGCAGCGATGCGGTCGACGAGGATGGGATCGAGGCGGCGAACAGGCATGCGGGACGTCCGGGCTCCGGATTCGACAAGGGGAAGATAGGGGCTGAAGGCGGCGGAAACCAGAACGCGCGACGTTATTCCCCTGCTCTCTTCGGCCCCCGTCGCGGGCTCCGCTGCGCGGCCTCCGGATCCGTGGCTTCCGGATCTCGTTGCGGGACTGAACGCCCTCTCGTCATCACCGGGCTTGTCCCAGTGATCCCGCTTGTCTGAAGCGCCGCGTCTTCCCGGATCGGGATGGCCGGCACAAGGCCGGCCACGACGGGGAGGATGGCAGGACGGGACTCGTGCTCCTACGCTCTCTAGCCCTGCGCTAGATACTCCTTGGCCAGGATCTTGGCCTCTTCGACTGCTGGCTGATCGAACGGGTCGACCCCCATGGCGTAGCCGGCCAGGATCGTCTCCAGCATGAAATGCATGAGAAGCTCGCCCAGGGTGCGCTCGTTCAGGGTCTCGACATGGATCTGGCGAGTCGGACGGCTGTTCTTGGCGAAGGTGTCGGCCATGGCACGGCCCTGAGCGGCCACCAGATCCCCGATGGTCTTGCCGGCGAACGCAGCTTGACCCGCACGCTTGGCCAGGGACGCATCCATCACGGGCCCCTTCCCGGCGACGCCGGTGGTCAGCACCGTGAAGAGCTTGTCGTTCGGGCCCGCGAGATAGAGCTGCTGCTGGCTGTGCTGGTCCACCGGACCGATGGCGGCGACCGGCTGCGTGCCCTTGCCGTCCTTGCCGACGCTCTCGGCCCAGAGCTGCACCCACCAGCGCGTGAAGCGCTCGAGCCTGTCCGCATAGGCCATTGTGACCGCGATGCCCTTGCCGGCCTTGGCCGCCGCCACGTTGAGCGCGGCGCCGAGGGCGGCCGGCGCGTCCTTGGCCGCGGCCCCGCTGCGGAAGGGCGCGTAGGCGTCGGCCGCGCCCTGGCGGATGGCTTCGACGTCGAGGCCGAGCACGGCGGCCGGCAGGAGCCCCACATTGGTCAGCACCGAGTAGCGTCCGCCGATTCCGGTGTGATGCTCCAGGAAGCGCACGCCCTCCGGCTCGAGGAGATCGCGAAGGGCGTTCTTGCCGCCGTCCTTGCGGGGCTCGGACAGGCCGAGGAAGAGATCGTTGGGATGGGAGCGCAGGCCGGCCTTCTCCAGGGCCGTGAGGACCGCGATGGTCTGCATCAGCGTCTCGCCCGTGCCGCCGGATTTCGAGATCGCCACGAACTTGCTCGAGGAGAGCGGCAGCTTGTGCAGGATGCGGTCGAAGGTGATCGGATCGAGGTTGTCGAGGAAGTGGATGCGGGGGCTCTCGGTGAAGCGGCCCGTGCCCGGCACCGCGTAATCCTTCAGCTGCGCCAGGGTCTGTCCGCCGAGGCTCGATCCGCCGACGCCCAGGATGACCACGTCGGTCGCATCGTCGCGCAGGAACGCGGCCGCCTCACGGATGTCCGCCAGATCGTCGGTGGTGCGCGGCATGTGGAGAAGCGGCAGCCGGCCCGACGCATCGTCCTCTGCGAGGCGCTTCATGGCCTCGCCCACGAGCCCGAGCGCATCGTCGAGCGCCGCCTGCGGCAGACCGCCTTCCCCGATATTCACGTCAAGGGCAAGATCGATCGATTGCTGCAGGGCCATGGGCGTACTCCGACTCGTTCAAAGCAGGAGCGAAAGATTAGGGCAGAGAGGAGCCCGAGGCTAGGGCCGTCGCAACAGGCCTGAAGCGTCTGCCTCCGAAGGCGGGTCTGGAGCGCCGCGCCCCTCGGATCGAGATCACCGGGACAAGCCCGGTGACGGCGTGGCGATCAAACGCCGGTGGGCCGGCCGGCGATCACGGTGAGCATTTTGCCGTCGCCGAAGATCTGCGCGGCGGCCTTGCGGATGTCCGCCTGCCTCACGGCCGCGACAAGGCCGTTGCGGCGGGCGATGTAGTCGATGCCGAGGCCCTCGAAGGCGATCTGCGCCAGGGTATGGGCGATCTTCGTCGAGGTGTCGAAGCCGAGGGCGTAGGAACCGGTGAGATAATCCTTGGCCTTCTGCAGCTCCTCGTCGGAAGGGCCTTCGCTCGTCAGCTTCGCCATCTCGTCGGTGATGACGTCGAGGGCCTCGACGACGCGCTCGTTTTTGGTGGCGGTGTAGCCCCATGTCATGCTGGCCGAACGGTAGCTCACGAGGGAGGTGCCGACGCTGTAGGCGAGGCCGCGCTTCTCGCGGACCTCCTGGAACAGGCGCGAGGTGAACGCGCCGCCGCCCAGGATGTGGTTGAGCACGTAGGCCGGGATGAATCCCGGATCGCGCCAGGCGATGCCGTTCATGCCGAAGCGGATGACGGATTGGGGCACGTCGAGATCGACCACGATGCGCGAACCCAGCTTCTGCAGCGAGGCGGGCTCGATGAGACCGAGGGGCTTGGCGTCCGGCAGGGCGCCGAACACCTTGTCGAGCAGGCTGGAGAGATCGTCGCCTCCGATGGCTCCGACCACGGCGATCTTGACGCGCCCGCGGGCGATGATCGCCTTGTGCATGGCGATCAGGTCGTCGCGGGTGATCGCCGCGATGCTCTCGGGCGTGCCCGAGGTCGGACGCCCGTAGGGATGGCCGGCGAAGCCGTCCTCGAAGAAGCGGCGCGTCGCCATGACGCCCGGATCGTTCTGCTGGTACTTCAGCCCCGCGATGGTCTGGGCGCGCACGCGCTCGATGGAATCCTGATCGAAGCGCGGCTCGGCGAGCGCAAGGCGCAGCAGCTCGAAGGCTTCGTCCGCATGCTTGACCAGCGTCTTCAGGGAGCCGCCGAGGGCATCATTGCCCGCATTGAACGACAGCTCGATCGCATGGGCGGCCAGGCGCTCCTGGAAGGCATCGGAATCGTACTCGCCTGCCCCTTCGTCGAGCAGGCGTGCGAGCATCTGCGCCACGCCGGGCTTGTCCGCGGGATCGTGCGCCGAGCCTCCCTCGAAAATGAAGGAAACGGCGATCAGCGGAACCACGTCGGACTCGACGTGCCATGCCTCGACGCCACGGGCGGAGGTCAGCGCCTTTACCGTGGTCGGAGACGAGGACATGGTTTCGACAGAAGCTGTCATGGGTACCTCGGTTCTTGTGCAGGCGGGCTTTTTTAAGAGGCCGATTTCTGCAGATAGCCCGTCACGGAACGGCGGGGGATGAGATAGCGCTCGGCCGCGGAGGCGAGATCGTCCTTCAGGACGGTCTCGATCTCGACCGGCCAGCGGCGCACCTCCTCGATGGTCTCGCCGATGGCGAGCGCCGAGCCGTAGATGCGCGCGAGCGACGATTGGCTGTCGGTGGAATAGATCGTCTCGGCCACGAGGCGCGTCTTCGCGCGTTCGACGGAATCCGCGTCGAGCGCCTCGGCCGGAATGGTCTTGAGCACCTGATCGACGGCTTCTTCCAGCGCCTGCAGCGACACGCCTTCGGCCGGCACCGCATAGACGCAGAAGCGCGTATCCTCCATGGCGGAGGACATGTACCAGGCGCCCGCGTTCACGGCGATGCCGCGCTCCATCACGAGCTTGCGGTAGAGATAGGAGGTCGGCCCGCCGCCGATCACCTCGGCGAGAAGCTCGAGCGCGTAGCAGTCGCGCTGCGAGGCCGTGCGGCAGGACGGCACGAGGTAGAGCCGCTGCATGGTCGGCTGCTCGACCTTCGGATCGGCCACGGTGATGTGGCGCGCCGCCACGGGCTCGGGCTCGCGCGGACGCATCCGCACCGGACGCTTGCCCTGCGGGGCGATGCGGCCGTAGGTGGCGTCGGCCAGCCGGCGCACCTCGTCCTCGCTCACGTCGCCCGCCACGACCAGAATGCCGTTCTCGGGCGTGTAGAAGCGGCGATAGTAGTCGAGCGCGTGGTCGCGATTGAGCGTCTCGATCTCGTGCATCCAGCCGATGATCGGAATGCCGTAGGGGTGATGCACGAACAGGGAAGCCGCCATCGCTTCGGAGAGCTGCGCCGACGGATCGGTCTCGACGCGCATGCGGCGTTCTTCCAGCACCACGTCGCGCTCAGGCGCGATGACGGATTCCTCCAGGAGGAGGTTCGTCATACGGTCGGCCTCGAACTCCATCATGGTCTTGAGGTTCTCGCGGGCGACGCGCTGGAAATAGGCCGTGTAGTCGAAGGACGTGAACGCATTCTCCTGACCGCCGAGGCCCGAGACAACCTTCGAGAACTCGCCGGCCGGGTGCTTCTCCGTGCCCTTGAACATCAGGTGCTCGAGGAAATGCGCGATGCCCGATTGTCCGAGCGGATCATCGGCCGAACCGTTGCGGTACCAGATCATGTGCGTCGCGACAGGGACCCGGCGGTCCGGGATGACCACGACGTCGAGACCATTATCGAGCGTGAAGGATGACAGGTTCGGGCCACTGCCTTCCGTCCGCCCGAATGAGGCGGCGTCAGCGCGAAGAAGGGGCTTTGAGGCAGTGTCCATGACGTTTCAACCTTGGCGACATCAATGCGTTTCGCAGGGCAGTTCCTACGGGATAGTCAAATTAAGGGGCTATGCAAGCGAAGCCGCTGATCTTTCCTGTGCGGCGCGATTTGTCCGGAAATGTCCGATCAGGCTTGGCTTTTGATGGCCCCATAACGGTTTCAGGCGAACGGTCGATCCGTTCGCCTGAAGGAAGAGGGAGGAGACAATGCTTACTGCCTGCTCTGCTGCTGGCGGAGATAGGCCGACGGGCTGTCGGGATCGCCGGACACGATCGGATCGGCCGTGGCCTTGATGCGGCGGCCGCCCTGGGCCCTGAGCAGATCGCCCGGAGGATCGCTGAGATAGCGGCGGTCGAGGCCGTTGCCTTCAAGCTGCGGCTTGTCCTCCTTGGAGAAGGCGCGCAGCTCGTCGGGGCTCATGCGGGCGATATCGGCCTGCCGACCGACCGGGTATTGCGGGCCGGCGGCCGCGGCGTTCGGATTGCGTCCGGCACGCATCTCCTCGATGGAGAGGCGCTTGCCTTCCGTGTTCTTGTAGAGTTCGGAATTGGTATAAGGCATGCGGGCTTCGGCCGCGGCCTTGCGGCGGGCCGCCACGTCCGGATCCTTTGGCCAGTTGGCGTTGCGCGCCTCGGCACCGCTGCTCGCGACCGGAGCCGGCAGATCCATCTTGGGCGGAAGCACGAGCGGCGCGCGCTCGTTGTAGGCGATGGGTGCCTTTTCCTTGGGAATGATGCCGATGGCGCCGAGGATGCTCTTCACGGCCTCGCCTTCCTGGGCCGAAGCGCCGGTGGCGGCGATCAGAAGCGCCAAGGCCCCCGCGCGGCCTATGATTTTCATTCCCTTCATGGCACCCACCATTCGTTTCTCATTGTGGCCGGAAGGCCTGATCGCTCATTCTGGCGAACATATGGCAAACGGCGCCACAACATATCGTTATTTCGCTCGTCGCCCCTCCAGGACGAAGGAGTCATAAAGCAAACCAACCACCCCCGCAACGATGGCGGCATCGGCCACGTTGAACACGTACCAGGACCAGGTTCCGACATGGATCTGGATGAAATCGAACACGGCCCCGTAGGCCAGCCTGTCGATGACGTTCCCGATGGCGCCGCCGACGATCAGGCCGAGGGATACGGCCAGAAGCTTGGCCGTCGTGCGCCGGATCCAGAAGGACAGGCCGATGGCGGCCAGGATCGAGATGACGATCAGCCCCCAGCGGCCGACCTCCGAGCTTTGCTGGAACAGGCCGTAGGAAATGCCCCGGTTCCACACGACGATCAGATTGACGAAAGGAGCGAGTTCGACCGGCTCCCGCACCGGCAGATCGTAGACGAAAAGGGTGTAGAGCTTGGTGGCCTGATCGAGCACGAGGGTGAGCAAGGCCGCAGTGAAGCCCAGGACCGCCGCGGCCGACAGGCCCTTCTGGACCGAGCGGCCCCTGCCCCTTCCCTTCGAGCTCCCGCCTTTCGAGCCTCCTGACCGGTTCGCTACGCGCGGACGCGGCGAAGCGGCCTGAGGCGTCATTCCCGCATCCGTCAGCGGCACGCCGGTGTCGTCGGGCTTGCTCATTCCGCCGCCGCCTTCAGCTGGTCCCACTCGCGCAGGGCCGCCGCGTCGCGGGGCGTCACATCCGGATAATCGGGATCGGTCCCGACGTCGGGCGTGACCTTCCAGGAGCGGGCGCATTTGCGGCCCTGGGCCAGCCCCGGCACGACCGCCACGCCCCTGACGTCCTCGAGGCGGAAGGCCTCGGCCGGGCCTTCGCCCTGCACCACCTGGATGCCGGACGTGATGCAGATCTCGGCGAGGTCGAGGCCCTCGACGGCCCGGAACAGGCTCTCGTCGGCGATGTGCACGATGGGCGCCGCCTCCAGGCTCGCGCCGATGCGCTTCTGGGCGCGCTCGATCTCCAGCGCGCCGGTGACGACGCGGCGCACGCGGCGGACCTTCGCCCAGCGCTCCGCGAGCGCCTCGTCACGCCACTCGGCCGGCACCTGCGGGAAGGTTTCGAGATGCACCGACTCCGCCTGCGGATAGCGCGCGAGCCAGGATTCCTCCGCCGTGAACGCGAGGATCGGGGCGATCCAGGTCGCCACGCAGCGGAAGGTCTGGTCGATCACCGTGAGGGCGCTCTTGCGCACCTTGCCGGAGATCGGATCGCAGTAGAGCGAGTCCTTGCGGATGTCGAAGTAGAAGGCCGACAGGTCCGTCGTCATGAACGAGGTCAGCAGCGCGACCACGCGCTTGTAGTCGTAGTTGCCGTAGGCCTCGCGCACCTCGTCGCCGAGTTCGACCAGGCGGTGAAGCACGAAGCGCTCGAGATCGGGCATCTCGTTGAACGCGACCTTGTCGGCCTCGCGGAAATGCGCCAGCGAGCCCAGCATCCAGCGGATCGTGTTGCGCAGCTTGCGGTAGGTCTCGGCCGTCGTCTTGATGATCTCCGGGCCGATGCGCTGATCGTCCCAATAATCGACCGAGGCCGTCCAGAGGCGCAGGATGTCGGCGCCGTATTCCTTAATGATGCTCTGCGGCGCGACCGTGTTGCCGAGCGACTTCGACATCTTGCGGCCCTGCTCGTCGAGCGTGAAGCCATGGGTGACGACGATGTCGTAGGGCGCGCGGCCGCGGGTGCCGCAGCTCTCGAGCAGCGAGGAGTGGAACCAGCCGCGGTGCTGGTCCGAGCCTTCGAGATACATGACCTGATCGGGCCCGCCGTCGACCTTGCGCTGAACCTTCAGGTCCTCGCGCTTCTCGAGCGCGAAGGCGTGGGTGCAGCCGGAGTCGAACCAGACGTCGAGGATGTCGTTGATCTTGTCGAAGTCATTCAGGTCGTAGCCGCCCGCCTTCAGGAAGCGCGAGCCGTCATCCGCATACCAGGCATCCGCGCCGTCCTGCTCGAAGGCCTGCGCGATGGCGTCGTTGACGCGCTCGTCCTTGAGGATCTCGTTGGTGCCCTTGCGGACGAAGACCGCGATCGGCACGCCCCAGGCGCGCTGGCGCGAGACCACCCAGTCGGGCCTGTTCTCGATCATCCCGGTGATGCGGTTCTCGCCGGTTTCGGGCACCCACTCGACGGTCTTGATGCCGTGCAGCGCGCGCTGGCGCAGGGTGTCGCCCTTGCCGTCGAGCGGCTTGTCCATCGAGATGAACCATTGCGGCGTGTTGCGGAAGATCAGCGGCCCCTTCGAGCGCCAGGAATGGGGATACTGGTGCTTGAGGCGCCCGCGCGCGATGAGCGCCCCGACCTCGACCAGCTTGCGGATCACAGCCTCGTTGGCGCCCGCATCCTTGCCCTTGTCATCGTAGATGCGCTCGCCGGCGAAGAACGGCACGTCGGGGAAATACGACGAATCCGGCGAGACCGTGTGCGGCACCTCCTTGGTGCCGCAGGCGGCGAAGACGTCGCGGTGCTTCACATAGGTATTGTAGTCGTCCGCGCCGTGGCCGGGAGCCGTATGCACGAAGCCCGTGCCCGCGTCGTCGGTCACGTAGTCGGCCGGCAGGACCGGAACGCCGAAATCCCAATAGCCGTGCGCGCCCTCGAGCCCGCGGAACGGATGCGCGCAGCGCTCGATCATCACCGGCAGCACGTCCTTCACGCGTCGGTATTCGGCGACGCGTGCGGTGGCGAAGACATCGGCCGCGAGCTTGTCGGCGATCACGAGACGGTCGCCCACCTTGGCCCAGTTGTCGTCCGCCGCCTCCGTGACGTCGTAGAGCCCGTAGGCGATGGTGTCGCCATACGCGATGGCGCGGTTGGCCGGGATCGTCCAGGGAGTCGTGGTCCAGATGACCACGGACGCGCCGTCGAGATCGCCGTCCAGCGTGTTGGTGATCCTGAACTTCACCCAGATCGTCGTGGAAGTCTTCTCGTGGTACTCGACCTCGGCCTCGGCGAGCGCCGTCTTCTCCACGGATGACCACATGACGGGCTTCGAGCCGCGGTAGAGCTGGTCGCTCACCGCGAACTTCATGATCTCGCGGGCGATCTGCGCTTCCGCGTCATAGGACATGGTCTGGTAGGGGTTCGTCCAGTCGCCCTCGACGCCGAGGCGCTTGAACTCCTCGCGCTGCACGTCGATCCACTTCTCGGCGAAGGCCCGGCACTCGCGGCGGAACTCGACGATGTCCACGTCGTCCTTGTTCTTGCCCTTGGCGCGGTATTCCTCCTCGATCTTCCATTCGATCGGCAGGCCGTGGCAGTCCCAGCCGGGCACGTAGTTGGAATCGAAGCCCAGCATGCCCTGGGAGCGGACCACCATGTCCTTTAGGATCTTGTTCAGCGCATGCCCGATATGGATGTTGCCGTTGGCATAGGGCGGGCCGTCGTGCAGCACGAAGCGCGGACGGCCCTTCTGGACCTCACGCAGGCGCTGGTAGAGCCTGTTCTCGTTCCAGCGCTGGAGGAGGAGCGGCTCCCGCTGCGGCAGGCCGGCCCGCATGGGGAACTCGGTCTGGGGCAGGAACAGGGTTTCGGAATAATCGCGGGCGGCGCTTTCGGGCTTGTCGGTCATCGTGGTCAATCGGTCTTGTGTGGCCCGTGAATCAGGCGGGCGCATCGGGCTTCTGTCGGAGGCGAACGGCTAGGATCCCGGACCTTCGCGGGTCATGCGAAAGCCGGGCCGATAATTCGCGCAGCGCCTATGCGGGCGGCCAGCGGAGCCTGAGAAGCCGTGGACATGACGAGCCTTTTAGCAGCGCCGGGCCGGATAATAAAGCGCAGACACATGGGTTTGCCGAACGGCCGGGAGCCGGCGCGGAACCATTGCCACGGTTCCGCCTTGCCCTCGTTCGGGCCGAATGGCCCCTCCTATGCTCGAAGACGGAGCCCCAGCATGTCCCCGATGCCCCCCTCCTCCCCGGTCCGCTACGAACCATCCGTCGAGACGCCGCATCCGAAGGAGGCCGAGATCGGGGCGAGCATTCTGGATTCGATGCGGAAGATCCGGGAAAAGACTTTTGCGGATTACGGCCGCGCAATGCGCAGCGTGCACGCCAAAGGCCACGGCGCCCTGAAAGGGGAACTTCGGGTTCTGCCCGGTCTGCCCGGGGTCCTGGCCCAGGGCCTCTTCGCCAAGCCCGGCACCTACCCGGCCGTTCTCCGGCTCTCCACCACGCCGGGCGACATCCTTGACGACAGCATCTCCACCCCGCGCGGCCTCTCGATCAAGGTGTCGGGCGTCGAAGGCGAGCGCCTGCCGGGCTCGGAGGGCGCCACGACCCAGGATTTCGTGCTGGTGAACGGCCCCGCCTTCCAGTCGAGCCCGTCCATGTTCGCCCAAAACCTCAAGCTCCTCGAGAAGACTACCGACCGGCTCGACCGGACCAAGAAGGCAGTCTCGGCCATCTCGCGCGGCCTGGAAAGCCTGATCGAGGCCTTCGGCGGCGAGAGCGCCAAGCTCCAGGCCCTCGGCGGGCACCCGGAGACCCATATCCTGGGCGAGACCTTCTATTCGCAGGCGCCGATCCGCTACGGCGCCTACATCGCCAAGGTCTCGGTCGCGCCGATAAGCGCGGAGCTGAAAGAGCTCAAGGGCGCTCCGCTCGACCTGAACCGTAGGTCCGACGGCCTGCGCGAAGCCGTCGTGGATTTTTTCCACCGGCATGGCGGGGAATGGGAAATCCGGGTCCAGCTCTGCGCCGATCTCGACACCATGCCGGTCGAGGATGCCTCCGTCTTGTGGCCGGAGGACAGGAGTCCCTATATTCCGGTCGGTCGCATCACGGTTGAGCCGCAGGAGGCCTGGAGCGACGGCAAAGCGGCCGCCATCGACGAAGGCCTGTCCTTCAGTCCGTGGCACGGCCTTGCCGCGCACCAGCCCCTCGGCGTCGTCATGCGCCTGCGCCGAACGGCCTACGCGGCCTCCGCCGCGTTCAGGGCGGCCCGCAACGGGCATTCGAACGAGGAGCCGAAGACGCTGGACGCGATTCCGGTGTAAGGTTTCTCCAAGCTGATTGAGAGGAAGAACGATGGCTCACTCCCCCGTGGACGAGAAGCGGCGCTCGAAGGCCGGCTTCGACCTCACCCCGCCCAGCCGCGAGCAGCTGCACGCCCTGGCGGCGAACCTCGACGACGAGGAGCGCCGGGTCCTGCTGGAGCACGGCACCGAGCGACCGTTCTGCGGCATCTTCAACGAGGCCAAGGAAAAAGGCACCTATTGCTGCCGCCTCTGCGGGCTGCCGCTGTTCAATGCGGGCACCAAGTTCGAGTCGGGCACCGGCTGGCCGAGCTTCTTCGACCCGATCGACCGCGAGCACATCGCCTTCGTGCGCGACACCAGCTACGGCATGGTCCGCACCGAGATCCGCTGCGCCCGCTGCGAGGGTCATCTCGGCCACGTGTTCAACGACGGCCCGCCGCCGACCGGCGAGCGCTACTGCATGAACTCGGTGTCGATGCGCTTCGTCGCCGACGGCGACCCGCTTCCGGACGAGCTGGGCCGAGGAGCCCCGGAGGGCGAAACGGCGGGCTGACGCCCACCATGGGCGTTTCTCTTCAGGATCCGGGCCGGCAGGCGGAGGCGGATTTCTACGCCCGCCTGCCGGTCTTCGACCATTTTTCCCAGCTGACCGATCCCGGGCTCTACATGCCCGTGCCGGACGACTGGGTGCTGGGCCTCAGCGACATCGTGCGCTCGACCGCCGCCATCGCGGCCGGGCGCTACAAGGAGGTCAACACGGCGGCGGCCTCCGTCATCGCGGCCGTGTCCAACACGCTCGGCACGAGCGAATTCCCCTTCGTGTTCGGCGGCGACGGAGCAAGCTTCGCCCTGCCGGCCTCGCAATCCGGTCCCGCCCGCGAGGCGCTCGCCGCCGCGGCCGCCTGGGTGCGGGACGTCTTCGGCTTCGAGCTGCGCATCGCCATGGTCCCGGTCGCGGAGATCCGGGCCAAGGGCCACGACGTGCGCATCGCCCGCTTCGCGGCCTCCCCGGATGTCTCCTACGCGATGTTCTCCGGCGGCGGCCTCGCCTATGCCGAGCGGCGGATGAAGGACGGCGCCTTCGCGGTTCCTCCGGCACCGCCCGGCACCCTGCCCGATCTCACCGGACTGACCTGCCGCTTCGACGAGATCACGCCCCAGCGCGGCGTCATCCTGTCCCTGATCCTGTTGCCCGAGACCGCGGCGGGCCCGGACGCCTTCAACGCCCTCGTCGGGCAGGTCCTGTCCCTGGCCGAGGGCCAGGAGGCCGGCCGGCCCCTTCCCGCGAACGGGCCGGCCCTGACCACGCCCTTCAGGGGCTTCGGCATCGAGGCGAAAACCGTCTCGAGGGACGGGGCGGGCCTCCTTACATTGGGGAAACTGGCGGTGCGCCGCCTGATCTCGTTCGTGGTCCTCCGGTTCGGGCTCAAGGTCGGCCGGTTCGATCCGGCCCGCTACCGGCGCCAGCTCGTCGAGAACACGGATTTCCGCAAGTTCGACGACGGCCTGCGCATGACCCTCGACTGCACCCCGGCGCTCGCCGACCGGATCGAAGCCCTGCTGACGGAGGCGCGGCGGGCGGGGATCGCCCATTACGGCCTGCACCGGCAGGAGGCCGCCCTCATGACCTGCTTCGTGCCCTCGGCGACCCGCAGCGACCACATCCATTTCGTCGACGGCGCCATGGGGGGCTACGCCATGGCCGCGCAGGCTCTCAAGCCGGCGGTGTGAAGCGGGATCGCGTCGGACGTTCAGCCGATCATCGAGACCGTCGTATCCGCGGCCAGCATCCGCTTCGCCTCGACCGAATCCCGGTCCATCTGGGCGATCAGCGCGTCGATGCCGTCGAAACGCTCCTCGCCGCGGATCCAGCCGATGAACTCCACGTCGAGTATCTGGCCGTAGAGATCGCCCGAAAAGTCGAACAGATGCACCTCGAGCAACGGGGCGCCGTTGTCGAATGTGGGCCTGCGGCCGAAGCTGGCGACGCCGTCGACCGGCCGGCCCGCCACGCTGGCCCTGACCGCGTAGATCCCGTGGCGGAGGCGGCAATCGTCGGAAAGCCGCATATTGGCCGTGGGGTAGCCGAGCTCCCGGCCGCGCTTGTCGCCATGGCGCACCTGCGCCTGCACGAACCAGCGATAGCCGAGAAGCCGGTTGGCCGTGGCGATGTCGCCCGCCTCCAGGGCCGCCCGGATGGCGCTGGAGGAGACCGGCTCGGTCCCCTCGACAATTGCGGGGGCGACCAGGCAGTCGAGCCCGCGCTCCCGGCAGAGCTCCGCCATGCGGGCCGGATTGCCCTCGCGCCCGCGGCCGAAATGGAAATCATGGCCGATCACCACGCCCGAGAGCTGAAGCTCTCGGGCCAGAAGATCGACGAAACCCGGCGCCGTCAGGGCCGCGAGGCTGCCGCTGAAGCGCCTTTGGAAGACCCCGTCGAGGCCCAGTTGCTCGAAGATCTGGAGCTTCACCGGCTCGGGCGTCAGGCGGAACAGCGGCCTGTCGGGCTGGAAGAAGGTGCGCGGATGCGGCTCGAAAGTGACGGCGGCCGACGGCCGCCCGGAACCCTGGGCCATTCTCAGGAGATGCTGGTGGCCTCGGTGCACACCGTCGAAATTGCCGATGGCCCCCACGGCTCCCACGAGGCTCTCGGGCACGGGCTCGCCATCGCGGCAGATCGCGAACGGGGTGGGCATCGGGAGAGAGACCTCGGAACTCATCGGGCGGATATCGGTGCGGGCGCGACCCTGTCGAAAACCAGCCTGCGGGTCAAGGGAGGCGCTTTGGATTCGATCGGGCGTGGTTCGCGGACGACGATGCCCTCCCTCGTCATGGCCGGGCCTGTCCCGGCCATGACGATCGGAAAGGCGCCGCGTTCCGGCCAATCGCGATCACCGGGACAAGCCTGGTGACGACAGGTTCATGTCCCGTCGCGCGCTACCAGGACAGGACTTCCGTGAAGGCCGTCGGCCGGACAGGCTGACGGTCGACCCAGTCCTGCACGTGGTCGGAGACCAGGCCGCCTGCGTGAAGGCCCAGCTCCTCGGCGTGAATCCCGCGGGCAACCATCAGCGAGTCGATGCCGTAACCCGCCGCGCCCGCGATGTCCGTGCGGATGGCATCGCCGACGGCGAGCACCCTCTCCTTCGGGATGGAACGGCCGGCGAGTTCCGCCCCGACGGCGAGAGCCCGGTCGTAGACGGGACCATGCGGCTTGCCCGCATAGAAGACGTCGCCGCCCATCTCTTCGTACGCGAGAGCGATCGTTCCGGCGCAGGGTAGGATCATGTTGCCGCGCTCGACCACGAGATCGGGATTGGCGCAGACCATGAGCAGGCGTCGGCCGAGCATGGCGTCGAGCTGCGGCCGGTAATCCTCGACCGTCTCCTCCTCGTCGTTGTCGAAGCCCGAGCAGACCACGTAGTCGGCCTCGTCGATGGAGCCGAAGCGGACATCGAGCCCGCCGTAGATCGGCATGTCGCGGGGCGGCCCGATATGGTGGACGATCCTGTCGATGCGCTCCTGGATGGCGAGCCGCGTCAGGTCGCCCGAGGTGACGATGGCGTCATAGGCCGTGCGGGGCACGCCGAAGCCGTCGAGCTGCGTTCCGACCGAAGCCCCCGGCCGGGGCGCGTTGGACACGAGGACGACCCGTCCGCCCTTGGCGCGAAACCGGGTGAGCGCATCGCTGGCCGCCTCGTAGGCCTTGATCCCGTTGTGCAGCACGCCCCAGACGTCGCACAGGACGAGATCGTAGTTTTCGGCGAGAGGCTGCAGGCCCTCGACGTGAACGGGACGGGACGGAGCGGTCATGAGGTCTCCCTGGCACATCGTGCGGAAAAGTGGACCCGGTTTTCTCGCTGACGCGGCCCTCTGGGTCCGCGCCGAACGATGTGCACTTTGATGATCAGCATCGCACCTGAAAGTGGGATGCGCTTTCAGGTGCGATGCTTGTGCTCTGAAACCGGGCGGGTAGGCCCTTGCGCCGCTCAAGTCAACCGGTGCGCCGCAGAAGGGTCGGCGCGGGCTCCAGGCCGAAGGGCTGCGGAGCCGCCTGCTCGCCGGCGATCTCCGGCTTGACCGGGCGCGGAGCCGCGAAGGCGAAGCCCTGTCCCAGCGGCACGCCGAGATCGCAGAGGACCGGGACCATGTCGTCCTGGTCCACCCGCTCGGCGATCAGCCGGATGCCCTGGCGGCGCAGGGACGGGGCGAAGTCGCGCACGTCGAGCTCCGGCCCGGCATAGCGGCCGTCCGTCTGCTCGGCCGCCTTGATCATGAGGTCCGCCGGCAACTTCATGAAGCGGATGCCGAGGTCGCCCAGGGTCACGGGATCGAACCTCAGGTCGGCGGCGCGGTCGAGGGAGAACGGCACGCCCCGCTCGCGCAGAGCGGACAGCGCGGCCCTGTGATCCGCGTCGAGATGGCGCCAGCTGTGCTGAGGCATTTCCAGGACGATCTTGCCGAGCAGATCCGGGCTGGCGTCGACGAGCCCCGCCAGCGACCACAGGAAGCCCGGCTCGGCGACGGCATGGGCCGTCAGGTTCACGCTCACGATGGCCTCGCTGCCGCGGGCGACGAGATGGCGCGCGACCGCCATGGAGCGCATCAGGACCCGGCGGTCGAAATCCGACGCGCGGCCGGAGGCTTCGAGGATGGGCAGGAAGTCCGCCGGTCCGAGGAGCGTCCCATCGGCCAGGCGCAGCCGCGCCAGCGCCTCGTAGAAGCGGATCTTGAGCTGCGGCAGAGACACGACCGGCTGCAGGTGCAGCTCGATCCGGTCGGCCTCGAAGGCCTGGGCCACCAGCCTCATCCGGCTGACCTCTTCGGTCGAGGGGCTGCGCATCGACGGCAGCAGGGACGGTTCGGGGAAGCGGACCACCTGCGCGCGGGCCGGCGGAGGCGGGTCGACCACCGCGTCGGCCGACCGGGCCAGTTCGCGCAGAACGGCCGCCGGGCCGCCCGCCAGCATGGGCGAACGCAGGACCAGAGGCGCCGGCGGAACCTGTCCGTCCGGCGGAGCGGCCGCGAACCGCATGGCCAGCGTCTGCCGCTCCGTTTCCGCCTGCCACCACAGGACCACGAGACCGAAGAAGACGGTCATGACCAGAAAGCCGAAAACCGGCAGGACGAGCCCCGCCTCCATCGGCATGGTGGCCGAGGCGGCTGCCGTCAGGATGGCCGGCGCGAAGGCGAGCAGCGCCGCCTTCCTGTCCCGAAGGACTGAAGTGTTTTTCTTGTTCGTCACCATGGGTGCCCCCGCTCCCCTGGCTCGGCGAATATGCGCGAATCAGTGTGTTAACAGACAATGAATCAGCGCGATTCGCGGGGCAAGTTTCGCTTTCCCGCAATGGACATTTTTACGCAGTCCGGCGTTGCCCGCCCATGATGTCGGCCATCCCGTCAGAGCCGACGAAAGGACCGATCCGATGGAAGAACCGCGCAAGGACCTGCTGATGCAGGTGGATGGAATGACCTGCCAGGGATGCGTCAATTCGGTCACCCGGGCCATCCAGCGCCTCGATCCCGGCGCCAGGGTCGACGTGGACCTCGAGCATGGGCGCGTGCATGTCACCACCACGGCGCAGAGCGTCGAGGTGGCGCGAGCCCTCGACGCCGCCGGCTATGAAGCCCGCGCCATGACCGGCTGAGCCGAGAGCTGCGCCGGGCTCATGGCTCCGCCCAAAGTTCTTTTTGCCGCGCCCGGAAACGGCTGCTAGGTTCCCGATCAGCCAGACATTCTCGGGGACCATGATGACCGCACAGACATCCAGAGCCGCCAACGACCTCATCGCACCCAACGACCTGGATGCCTGGTGGCTTCCGTTCACGGCCAACCGCTCCTTCAAGCAGCGCCCCCGGATGATCGCCCGCGCCAAGGGCATGTACTACTACACCCCCGACGGCCGGGAGGTGATCGACGGCGCCGCCGGCCTCTGGTGCTGCAATGCCGGCCACAACCGCGACGAGATCACGGCGGCCATCCAGGCCCAGGCGCAGGAACTCGACTATTCGCCCGCCTTCCAGTTCGGCCATGCGGGCGGCTTCACCCTGGCCTCGCGCCTCGCCCAGCTCGCGCCGGGCGATCTCAACCACGTCTTCTTCTGCAACTCGGGCTCCGAGGCGGTGGACACGGCGCTCAAGGTGGCGCTGGCCTACTGGAACGCGAAGGGCCAGGGCAGCAAGACGCGCCTCATCGGCCGCGAGCGCGGCTATCATGGCGTCGGCTTCGGCGGCATCTCGGTCGGCGGCATCGTCAAGAACCGCCAGTTCTTCGGCACCCTGCTGGCGGGCGTCGACCATCTGCCCCACACCTACAACCGGGCCGAGCAGGCCTTCTCCCGCGGTGAGCCGGAATGGGGCGCGCATCTGGCCGACGAGCTGGAGCGCATCGTGGCGCTCCACGACGCCTCGACCATCGCGGCCGTAATCGTCGAGCCGATGGCCGGCTCCACGGGCGTGCTGCCGCCGCCGAAGGGCTATCTCAAGCGCCTGCGCGAAATCTGCGACAAGCACGGCATCCTGCTCATCTTCGACGAGGTGATCTCGGGCTTCGGCCGCCTCGGCACGGCCTTCGCGGCCGAGCGCTACGGCGTCATTCCGGACATGATCACCTTCGCCAAGGGGGTGAATTCGGGCACGGTGCCCATGGGCGGCGTGCTGGTGCGCGAGGGTCTCTACAAGACCTTCATGAACGGCCCCGACCATATGATCGAGCTGTTCCACGGCTACACCTATTCGGGCCACCCGCTCGCCTGCGCGGCGGCCCTCGCCACCCAGGACATCTACCGCGACGAGAAGCTGTTCGAGCGCGCCAAGGCCCTGGAGCCGGTCTGGGCCGATGCGATCCATTCGCTGAAGGAGCTGCCGAACGTGCTCGACATCCGCACGATCGGGCTCGTGGGGGCCATCGACCTCGCGTCCCGGCCCGATGCCGTCGGCAAGCGCGCCTTCGAGGCCATGGACCGCGGCTTCCAGGAATACGGCCTGATGATGCGCATCACCGGCGACACCATCGCCCTGTCCCCGCCCCTCATCATCACCGAGGAGCAGATCGGCGAGATCGTCGACAAGCTGACCAAAGTGATCAAGGCGGTCGCCTGATTTCAGCCTTCCTCATGGCCGGCCCCGTGCTGGCCTTGAGCGGTTTTTCTTCTCTGCCGCCGGGCCCTCATCGGCCCTCCTCAGGATGAGGACTATGGGTGTGGGATCGGGGGTCGGTCGAGTACCATCGGGCCTGCACCTCGCCCGTCACCCTCAGCCCGTCCTGACACCCTCCAGGTCATGGCCGGGCTTGTCCCGGCCATCCCGATCATGTGAGGCGCCGTGCCTTACGGATCGAGATCACCGGCCCAAGGCCGGTGATGACGTGGGAGTGGTGGACAGGTGTGGGTGCGATGATGTTCTCACTTTGTTCTTGACACATGCATCAAGCTAAGCTATATCATGGCGCAGATCGGTTCCTTCGAGGGGCGCGCTCGCGAGGCGTCGCAAGTGTGGGAGCCGGCACGGTCCTGCGACAGGCTTCGCACCCCTGGGCGCGCAGGAGGCCGACCTTGGGCTCCGTCCAGCTGGTCCGCCTGAAAAGAACCGTGCGCGACGAGCAGCGTGGCTCTCGCTGATCACCTCAGACATCGAGCCGGGCCGCCACTCGCGCCACCCTCGATCATCCTGCAGGCTCGCAGCGCAAGCTGCGGGCCCGCAGGTGCTGCTCTTTGACATCAGCATCGCCACAGCCGTCCGGCCGCCGCACCGTCATGGCCCGCCCTGTGCCGGCCATCCCGATCCGGAAGAGCGCCGCACCTCAAACAAGCGGGATCACCGGGACAAGCCCGGTGATGACGAGGAGGAGGCGTTCGCGGCGGCCGGTTCACGGGCTCACAGCCGCCATGACCGCCGGACCCGTCCGTCCGGCAAGAGCCCTTGCTCGTGCTCGCTGCAGGGAGTAGTGACCGCAGCACGTTTTCCCCAACCCAACGGCTGCTGTAAGAAACCATGTCCAAGGCCGACAAGATCAAGGCTCGCGCCCCGCGCGGCTTTGCCGATCGCACCCCTGCCGATCTTTCCGCCACCGAGCGCATGCTCGCGGCGATCCGCGATTCCTACGAACTCTACGGCTTCGAGGGCGTCGAGACGCCCTTCGTCGAGTACACCGATGCCCTCGGCAAGTTCCTGCCGGATCAGGACCGACCCAACGAGGGCGTGTTCTCGTTCCAGGACGACGACGAGCAATGGCTGTCCCTGCGCTACGACCTGACGGCACCGCTCGCCCGCTACGTGGCCGAGAACTTCGACGCGCTGCCCAAGCCCTATCGCAGCTACCGGGTCGGCTGGGTGTTCCGCAACGAGAAGCCGGGCCCCGGGCGCTTCCGCCAGTTCATGCAGTTCGACGCCGACACGGTCGGCGCCGCTTCCGTCGCGGCGGATGCCGAGATCTGCATGATGGCCGCCGACACGATGGAGAAGCTCGGGCTCAACCGGGGCGACTTCATCATCAAGATCAACAACCGCAAGGTTCTCGACGGCGTGCTCGAGGCCATCGGCCTCGGCGGCGAGGACAAGGCGGGCCAGCGCCTGACGGTGCTGCGCGCCATCGACAAGCTCGACCGTCTCGGCCCGGAAGGCGTGGGTCAGCTCCTCGGCGCCGGCCGCCGGGACGAGAGCGGCGACTTCACGAAAGGCGCGGGACTCGACCCAGACGCCATCGCCCGCGTGCTCGCGTTCACGGACGCCAAGGGTGCCGACAACGCGACCACGGTCGAGAACCTGCGCAGGGTCGTCGGCACCTCGGACCGCGGCTTGGAAGGCGCGAACGAGCTGGCGGAGATCGCCGCCCTGGTCGCCTCGTCCGGCTACGAGGACCGGGTGACGATCGACCCCTCGGTGGTACGCGGCCTGGAATACTATACGGGCCCGGTCTACGAGGCCGAGCTGACCTTCCAGGTCCAGGACGAGGACGGGCGCCCCGTGCGCTTCGGATCGGTCGGCGGCGGCGGGCGCTATGACGGCCTCGTGGGCCGCTTCCGCTCCGAGCCGGTGCCGGCGACCGGCTTCTCCATCGGGGTCTCCCGCCTCCTCTCGGCCCTGCAGATGGTCGGGAGCCCCATCGTGTCCGGGGCCGAGAAGCCGGGACCGGTCGTGGTGCTCGTCATGGACCGGGACCAGGTCGCCGCCTACCAGCGCATGGTCTCGACCCTGCGCCAGGCAGGTATCCGGGCCGAGCTTTATCTCGGCTCCTCGGGCATGAAGGCGCAGATGAAATATGCCGACCGGCGCCAGAGCCCCTGCGTGGTGATCCAGGGCTCCAACGAGCGCGAGCGCGGCGAGGTCGAGATCAAGGATCTCATCGAAGGCGCCAAGGCGGCCCAGGCCATCGCGTCGAACGAGGAGTGGAAGGCGGCCCGTCCGGCCCAGTTCTCCGTGCCCGAGGCGGATCTCGTCAGGGCGGTGCGCGAGGTTCTCGACCGCCACTTCGGATAAGCTTGGCCTTTCGGGAACCCCTGTGGTTTCATAGGGGTTGTCTCCCAAGCTTGACCATCAGGAGATGAAGATGCCGAAGAACAAGGACAAGAAGAACACCGCGAAAGCGAAGAAGGGTTCAGACAAGAGCGCCGGTGCGAAACTGGCAAAGACGGCCAAGAAGTCCGGCCTCATGGATCTGATCAATACGAATCTCGGCCGCGAGATTCTGGCCGACGCTCTGATCGCCGCCGCCGGCGCCGCTGCCGCCGCCCTGACCAAGACCCGCACGGCCAAGAAGGCCGGCGCCGCCGTGGCCGATGCCGGCTCGCAGGGCGTCGACCTGACCCAGACGGCGGCAGGGGCCGTCGCGGGCGTGGTCACGGAGGCCGCCCGCCACTTCCTGCCCGCCAGCCTCGTCGGCGACGAAGGGGACGAGCAGGAGCCCAAGAAGGTCAAATACGTCCAGCGCTCCAGCGGCACCAGCAAGAGCCGGACCACCAAGGCGAAGACCGACACCGCCGGGAAGCAGTAAGCCCTGGGCCGCCGCGGACCTCATCCCGTCATGGCCGGCCCTGTGCCGGCCATTCCTGTTGGTTGGAGAGAAGCCTACTTCGCATTGGGATCTTCACCTGAGCATTCACCCTTCCCGTCGAAAACAATCGCCTTCCCGGCGCGGCATTGCTAGAGAGCTTGCCGACACAAGGATTGGGCGAAGCGAGTGACGGAGACGGATGCCATTGTCGCGCTGATCGCGCTCTTCGAGCGCGAAGGCTATGCGCGGATCGAGCCGCCGGTGCTGCAGCCGGCGGACGTGTTCATCGACTTGTCCGGCGAGGATATCCGGCGCCGCATGTTCGTGACGCAGGACGCCTCGGGGGCGGAACTATGTCTGCGGCCCGAATACACGATCCCGGTCTGCCTTCAGCACCTCTTCCACCATGGCGCCCAGCCCTCCGGCTATTCCTATGGCGGCCCGGTCTTCCGGATGCGGTCGGGTGAAAGCGGCGAGTTCCTGCAGGCGGGGCTCGAATCCATCGGCCGGACGGATGTCTCGGCCGTCGATGCGGAAATCCTCGCCCTGGCCCTGGACGGGCTCAAGCAGTTCGGCGGCCCCGCCCCCGTGGTCAAGCTGGGCGACATGGGGCTTCTGCATGCGCTGATCGATGCCCTGGGGGTCGCGCCGGCCGCCAAGCGCCGAGTGATCCGCGCCATCGTGTCGGGACAGGGGCTGGCGAGCCTCGGCGAGCCCGACGGACCGGGGGCCCAGGAGCATGCGGGGCTGCTCGCGGCCATCGAGGGGCAGGCTCCCCAAGCGGCCAAGTCCTTCGTGGAGGACATCCTGTCGATCGCCGGGATCGCCCGGGTCGGCGGGCGCAGCGCGGGCGAGATCGCCGAGCGCTTCCTGGCCCGCGCCGCGAACCGGACCGGCCTGGCCGAGGAGGCGCGGCAGATCCTGGAGCGCTATCTCGCCGTTGCGGGCGATCCGGACCACGCGGCTCATGCGGTCAGGAGCCTCGCCAGAGAGGCAGGCCTCGATCTCAACGGCGCGCTCGCGACCTTCGAGGAGCGCACCGGCTTCATGGCCGCGCGCGGGCTCGACGTGAGCGCCTTCTCCTTTTCCGCGACCTTCGCGCGCAATCTCGATTACTACACGGGGTTCATCTTCGAAGTGCAGGATCCGCGCCGCGGCGACGGCAAGCCCGTGGTGGGCGGTGGCCGCTACGACCGCCTGCTCGAACATCTGGGAGCCGAAGCCCCGATCCCGGCGGTGGGCTGCTCGTTCTGGCTCGACCGTATCGTGGGAACACCCTGATGACCGACTCGCCTCTCATCCTGGCCGTTCCCTCCAAGGGACGACTGCAGGAGAACGCCGCCGCGTTCTTCGCCCGCGCCGGCCTCGTCTTCACCCAATCCCGCGGGGCGCGCGACTACCGCGGCACGCTCGCGGGCGTTCCGGACGTCGAGGTCGCGTTCCTGTCGGCGTCCGAGATCGTGAGCCAGCTCGCCAGCGGCACCGCCCATCTCGGCATCACCGGCGAGGATCTGATCCGCGAGCAGATCGCCGACGCGGACGAGGCGGTCGAATTGCTCACCCCGCTCGGCTTCGGCCATGCCAACGTGGTCGTCGCCGTCCCGCAGGCCTGGATCGACGTGCGCACCATGGCCGACCTCGACGAGGTGGCGGCCGATCTACGCGCGCGCCACGGCGACAAGATGCGGGTGGCGACCAAATACGTGAACCTCACCCGCCGCTTCTTCGCCGAGAAGGGCGTGGCGGACTACCGGATCGTCGAGAGCCTCGGCGCCACCGAGGGCGCGCCGGGCGCGGGCTCCGCGGAGCTGATCGTCGACATCACCACGACCGGCGCGACGCTGGCCGCCAATGCCCTCAAAATCCTGGACGACGGCGTGATGCTGCGCTCGGAGGCCAATCTGGTGGCCGCGACCCGCGCCCCCTGGACGGACCGGGCCCGAGCCGCGGCCACGGCCGTGCTGACGCGCATCGCCGCCGAGGAAGAGGCCAGGACGAGCCGCGAGGTGCGGGCGGCGCTCGACCCGGCCCGAAGCGCAGCGCTCGTGGCGCTGACCAAGAACCACGGAGCGTCCCTCCCCTATGGCAACGCTCTCGGCCGCGAGGTCGTGCTGCATTGCCGGGCCGCGACGGTGTTCGAGATCGTGGCGGCCCTCCAGGGCATCGGCGCGCAGGACATCTCGGTTCGGGCGTTCGACTATCTGTTCCGTCCGACCAACGCTCTTACCGAGCGCCTCCTGCGGCGAATTGGCTGAGGCGTGTTTCCTCACGTATGGATAGGACAACATCACCTTGGGCGTTGCCTCGGGGCTCAAGGCCTCCTATGGTCCGGGCGTTTTTTGCGTGAAGAGGTTCCGATGAACGCACTTCGACTTGCGACATTCGTGGTGGCTCTCGCCGCCGTCTCGGGAGCTCATGCCCAGTCGGCAGGGACGACCCTTGGCCGGCCGGTCGGCCCGACGCGCCAAGTGGATCCCAAGGTCCCGCAGCCGGGAGACGGCGGCAAGATCTTCCCCCTGAACTCCTCCTGGGTGGCCGTCAGCCTGAACGGCAAGCCGTTCACTGGAGAGCGTCCGAGCTTCAAGCTCGACGACCAGCTTCGGGCCACAGGCTTCAGCGGCTGCAACACCTATGCGACGGCGGCCTATCCCCTGCGCGAGCAGGGACTGGCCGTCGGGCCCTTCGCCCTGACGAAGAAGAGCTGCGACAAAACCACCATGGCGATCGAGCAGGCCTTCCTGGTAGCGCTCCGCTCCTCCGGCAAGTGGGACATCCAGGGCCGCAACCTGATCATCCAGACCCAGAACGGCGGCCAGCTGGTCCTGGAGCGCTCGCTCTAACCTGTTGCCGGGCGAGAATGAAAAAGGCCGGCGTCGCGCCGGCCTTTTTCGTTTTGCTCGCCGGGAATGCCACCGACGGCGCCATGGCCGGGCCTGTCCCGGCCATCCCGATCCTGTGAAGCGCGGCGCTTCTCCGTTCGGGATCACCGGCACAGCGCCGGTGATGACGGAGAGGGTCTATTCCGCAGGTTCGGCCTGGCGCAGATCGACCGGAGTCGAGAGGCCGCCATCCGACTTCTTCATGTCGATCCGGCGATCGTGATAGGCGGCCAGCGTGGAGCGATGGCCGATGGACACCACCGTCGTGTTCGGCAGCTTGTCCTTGATGATCCGGTAGATCTCGCCCTCCGTGGGCTCGTCGAGCGCGGCGGTCGCCTCGTCGAGGAACAGCCAGTCGGGCTTGGCGAGAAGCGCCCGGGCGACGGCGAGGCGCTGCTGCTCGCCGAGCGACAGGGTCTGGGCCCAGTTGCGGTCGTCGTCGAGACGCTCGGCGATCTGCGGCAGCCGGGCCGAGCGCAAAGCCTCGGCGATCTGGATGTCGTCATAGGCGTCCGCCCGGCTGGGGTAGGTCACAGCCTCACGCAGGGTCCCGATGGGAATGTACGGCCGCTGCGGCAGGAGCATCATGGTCTGCCCTTCGGGGACCAGCACCTGCCCCTCGCCGAAGGGCCAGATGCCCGCGATGGCGCGGAACAGGGTGGACTTGCCGGAGCCCGACGGCCCGGTCATCAGGGTACGCTCGCCCGGATGGAAGGCCAGCTCGTCCGTATGCATGAGAGCGCTGCCGTCGGGCAGCCGCACGTCAAGGTCGTTCAGGCGCAGGTCCCGTCCGGGCGCTTCGGCGACGGCCAGCTTGCTCTCGCCCCCGACGCGCTGGGCCGATGCGATTGCGCCCTCGAAGGTGGTGAGACGGTCGAGCACGGCCTTGTAGTCGGCGAGCGTCGTATAGATCGTGATGAAGTAGGTCAGCGCCGACTCCACCCGCGAGAACGCGCCGACCACCTGCTGCATCTGGCCGAGGGAGATCTTGCCGATGAAGTAATACGGCGCGGTCAGGATGTAGGGCACCACCACGTTGGCCTGGAAATAGGCCGACGTGAAGGTGTTGAGCTTGATGAGGCGGAACACGATCCGCATGTAGTTGTCGACGATCTGACCGAACCGCCGGCCGAGGCCTTCCCGCTCGGCGGTCTCGCCGGACAGGAGCGCGACCTGTTCCGTGTATTCGCGCAGGCGTGCCAGCGAGAAGCGGTAATTCGCCTCCACGCGCTCCTGTTCGAAGTTGAGCGCGATCAGCGGCCGTCCGATGAGATGGGTCACCCAGGTGCCGAGGATCGCATAGGCGGCGCAGACCCAGACCAGCAGACCCGGCACTTCCACGCTCGTCCCCGGGAAGGTGAAGCCGGCCGAGATCGTCCAGAGGATCGCCACGAAGGACACCAGGGTCGCGGCCTGGTTCATCAGGCCGACGGACAGGGAATAGGTGCTCTCGACGAACTTGCGCAGGTCCTCCGAGATGCGCTGGTCCGGGTTGTCCGCGCCGCGGCCCATGATCTGCATCCGGTAATGCGTCCCGTCGCCGAGCCACTCGCGAAGATAGTAGGTGTTGAGAAAGGCTCGCCAGCGGATGGACAGCACGTTCTGCAGCAGCACCTCGGTCAGGGCCATGGCCACGAACACAGCCGCCAGCGGCGTGAAGATGACGAAGAGCTGATACCAGAAGGCTGCTGCATCCTTCGCTTCGAGCGCATTGAACATGTCGCGCGAGAAGAAGCTGAGGCGGACGTTCAGCGCGACCTGGGCGAGGTTGATGGCGATGAGGATCCCGATCATCGCGATGCCGATGGTGCCCTCCCGGGCCCGCACGAGGCCGAGGAAGGGAATGCGGATGACGCTGTCGGCCTGCGAGTCGAGATAAAGGTCGGTGATGCGGCAGATGGTGCGCACGACCGGAACGTAGGACAGGCCGTAGATGATCGCCCCGAAGGCCGTCGCGCCCAGCGCCGCGGAGGGCGGCGGCACGTATCCGGTATAATCGCCCGTGATCAGGCCCGTGGCGGCGCCGACCACCAGCGCCACCAGCACCAGATGGGTCGCCGCAATCATCACGACGAAGATCCGCAGGAAGGTCGGGATGTTCCGCCCTGCGAACACGATCCCGGCCAGGACGAGGCTCGAGAGGGGCAGATAGAACGGAACTCCAGCCGCCCCGGACAGGGAAGCCAGCAGAACGGCCAATCCTACGACTGCCAGCGCAACGCTCGCCTTGATCATACACATCTCCTGCCGAGATCCCGTTCCCGGCTCCGTGGATATCCGAGAAGCCGGATCAATCGGGCTTGTGGCGAAAGAAAGGAGGAACTTCCCTTCTCTCCATGCGATAGCAGCCTTGTGAGAAGTGCAACAGGCACATAAATGGCCAATCGCGTTCGGCAAAAACGGATCGTCCTGTTTAACGAACGAAACAATTGACTTAGAGAACGGGATGTTTCATGTGTCATTTCGACATCCCCGACGTCACTGCAAAGGCGACTTTATGAACGCCCCTCTCGGCTATCTCGGCAGCCAGACTGCCCAGCGCCTGATCCCGGCGGAGCCCATCGTGCGCCTGGAGAAGGTGTCGAAGACGTTTCCCGGACGGGACGGCCAGCCCGTCACGGCCCTTCGTGAGATCAACCTCGCCGTCCCCCAGGGCTCGATCCTCGGCGTCATCGGCCGTTCGGGCGCCGGCAAGTCGACCCTGATCCGCCTGGTGAACGGACTCGAGAAGCCCTCCTCCGGCAAGGTGATCGTCGACGGCGCCGACATCGCAGCCCTGCCCGAAGCCGCGCTTCGTCATGCGCGTCGCTCGATCGGCATGATCTTCCAGCACTTCAACCTGCTCTCCTCGCGCACGGCGGCTCAGAACATCGCCCTGCCGCTGGAGGTCGCCGGCTATGACAAGGCCGAGATCCGGACCCGCGTCGAGGAGCTTCTGGCTCTCGTCGGCCTCTCGGACAAGCGCAACCGCTATCCGTCCGAACTCTCCGGCGGCCAGAAGCAGCGCGTCGGCATCGCCCGCGCGCTCGCCACCAAGCCCAAGGTTCTCCTGTCGGACGAGGCGACTTCGGCGCTCGACCCGGAGACCACCCGGTCGATTCTCGATCTGCTCGGCCGCATCAACGACGAGCTCGGCCTGACCATCCTGCTCATCACCCACGAGATGGCGGTGATCCGCAACATCGCCCGCGAGGTCGCGGTGATCGAAGGCGGGCGCATCGTCGAGCAGGGCGACGTGTTCGAGGTCTTCACCCGGCCGCAGCACGAGGTGACCCGCTCGTTTCTCGCCGACGAGTCCGGCCGCGCCCTGCCGCCCTACGTGCAGAGCAGGCTCCGGCCCGAGGCGACGCCCGGCAGTCAGGCCGTGGTGCGCATCGGCTTCCGCGGCCCCCATGCGACGGATCCGGTCCTCGCGCGGCTCGCCCGCGATCTCGACATCGAGACCAACATCCTGTCGGGCTCCGTCGACGAGATAGCAGGCCGCCCGTTCGGCACCCTCGTGGTCGGCGTGCCCGAGCAATCGCTTGCCACCACCCTCGACTTTCTGAACAAGCACGGTCTCGACACGGAGGTCCTCGGCCATGTCGCCTGAGATGATCCGCCTCATCGCCAATTCCACGGGCGAAACCCTCTACATGGTCGCCGTCTCGGCGCTGATCGCCACGCTCTTCGGCCTGCCGCTCGGCGTGTTCCTCGCCACATCGGGCAAAGGCGAATTGTTCGCCGCCCCCTGGGTCAACCGGGTGCTCGGCGTCATCGTCAACGCCACGCGCTCGACCCCCTTCATTATTCTCGTCGTGGCCATCATCCCGTTCACGCGCCTGATCGCCGGCACCTCCATCGGGACGAACGCCGCCATCGTGCCGCTGACGATCGCCGCGACGCCCTTCATCGCACGCCTCATCGAGGGCGCGATCCGCGAGGTAGACCAGGGCCTGATCGAGGCCGCGCGCGCCTTCGGCGCGAGCCCGATCCAGATCGTGCGCAAGGTGCTGATCCCCGAAGCGCTGCCCGGCATCGTTCTCGGCCTGACGCTGGCCGTCGTGTCGCTGCTGGGCTTCTCGGCCATGGTCGGCGCCGTCGGCGGCGGCGGCCTGGGCGATCTCGGCATCCGCTACGGCTATCAGCGCTTCATGCCGGAGATGATGCTCGCGGTCGTGGTCGTGCTCATCGTGCTGGTCCAGGCGGTGCAGAGCATCGGCGACCGCCTCGCACGCCACCTCAACAAGCGCATCCGCCACGCCTGATCATCAACCAAAACATCGCACAAGGAGTCACCCGATGTCCCTGAAGAAGCTGGGCCTCGCCGCCCTTCTCTCGATTGCTGCCCTGCCGGCTCTGGCGCAGACCCAGACGATCCGCATCGGCGCTACGCCCGGCCCTCATGCGCAGATCCTCGAAGCCGTGAAGCCCATCGCGGCCAAGAAGGGCCTCGATCTCAAGATCGTCGAGTTCTCCGATTACGTGGTGCCGAACACCGCGCTCGCCGGTGGCGACATCGAGGCGAACTCGTTCCAGAACCAGCCCTATCTCGACAACCAGGTGGCCGATCGCGGCTTCAAGATCGAAAGCGTCGCGCTGACCGTGAACTTCCCGATCGGCATCTACTCGAAGAAGCACAAGAGCCTCGACGCCCTGCCGAACGGCGCGACGATCTCGATCCCGAACGACCCGACCAACGGTGGCCGCGCGCTTCTGCTGCTGCAGGACAAGGGCCTGATCAAGCTGAAGGACAATGTCGGCTTCAAGCCGACGCCGATCGACATCACCGACAACCCGAAGAAGATCAAGTTCGTCGAGATCGAAGCCGCCCAGGGACCGCGCGTCCTCGAAGACGTGGACGCGTCCGTCATCAACACCAACTATGCGACCGCAGGCGGCCTCGATCCGGTGAAGGATCCCATCGCCCGGGAGAACCCGAAGGGTCCCTACGTGAACCTCATCGCCGTGCGCAGCGAGGACAAGAACAAGCCGTGGGTGAAGGCTCTCGTCGAGAGCTACCACACGCCCGAGGTGAAGCAGTTCATCGAGGAGAAGTTCAAGGGCTCGGTCCTGACGAGCTGGTAAGCGGCGCAGCTCCACGCATTCGAAGGCCGGGCCTCGTGCCCGGCCTTTCTGTTCGGTCTTCCGCCTGTCGCTCGTGAGCGGAGGCACGGCACTCGACCAAAGCCTCCTTGACAACAAGCCGGCTAAGCTTCCTCATCGCAGGGTCTCTTGACGCACGAGAGGAGCCGGGGCGATCAGCCCGGCATTCCCGGAGGAGGATTCATGCGCCTGTCACTGTTCGGCCTGGCTCTCACGACGACACTCTGCGCCGCTCCGCTGGCCGCTCAGGCTCAGGCGCCGATCACGATCTACTGCTCCATTCTCGAGGAGCAGTGCCGCGTCGGCGTCGCGGCCTTCGAGAAGGCCACGGGCGCGAAGGCCACGATGGTGCGCAAGAGTACCGGCGAAACCCTGGCGCAGATCAGGGCCGAAGCCTCGAATCCGCGCGCCGACGTCTGGTGGGGCGGCCCGGGCGATTCCCACATCCAGGCGGCCGAGGAAGGCCTCACGGTTGCGTACAAGTCGCCGAAGCTGCCGGAGTTGCATGACTGGGCTCAGCGCTTCGCCGAGCAGGCGGGATACCGCGCGACGGGGACCTATCTCGGCGCCCTCGGCATCGGATACAACACGAAAGTGCTGGAAAGCCGTGGCCTGCCCGAGCCGAAATGCTGGGCGGATCTTCTCGATCCGAAATACCGCGACGAGGTGCAGGTGTCCGATCCGAACTCGTCCGGCACCGCCTACGTGTTCCTGGCTTCGCTCGTTCAGCTCATGGGCGAGGACAAGGCCTTCGACTACATGAAAGGCCTGCACAAGAACGTCAATCAATACACCAAGTCGGGCGCCGCTCCGGTCAAGGCCGTGGCGCTGGGAGAGACCGGAATCGCCATTGCCTTCATGCACGACATGGTGACGATGATCGCCGATGGGGCACCGGTGAAAACCCTGGCACCCTGCGAGGGCACCGGCTACGAGACCGGATCCATCTCCGTCGTGAAGGGCGGCAAGAACACGGAAACGGCGCAGGCCTTCGTCGACTGGGCGCTCTCGGCCGACGCCCAGAAGCTCGTCGGCGCGGACCTGAAGATCTATTCCATCGCGTCCAACAAGAACGCTCCCGTTTCGCCGGATGCGCCGAAGCTCTCGGAGATGAAGCTGATCAACTACGACACCGCCAAGTACGGCTCCGTGGCGGAGCGGACGCGCCTGCTCAAGAAGTGGGACGCCGAGGTGAAGTCGGCTCCGAGATAGGCCACGGATCGTCGAGCGCGGTAAGCTGGACCAGGCCCGATCGCCCGGCCTTCGCGCGTGCGCTACTTCTGCCGAGGCTCCTTCAGGTTCTCTCCGGCGGCAACGAGCTTTCCGTCCCGCTTCGCCTTGACGGCTTCGAGCAGGGTCCAGGCGGCGTTGCGCACCTCGTCCTGCACGGCCTGATCCTGGTCGAGCTCCTCATGGCTGGTGGCGTAGGGCTTCCAGTAGCCGATATAGCGATCGAACTCCGCAGCTGCGCCCGCGGGCTCCAGGTCCATGGCGCGCAGCCAGTCGGACAGGCTGCGGCGGACGCTCCCCGCCCCTTCGGCATCGCCGTGGACGATGACGGAGAACTGCCTGCCGGCCAGATGCTTGGGGTAGTCCCAGCCTTTCAGCTCGAGACCCTTGGCGATGTCCGTCTTCTTGCCCTGCGTCGAGGTCGGGTCCGGATTGCCGCCGTCGGCACAGACGAGCCGGTCCATCATCAGCTTCAAGGGCGACGAGACCTGATACCAGTTGACGGGCGTGATGATCATCACCCCATGCGCCTCCACCCATCTGGGATAGATCTCGTTCATCCAGTCGTGCGTCTGGCCGAGAGAGAAGTTGGGATAGCAGGAACAGGGCCAGTGGCACAAAGCGGCCGCCGTCGAGAAACAGGCCTTGCAGGGGTGAATGTGACGGCCGTATTCGGCCGTGAGACGGCTCAGTTCGAGCACCTCGACCTCGGTATTGCCGGCACTGGCCAGGACCTGATGCGCGATCTCCACGAGGCGGTAGCTCTTGGACATCTCGCCGGGGCAGGTGTGCTCGCTGCGTGACGACGCCGAGACGAGAAGGAAGCGGGCGGGACCGGAGCTGCTCTCATGCCGCTCCTGGGCCCGGTCGATCGCATCCTTCGCGGCGATCCAGTCGACCGCGAGATCGTAGTCGGGATCGGCGAAGCCGGGCCCGGCCTTGCGGGTCTTGGGGCTCTTGCGATGATGGCTGTAGGCGTCCCAGGCGGCGTCGGCAACCCGCTGCAGCTCCCCCTCCAGCGCCGCGAAGGCGGGATCCTGAAACTGTTCGAGGAACCGTCGGCGGAACTCCATCTCGTCGAGGGTCGGATCGGGGGTCCCCTTCCGCGCTTCTGGAATGGACAAGGCGGGCTCCTGTGCGGGGATGATCGTGTCAAGCTTGCAACGCAGGGTGCCCATGCCGGTTCCGGCATGGCGCTCGCCGGTGGCGGTCACTATTTGCTTATTCCATATCGACCCAACCTTCCTGCCGCATTGTCAATGGAGCAGCCTATGACGACCATCCCCACTGTCCGCCTGAACGATGGCAACGCCATGCCGCAATTCGGCTACGGCGTCTGGCGGGTCTCCAACGAGGAAGCCGCGAGCGCCGTCGGCGAGGCGATCAAGGCGGGCTACCGCTCGATCGATACGGCCGCCATCTACGGCAACGAGGAAGGCGTCGGGCAGGCCATCAAGGCCGCTCCCGTGGCCCGTGAGGAGCTCTTCATCACCACCAAGGTCTGGAACGACCGTCACGGGTACGACGAGACACTGCGCGCCTTCGACGAGAGCCTGGCGCGCCTTGGGCTCGACCACGTCGATCTCTACCTCATCCACTGGCCCGTCGCGGGCAGCGAGGCCTATCGCGACACGTGGCGCGCGCTGACCAAGCTGAAGCAGGACGGACGGGCGAAATCGATCGGCGTATCGAACTTCATGGTGCCGCATCTGCAGAAACTGATCGACGAGAGCGGCGTGACCCCTGCGGTCAACCAGATCGAGCTGCATCCGCGATTCCAGCAGACGGAACTGCGCGCATTTCACGCGAAGAGCGGCATTGCGACGGAATCCTGGAGCCCGCTCGGACAGGGCACGCTCCTGAGCGACGAGACCCTCACGGCGATCGGCCGCAAATATGGCAAGACGCCCGCCCAGGTCATCCTGCGCTGGCATCTCGACAACGGGCTCGTGGTCATTCCGAAATCCGTGACGCCCTCCCGCATGCGCGAGAACATCGACGTGTTCGACTTCAAGCTCGCCGCCGAGGACATGCGTGCGATCGAAGCGCTCGACGACGCCTCCGGCCGCGTCGGGCCCGATCCCGCGGTGTTCGGCTGAAGCTGGAGAGATGATTACAGGCGGCTCTTCGCGGGGTCGCCTGCAGCCTCGAGCTGCTTGTAGATCGCCTCGGCGATCGGCAGGAGCTGGGCGCGATCCGCCTTGGCCGTGACCACGTACGACAATCCCTTGTCGATCCAGGAACAGGCCGAGACTCCGTCCTGTTCCTCGAAGCGGAAGGATGTCTCGGTCTCGTTCTCGCGCGATCGGGCATAGAGCGTGAGGCGGCTGCCGCCCACATTCTCGTACATGAAGAGCGCGGCCGCTTCACCGCTGTCGGGAAGCAGCCTCCCGCCGATGAGGCGATAACCCTGGGCGTTCAGGTTCGGCGCGGTCAGCGGCTTGCCCACGCGCCGCGACAGCCATTGCACGAGATGCGCCTCCTGATCGGCGGGAACTTCCACGGGGTGCAGGCGCTCGCTCACATAGATGCGATGCGCCGCGATGGCGTTGTCGGCGACGCTCATGGCGTCCGCCTGCCTGTGCGCCCGGGTGCTCCACCAGACGCCGCCCCAGGCTCCAAGGCTTCCGCCGATGGCAAGCCATGCCAGTGCGGCGGCGAACGCCGCAGGACGAATCAACGGCGTGCGACGGCGGGCCGCCATGAGGTTGGCGACGCGAAGGCGTGAGGGAATGGGCTCCTGCGCCTTGAAAGCGAGCCGGGCGCGCAGGGCCTCCCGCTGCTCGATCTCGCGCTCGACCTGCGTGGCAGCCGCCGGATGATCGGCGAGATACGCCTTGATCGACTCGCGCTGCGAAGCCGAGAGCCGGCCGTCGACGAAGGCCTGCAGATCGTCTTCACCGATGGGTCGCTCGCCCGTCACTTCACTCTCCTCAAGGCGGCACCGCGCCCGTGTTCCATAAACTCTCTCAGTCGCGTCCGAGCCCGGCTCAAGCGGGACATGACCGTGCCGAGCGGGATGCCCAGCACCTGCGCGGCCTGCTCGTAGGACAGATCCTCGACGCCCACCAGCAGCAGGATGGAGCGCTGCTCCTCCGGAAGGGCCTCGAGTCCTTTCAGGACATCGCGCAATCCGGCGTGGCTCTCGGGGTTCATGTCGGGAGACTGAACGTCGTTCAGGGCCTCTTCCCCGACGGGGATCCCGCGCACCTTCCTCTGGCGAAGGCTGTTGATGAACAGATTGCGCTGGATCGTGAAGAGCCAGGCTCTCAGATCGCCGTCGCGCCGCTGGCTCCAGCGGCTGATCGCACGCTCCAGGGTATCCTGGACGAGATCGTCCGCCGCCTCGCCATCGCGCAGGAGGGCCCAGGCGTACCGGCGCAGGCCCGGGATCAGCGGTTCGAGAAGGGAAGCGATCTCGTCCAAGGGCGACTCTCAGCTGGCCGCATCATTCAACGATGAACGGGCTGCTCCTGCAAGGATCAGGGCGCCGCGACATGCCAGACGTTGTTGACGCCGTCGCCCGTGACCTCGCCCGGCTTGGTGTCCTTGACCCAGAGATAGAGCGGCTTGCCCTTGTAGGCCCATTGCTTAGAGCCGTCGTCGCGGGTGACCACGCTCCAGTCGCCAGAGGCAGCGGCGCCCCCGCCCGCCATCAGCGGCGGCCAGTTCTGGGCGCATTGCCCGTTGCAGGCCGACTTGCCGGCGCTGTCGCGGTCGAAGGTGTAGAGGGTCATGCCCTTGGCATCGACGAGAGCCTTGCCCTTGCTCGTGTCCGCCACCTTCGCGGGGGCGGCGGATTGCGCAAGCGCGACGGTGGCGACGACGAGGGCTCCTGCCAGGATGGCCGGGCGCAGAAACAGCTTCATGGGTGTCCTCCTGAGGCCGGTGATGGCCACGATTTCAAAGACACGCCACGCTTGGGATTATTCCCCGGGGCGGGAAAATTTCCGTCAGCGCCCCATCGCGTTGAAGCCGTTCTCGTCGATGGGCTCCCGCAATTCGATCCGGTGGCGGCCGTTGTCGCGGATCTGCGCCGTACGGTAGCGACCATCGAGCTCGTCTTCGGGATTCTGCAGGATCTCGACCCCGGCCTTGCGGAGGCGCTGGACCTCCTCGTCCACGTCGGGGACGAGGAAGCTGATGACTGGCAAAGGCGTCACGGCGACATTGCCCGTGGCGTGGGGATCTCGATCTGGCTGCAGCACGTGATCGACCTCGGTGATCTCCAACAGGAAGCCGCTCCGCTCCAGCACGGCCTGACGGCCGGGAACCAGGCTCTGGCTCCCGATCAGCCGAAACCCGAGCATGTCCTGGTACCAGCGCACGCTCTCGTCGAAGTCCGGTGTCCGGATGGACGCCGAGCTGGAGCGGGCGGACGAGGCCGACTGCGCCCAGGCAGGAGGACAGCCCGCGATCTGAACCGCCGCGCCGAGGACGAGAAAGACGGCAAGAAGGCTGCGCCGCGGCGTGGGGAAGGAGAAGATGGTTGGTTTCACGGGTGATCCCTCGTCGGCCGTCGGAACTTAGCCGTCTTCTCTCATGAACGTCCTTCGGTCCAGTTCGTTCTTCGGGCTTCAGGTATTCTCGGCTTGCAACAGCTTGAGCAGCAGGCCCGACAGCTGCCCGGCCTCCTTCTCTCCGAGCTTTTCCCCGAAGAAGCGGCTGATGGCGCCGCCATAGACCGGCCACATGCGCTCCTGCAGGCTCCGCCCCGCTTCCGTGATCTCGACCAGCTGTCGGCGTTTGTCACCCGGAAATGGAATGCGGCGCACGAGCCCCTCGGCTTCCATGCGGTCGAGAAGCCGGGAGAGGTTGTATTGCTCGAACAGCACCGCCGCCTCGATCTCGCGGGGCGTGAGCCGCCCGTCCGGCCCACGCTTCAGCTCGAGCAGCACGTCATACCAGTGCAGCGACGGAAATCCGGCGCTTTTCAGCTCCGCCTCGATGCGCCCCACCACGGTGCGCTCGGCCCTGATCAGGCGCCCCCAGGCCTTGATGATCGCGGCGGACGGCTCTTGCATCCCGGCAAACCCTTCCTTGATTCAATGCAAATGCATATAAATTGACAGACCAATGCACCTGCATCAAAACTCTATGCACTTGCATGGAGAATTGCAATGCCACTCGCCCACCCGTCTCCTTCCGACTATGCGGCCCTGCTCCTGCGCGTCGCGCTCGGTGTCATGTATATCGCTCACAGCGTCGTCCTGAAGTGGATGACCTTCACCCTCGCCGGAACCGCGCAATACTTCGAGTCGCTTGGCCTGCCCGGCGCCCTCGCCTATGCCACCTTCCTGGCCGAGTTCATCGGCGGCGTCCTGCTCGTGCTGGGCGTGCAGAGCCGCTGGGTGGCGCTGGGCCTGCTGCCGGTCCTGTTCGGGGCGGCCTGGGTGCATATCGGCAATGGCTGGGTCTTCTCGGCTCCAGGCGGCGGCTGGGAATACCCGCTTTACCTGATCGTCCTGTCCGTCGCACAAGCCCTTCTCGGCGACGGGGCCTATGCCCTCAAGCCCTCCCGCCCGCTGAGTCTCGCCCCCGCGCCGGCCTCCCTCAAGGCCGCGGCCTGATCCCCTTCAACCCTGGAGAAGACCCATGAAGCTCTACTATTATCCCGGCGCCTGCTCGCTCGCGCCTCACATCGTCGCCCGCGAGGCCGGCATTCCGGTGAGCCTGGAGAAGGTCGATCTGGCCAACCGCACCACCGAGTCCGGGGCGAACTACGCCACCATCAACCCGAAGGGCTACGTGCCGGCGCTCGGCCTGCAGGACGGCTCCGTGCTCACCGAGGCCAGCGCCATCGTCCAGTACCTGGCCGACCAGCAGCCGGACACGACGCTCGTGCCGGCCCCCGGGACCGTGGAGCGCTACCGGCTGCTCGAATGGCTCGGCTTCATCAGCACCGAGATCCACAAGGGCTTCGGCCCCCTGTGGAACCCGGCCACCCCGGACGCCGTTAAGGCCGCCACCAAGGAGCGCCTCGCTGCCCGGTTCGCCTATCTCGACGAGGCTCTGGCCAAGCGGCCCTACCTGATGGGCGAGACCTTCACGATCGCCGACGCCTATCTGTTCACGGTCGTGAACTGGGCGAACTTCCACAATGTCGACCTTTCGCCGTTCCCGCACCTGCAGGCCTTCCAGGCCCGCATCGCGGCGCGCCCGAGCGTCCAGCAGGCCCTGGAGGCCGAAGGGCTTCTGAAGACCGCCGCCTGATTGCTGCTGGTCGTCCATGACGAACAAGGCCCCGGATCTCTCCGGGGCCTTTTTGCGTCGATGCGGCGGATCGAACGATCACACCACGAAGAAGTCGCTCGCGCTCAGCACTGTACCAGCTTTCAGCTGGGCGAACTTGATCGCCGCATGGTGAGTGCCCGACCCGTCCGCATCGTAGGACAAAGCGCCCGTCTTCTCGTTGAAGATGATGCGGTCGCTCTTGTCATGCGCCCCTGCTCCGACCCAGAACGCGGCTTTGGACAACACGCCTTTCTGGAGCTTGCTGAAGATTGCCTTCGCCAGGCTGATCGAGTCGTCTGCGTGTTCGAAATCCGTGATCCGGTCCACGTTCTTCGGCCCCAGCTTGCTGCTGAAGGCGAACGTGTCCTGACCATCACGGCCGGTCAGGGTATCGTTGCCGAGACCGCCGTTGAGATAGTCGTGCCCGCTCTCGCCCATGAAGGTTTCAGCCTTCTTGCCGCCGCGGAAGGAGAGGTTCTTGGCCGGGGAGGCGATGGGTGTGGACGGCGTAGGAGTGGAGGGCTCCGTTGCGGGCGTAGGTGTGACCGCTGGTGATGGCGCAGACGGAGGTGGCAGCGTGAAGATCCTATCGCCGAAGAGCGCGAATTCTACTCCGCCCAGATAGTCGATTCCATCGCCCGTAGCGCGGTGATCCGTGACCGTAATTGTACCGCTTTGCGCGAGGGAAATAGTGTAATCGGAGAAATTGCCCGTGAATACCGCGGTGTCTGAACCTGCACCTCCAACGAGAAGATCGTTGCCGGCTCCGCCGCTCAGAAGGTCATTGCCGTCATAGCCATCAAGGGTATCGTTTCCATCATTGCCGGTGAGCGTATTGGCCGCAGAGTTTCCGATCAACCTGTCGCTGAATACCCCGCCACTCAGATTTTCGACGTTGCGGATGATATCCCAGGAGTCTTCCGAGGTTTGCTGCCGCTCCGTCACCCGGAGATCGATCGCCGAAGGTGCAACGACGATCAGTGTGTCGGTCCCGCCGCCTGCATCCAGAAAGTTCGCTCCGTTTTCAGTGATGAACGTCTCATCACCCGCTCCCCCGAAGGCTGTGTCGTTCCCATGGCCCATATACACAAGACCCGTGACCACGCCTCCCCGACCGTCATAAAGATCGCTCTTCACCCCCAGAGCGATCCTGCCTTCAATGGTGCCCCGATTGATGATCGTATTCGATCCGCCGAAAAGACCGTTAACGGCTTCACAATCAGGCGTCGCTGTCGAGATCCGGCCCGTGTTGTTGATCATTAGGCTCTGATCTGGATCGTTCATCCCCGCGGCAACGATGCCATAATCCTGGCCGATAATCGTCCCGCTGTTGGTAATAAAGGTCTTAGGGCTCCAAACCTCAATTGCTGTGAGAACACCGGAGATCCTACCCTCGTTGTTGAGGTAGTTGGGACGGTCGGAAGGGTAATCGTTCACCAATCGGAGGCCAGAGTCGAACCCGTAGATACTACCTGTGCTGCCGACACTGACGGTCCCATGCACCGCCACCCCCGTGGCAAGGCGGCTACTGACCCTCCCGTCGATCAGGAGGGTAACGTCATATCCCCCGATCACGGCGAAAGCATTGTAGCCATTCGCAATGATCTCGGATCCAGCCTCGAGAATAACCGTATCACCCGATGAAAGTCCGAGGGCGTGCTGACCATCTTTGTCAGTCGGAGAGAGCGGGTTCGACGCGTTGATCACATATGTGGTCATAGATACCCCAGCCCCATAGAATTAGACAATATTTGATATGTTATCTAATAACTTAAAGCAATATCTCGCTTTCTAAGCTAAGTATTTGGGCCACAGCTGTGGATATCGGCTCATTGCAGCTACTCTAGAGGCAACAAAAAGCCCCGGAGTTTCCTCCGGGGCCTTCCGTTAAGTCAGAGCAGTGGAAAGGGGACTTCTTAGAAGTCCATGCCGCCCATGCCACCCATGCCTCCGCCCGGCATGGCCGGAGCGGATTCGCGCTTGGGGGCCTCGGCCACCATGGCCTCGGTCGTGACGAGCAGGCCGGCGACCGAAGCCGCGTCCTGCAGAGCCGTGCGGACCACCTTCGCCGGATCGACGATGCCGGCCTGGAGCATGTCCACGAACTCTTCCGTCTGGGCGTTGAAGCCGAAGGTGTCGGACTTCGTGTTGTCGCCGATCTTGCCGACGACGATCGAGCCTTCGACACCGGCGTTCTCGGCGATCTGACGGATCGGAGCCTCGAGAGCGCGCAGAACGATCTTGATGCCGGCATTCACGTCGGCATTGTCGCTCTGGAGCTTGGCAACCGCAGCCTTGGCGCGCAGCAGAGCCGTGCCGCCGCCGGGGACGATGCCTTCTTCCACCGCAGCGCGGGTGGCGTTCAGGGCGTCGTCGACGCGGTCCTTCTTCTCCTTCACCTCGACCTCGGTCGCGCCGCCGACGCGGATCACCGCGACGCCGCCGGCGAGCTTGGCCAGACGCTCCTGCAGCTTCTCACGGTCGTAGTCCGAGGTGGTCTCCTCGATCTGCGCCTTGATCTGCGAAACGCGGGCCTCGATGTCGGCCTTCTGGCCGGCGCCGTCGATGATCGTGGTGTTCTCCTTCTCGATGCGGACGCGCTTGGCGCGGCCGAGCATCGGGAGCTGCACGGTCTCGAGCTTGATGCCGAGGTCTTCGGAGATCGTCTGGCCGGCGGTCAGGACGGCGATGTCCTCGAGCATGGCCTTGCGGCGGTCGCCGAAGCCCGGAGCCTTCACGGCGGCGATCTTCAGGCCGCCACGCAGCTTGTTGACCACGAGAGTGGCGAGCGCCTCGCCTTCCACGTCCTCGGCGATGATGAGGAGCGGCTTGCCGGTCTGAACGACGGCCTCGAGGATCGGCAGCATGGGCTGGAGCGACGAGAGCTTCTTCTCGTGGATGAGGATGTAGGGATCCTCGAGCTCGGCCACCATCTTCTCGGCGTTGGTGATGAAGTACGGCGAGAGGTAGCCGCGGTCGAACTGCATGCCTTCCACGACGTCGAGCTCGGTCTCGGCGGTCTTGGCTTCCTCGACCGTGATCACGCCCTCGTTGCCGACCTTCTGCATGGCATGGGCGATCATCTCGCCGATGTCCTTGTCGCCGTTAGCGGAAATCGTGCCGACCTGGGCCACTTCCTCGGAGGAGGCGACCTTCTTGGCGCGGGACTGGATGTCCTTCACGGCCTCGGCGGTGGCGAGGTCGATGCCGCGCTTGAGGTCCATCGGGTTCATGCCGGCGGCCACTGCCTTGGCGCCTTCGCGCACGATGGCCTGGGCCAGAACCGTCGCCGTCGTGGTGCCGTCACCGGCGATGTCGTTGGTCTTCGAGGCCACTTCGCGCACCATCTGGGCGCCCATGTTCTCGAACTTGTCGGAGAGCTCGATCTCCTTGGCGACGGTGACGCCGTCCTTGGTGATGCGCGGGGCCCCGAAGGACTTCTCGATCACCACGTTGCGGCCCTTGGGGCCCAGCGTGACCTTTACCGCATCGGCGAGGATGTCGACGCCACGGAGCATCTTGTCGCGAGCGTCGGAGGAGAACTTAACGTCTTTGGCAGCCATGGGCTTTGCCTCCAGTTAAATTGGAAAATTCTTGCGATCGGGGCGATGGCGGCCGATTAGCCGACGATGCCCATGATGTCGGATTCCTTCATGATCAGGAGGTCCTGACCGTCGATGCGCACTTCGGTGCCGGACCACTTGCCGAACAGGACGCGGTCGCCGGCCTTCACGTCGAGGGCAGCAACCTTGCCGCTCTCGTCACGGGCGCCGGGGCCGACGGCGATGACTTCGCCCTCTTGCGGCTTTTCCTTGGCGGTGTCCGGGATGATGATGCCGCCGGCCGTCTTTTCCTCGGCTTCGATGCGGCGGACGACGACGCGGTCGTGCAGCGGACGGAACTTCATGGAACTTCCCCTTTGACGATGGGCACGGCCCCTCTGGCCGCACCTTGGTCTCTTCGCTGTTAGCACTGTCCTTGGAGGAGTGCCAACGCTGGCGGCGAGATAGTCATATGGGCGGAGGGAGTCAAGAGACCTGCCCGAGGGACCATGGCAGAAAATGACCCTTGGCTCCTCCTAAAGGCCTGATGTGATGCTTTCATGACCGACCGGACGCCGGCTGCCTCAGCGCCGGGAGGTCAGCATCGCGGCCGCCACGATGAGGATGCCGCCGCCCAGGGTCGCCCAGGTGGGGATTTCGCTGAAAACCCCGTAGCCGATCAGCACGGCCCAGATCAGGGCCGTGTATTCGAGCGGGGCGAGCCTGGCCGCCTCAGCCTTGGCATAGGCGGTCGCCATCAGCACGTGGCCGATCACGCCGAGCACGCCCATGAGCAGGAACCAGGGCAGATGCGCGGTGTTCAGGGGCTGCCAGGCCCAGAGACCGAACGGCGCCACCAGGATGAACGGCCCGATATTCTGGAAGATGACGATGTGCAGGAACTTGTCCCTTTGGGCGCGCTGGCGCAGCAGCACCAGGCTCAGGGCATAGGTGATGGCCGAGACGAGGGCCGCCGCCACGCCCGTCCAGGACCGGGCCGCCCCGGTCTCCCCGGTCTGGCCGAAGACCACCACGAGGGTCCCCAGGAACCCGATGGCGATCGCTCCCACGATCCGGCTGTCGACCCTCTCGCGCAGCATCAGCATGCCGAACAGGGCGATGAACATCGGCGACAGGAAGGACAGGACGAGGGTCTCGGCGAGCGGCAGCTGTCCCAGGGCATAGAAGAAGCTCAAGGCCGTGACGACCGCAATCACGGAGCGGATCGCGTTGGCCGCGACGGTCTCGCGGTTGGGCCAGCCCGGCTTCAGAACCGCCACGACCCCGGCGACCACGAGGCTGCCGCACATGAAGCGCAGGAAGGCGACCTGGAAGGTCGGGTAATGGGCGGACATCCCCTTGATGACCGCATCCATGATGGACAGAACCGCGATGCCCGCGGCCGCCCGCAGGGCGGGACCGAATATCATGATGTCACGACGATGTGGAGACGGCGTCCGGAATGAGCGCCCTCGAGAAGCACGGCTCTTACAGCACTTTCCGCGCGCCTTCACCCCTCTTTTCAAAGCATCGACAGGAAAGCGATCCTCCGGCCTCAGCTTAAATTCAGACAGCTTGGCGGAAACAAAAGCCGCGCTTCCGGTTTATTCTGCAAAACAGCTAGACAGGATACTTCGATGCGCGCTTGGACCTCTTGCTCTGCACTGCTTCTGGCCGCCCTCCTCCCGGCTGCTGCCTCCGCGCAGCCCGCCTACCGGAGCGGCAATTTCTACGGCAACACCTATGTCTCCCCGGGCTACGACTATCCCTATGCCCACACGGAGGATGGGTATGCCGAGAGCTATCCCCGCGCGGCGCGCCCGGCCGCACGGGCCTATCAGGCCGAACGGGTCGCGAGCTATCCTTACGACGTGCGCACCACCGGCAGCGTCGTCGGGTCCCTGCCGCAGGACTACGGCAACGGCACGGGCTACGACAACAGCATCGACTACGCGATCGCGCCGGAATTCCAGCGCCAGCTCGTGTCGTATCGCGGCGCCGAGCGCCCGGGCACGATCATCGTCGATACCAACAACAAGTTCCTCTATTTGGTGCAGGAAGGCGGCCGCGCCCTCCGCTACGGAATCGGCGTCGGCCGTGAAGGCTTTGAGTGGAGCGGGCGCAAGACCGTGTCCATGAAGCGCGAATGGCCGTCCTGGCGCCCGCCGGCCGAGATGCTGCGCCGCCGCCCCGATCTTCCGCGCTTCATGGAAGGCGGACCGGACAACCCGCTCGGCGCCCGCGCCCTGTACCTGGGCTCGTCTCTCTACCGGATCCACGGCACCAACGAGCCGCACACCATCGGCCAGGCCGTCTCGTCCGGCTGCATCCGCATGCTCAACGACGACGTGGTCGATCTCTACAACCGCGTGAAGGTCGGAACGACCGTGATCGTGATCTGACCGCCCCGCACGCGGCATTCCATGCCTTATGCGATGGCCGGGCTCGTCCCGGCCATCGGCTTTTGGGAATCGCCCGCGGTCCATTGTAAGGCGGCATGACCGGGTCAACGGGGGATGCCATGAACTACGCCTATCTCTTTGCGGCCATCGTCAGCGAGGTCGTCGCGACATCGGCCCTCAAGGCATCGGAGGGCTTCACGCGCGTCTGGCCATCGGTCATCGTGGTCGTCGGCTATGGGCTCGCCTTCTACTGCCTGTCCCTGACCATGCGCACGATTCCGATCGGGATCGCCTATGCGATCTGGTCCGGCGTCGGCATCGTGCTGATCGCCCTCGCGGGATGGCTGATCTACCGGCAACCGCTCGACCTGCCCGCCCTCGCCGGCATGGCGCTCATCCTGACAGGCGTGCTGCTCATCAACGTCTTCTCGAAAACCTCCGGCCACTGACACGAAAACGCCCGCCGGAGGGCGGGCGCATCTGACGCGGCCGACAGCGGGATCTCAGGTCCAATCCCCTTCGTCGCCGCCATCGCCGCCGAAGTCGGAGAAATCGTCCTGGCCGCCCTGGTCGCCCTGGGGCTCGTTGTAGAGCGAGTCGGTGATGCCGCCGAGATTGGCATTGTCCGCCGCCTGATCGGCCCCGCCCAGGCCGGCCAGGGAGGACGCGTCGTTCAGCGGATTGTTGTCGCCGCCGAAGGCGTGGGTCAGGGCGTTGGCGATCATCATGCCGCCGGCGACGCCCGCCGCCGTCGTGAGGGCGGTTCCAAGAAAGCCGCCGCCGCGCTGCATGCCGCCGCCCCAGGCGCCGGGCGCGCCGCCCGCCATGCCGCCTTGGGGAGCCCCGTAGGGCTGCTGCGGGAATTGCTGGGGCTGGCCCCAGGGCGAGGCCTGGCGGGCCGGCGGAGTGTTGTAGGCCGGTCCCGGCGGACGCGACGCGCCGCCGCCGAAGATGCTGGACAGGAAGCCACCTTGCTGAGGCTGGCGGCTCGCCCGGTCGAGCTCGGCCCGCAACTGCTCGTTCTCGGCCTGGAGATTGCCCAAAGCCTGCTCCTGGACGAAGACGGCCTGGGCCAGGGCGTAGGGCGCATAGGGCTGCTGGCGCAGCTTCTCGGCGATGAAGCGCTCGGCCTCCGGATCGCGAGGCTGGTCCGCTACCTGCTCGAGGCGTCGAAAGATGTCGCTGATGACCTGGCGTTCCTGATCATTCATGGCATGGCTCCTTCAGGGCGTGCTGGTGGAGGATGTAAGCATGGCCCCGGCCTTTGTCAGGGGTGGGCCAGTCCGAGCAGGCGCATATTCCGCAGGGCCTGCGGGGCGATCGTCTCCAGGTCCGCGACGTCGCGCCAAGCCGCACCATGCACCTCCCGCAGATCGGGACGGACGGCGTCGCGCTCCGTTGCCCTCACCACATAGCGGATGTCGTGATGCCAATGCTCGGGTTCGTTCCGCTCGGGACGGGCCGGGATGCGGTGGCTGTCGATGTCGATGGGCAGGCCCGTCCGCGCATGCCACGGGTCGATCACGAGGCCGCCCATTCCGGTTTCCTCCACGGCCTCGCGAAGAGCCGACATCGCCGGCTCGTCCGGCGGCTCGTAATGGCCGCCGGGCTGGAGCCAGCGCCCGAGGGAGCGGTGATGGATCAGCAGGATCCGCCGCCCCGCCGGATCGAGGATGAACGCCGATGTGGTGACATGCCCGGGCCACGTCCCCCGCGCGTGGAGGGCGTCCCCATCGGCGATCTGACGGCGCAGAAGCGCATGCCGTTCCTGCGGCACGCCGAACGCCCCGGCGTGCGCGTTCAGGATCGTCCCGATCTGCTCCCGAAAGGCTGCCGGATCGAAGGGCACGGTCGAGGAACCCAAGTGTGGTCAGCCTTCCATCACCTTGGCGAAGGCCTCCTTGTAGTCGGGGTGCCAGCGCGACAGCGGCGGACGGTTCTCGATGAGGTCCTCGGCGGCCCAGCGGATGCGCTTCTCGTCCATCTCGCGCGTGGTCTCGTTGTCCGGGCAGAGCACGTAGAAGTCCTTCCGCTCAAGGGCCGGCAGCAGGAAGTCGACGACCTGCTCCGGCGCCCAGGCGCCGGCCGGCTTCTCGCTGATGCCCCTGGCCCGGGTGAAGCCCGTATAGACGAAGCCCGGAATGAGCAGATGCGCCGTGACCTGGCAGCCGGGCCGGGTGCGCAGGTCGTGGGCGAGCGCCTCGGTGAAAACCTTCACGCCGGCCTTGGAGATGTTGTAGGCGGTGTTGCCGGGCGGCGTGGTGATGCCCTGCTTCGATCCCGTATTGATGATGGCGCCCGGGGTGTTCTGGTCGATCATGGCGGGGGCGAAGACCTGAACGCCGTTGATGACGCCCCAGAGATTGGTCTCGAGGATGGCGCGCCAGCGCTGCGGATCGCCGAACATCTCGCCGCCGGCCTCGGTCCCGGCATTGTTCATCAGAAGCGCCACCTCGCCGAAGGCGGAATGAACGCTTTCCTTCAGTCTCTCGACCTCCTCCAGCCGGCTGACATCGGTCGCGACCGCCAGCACGTGGTCCGGGCTGCCGGCGACCCCGGCCACCTCCTCGGCGGCGCGCCGGAGCGCCTCGCCTTCGAGATCCGCCAGGCAGACCCTCATGCCGAGCTCCGCGAACCGCCTGGCGGCGGCAAGCCCGATGCCGCTCGCGGCTCCGGTGACGACCGCGACGCGGCCGGGGGCGATTGCAGGGTGCTGGGCCATTGCTTGGATCCTTCGTTCTTGTTTCCGAGACGGATGCGATTGGACGATCGGCCCAAAGTGGCGCGCCGGGGCTCGTTCGCCAAGGCCGGCGGAGCGATGGGCGCCATGTGTCCGGCGCGGTGCGCGAGCCGATCTCGGTCCCGGCCTGAACCTTCCTTGTCGTGGCGCCCTCTCCGCGTCATGGCCGGGCTTGTCCCGGCCATTCCGACACTGAGGAGCGCTGCGCCTCGATCCATCGGGATCGCCGGCACAGGGCCGGTGATGACGGTTTGAGCGGCGCAAACGCCATCCACCGAAGAAAAAGCCCCGCATCTCTGCGGGGCCGTGGAGGTGAACGATCTATTCCGCGTCCGGCGATTTCAGGGGCCGGACATTGGTTTCGGTCTCGTCCTCGTCGAACAGCGTCGGATCCTCTTCCGGCGTGTCGAGGCGGGTCTTCTTGCGCAGGGCCACGTATTTCTTCTGGATCTTGGTGCGGCTCTCGCGGGCGATTTCGAGGGCGCCCTGGACCAGGGAGCGCTCGGCCTTCTCGTTCTGCAGCTCCTCGGTGAGGCGGCGGTTGGCCGCCTCCAGGGTCCCGCGCTCCTGATCGAAGCGCTTGGTGAGCTGATCGATGCGCTCGGTGAGGCTCGCCAGCTTGTTGTCGGAGCTCTCGATCTGGAAGTCCTTGGCCGCGATGGCCTTGTTGAGCATCTCGACGCGCTCCTGCAGCTCGATGCGCGAGCGCTGGAGTTCGTTGACCATGGCGACCTGGCGCTCGACCTCCTGCTGGGTCGCCTCGAGGCGGCGGTCGAGGGTGTTCTTCTCGATGGTCGTCTCTTTCAGGTTGCGCTCGACGCCGCGCAGGGCCTCGTTCTTGTCGCGCAGCTGGTCGCGGGTATGGGCCAGGATCTTGTCGGTCGCGGCCAGACGCGAGTTGAGGCCCTCGATCTTCATGTCGAGCGCCGAAAGATCGGTCTGATGGGCCGAGCGCTCGGAATCGATCTGGGTCTCGAGGCGCTGGCGCAGCACCTGCTCGGCCATGAGCTTGGTCTCGAGCTCGGAGGCGCGCTGGCGCGTCGCCTCGAGCTGGGTCTCCAGTTCGCCGTAGCGGTTGGTCAGGCTGGAGAGGCGATAGTTCTGCTCCTCGGCCACCTTCTGCAGGCGTTTCACCTCATGATCGAGCAGGCCGTTGCGCTCTCGGGTCTCGATGAGCTCCCGTTCGGCCCGGGCCACCGTCTGGTCGGCCTCCTGGGCTTCGAGGCGCAGAGCCTGGTTCTCCTCGGTGATGTTGCGGGCGCGCTCCGTTTCGATGGCGAGCTGGTTCTCCAGGTCGCCGACGATCGCCTCCTTGTCCTTCACGTTGAGGCGCAGGTCCTCGATGAAGGAATCCTGCTCGCGAACCCGGGACTCCGCCTTGCGCAGCTGCGAGACCGCGGCGGTCAGATCGTCCACCGTCCGGGCATGGAGGCTGTTGATGTCGCCGAGCTCCCGGCGCAGGGCCACGGTCATGTCGCTTTCCTGCCTGAGCACCGCCTCGGTTTCGAGAAGCCGCGACTGGAGCTGCGGGTAGCTGCGGATGAGGTCGTTCACGGGCTCGCTGAGAAGGGCGAAATCCTCCTTCAGGCTGCGGATCTCCTCCAGCCGGTCGATCATGTTGGCGAAGCGGACGCGAATCAGCTCGTTCTTCTGGCCGACGGAATCGAGCGCCCCGTTGGGACGAACCACGATCGTCTCGCCCTTGTGGGCGGGCGCCTCGACAGGTGCAGCGGCGGCCGCGGCTGCCTGGGCGCTCTCGCCCTCCTCATGCAGGGAGCCGGCCAAAGCCTCATCCTGCTTCCTGCCAAAACGGTTCCTGAACGACGTCCAACCCGAAGACATATGCCGGCCCTTACGCCTCTGAAATTCACCCTTTCCCGACCTTTAGCCCAGATGGGAGCGGTTTGGAAATGAAATTTCGTTGCGTAAGAATGTAGCAGCCTCACTCGGCCGCGATGGTCAACGATCCCGAGATGCGCTTCTGGAAGCCGGCCGCCTCCAGGGCTTCCGGCATGGGCCCGCCGGTCGCCCAGTCGAGAAGCTCGACCGTGTGGACGATGGGAATCCCGGTTCCCTTCCCGATCTGCGTCATGCAGCCGATGTTGCCGGTCGCGATGAGATCGGGCTTGGTGCGCTCGATATTGGCGACCTTGCGGGCCCTGAGCTGGGCGGCGATCTCGGGCTGCAGCAGGTTGTAGGTGCCGGCGGACCCGCAGCAGATATGCCCTTCCGGCACGTCCTTCACGGTGAAGCCCGCCTGCTTCAGCAGGGTCTTCGGTTCGGTGCGGATCGCCTGCCCGTGCTGCATGGAGCAGGCGGAGTGATAGGCCACCACCAGGTCGGTCTCGCGGACCGGCTCCATGAGCTTGAGGGACGTGACGTATTCGGTGACGTCCTTGGCGATGGCCGAGACGCGGGCGGCCTTCTCGGCATAGTCCGGGTCCTCCCGGAACATGAAGCCGTAATCCTTGATCGTCGTGCCGCAGCCGGACGCCGTGATGATGATGGCGTCGAGCCCCTCCCCGTCCATCTCGGCGATCCAGGCGTCGATGTTGCGCTTGGCGAAGCCATGGGCCTCCTCGTCGCGGCCCATGTGGTGGACGAGGGCGCCGCAGCACCCCTCCCCCTTGGGCTGGACCACGTCGACGCCATGGCGGTTGAGGAGGCGGACGGCGGCCTCGTTGAAGCCGGGCTTGAGCACCGGCTGGGCGCACCCGGACAGAATCGCCACCCGGCCCCGGCGCTCGCCATGGGCCTTGAAGGTGCCGGGCTGCTCGAAGGGCGAGCGGGCGGGCGCTTTTGCGGGCGCCAGTTCGATCATCGCCTGCAGGCGGTTGCCGAGGAGCGGCAGCCCGCCGATCACGCCCTTCAGGGGCTTGGCCAGCACCGCGGCGCCGAGCGCGAACCGGAAGCGGCCCGGATAAGGCAGCACGCTGGCCAACACCCAGCGCAGGAGCCGGTCATGCCAGGGACGCGTATAGGTCGCCTCGATATAGGCGCGGGCATGGTCGACCAGATGCATGTAATGCACGCCGGACGGACAGGTGGTCATGCAGGACAGGCACGAGAGGCAGCGGTCGATATGCTTGACCACTTCCGGAGACGCGGGCTTGCCGCTCTCCAGCATGTCCTTCATCAGGTAGATGCGCCCGCGCGGGGAATCGAGCTCGTCGCCGAGCAGGAGATAGGTCGGGCAGGTCGCCGTGCAGAAGCCGCAATGGACGCAGGTCCGGAGGATCTTCTCCGAACTGGCCATGGCGGGATCTCTGAGCTGATCGGGCGTGAAATTGGTCTGCATGGTTTTGTCTCACATCGCCCCTTGCCAGCGGTTGATGGCATCCATGGGATGGATCAGCATGATGACGTTCAAAATGAGGTTGTCGCGGATCCAGAACCCGACGAAAGCTTCCATGATTGCGGCGACGAGCGCCGTCAGCCAGACCGGCCAGATCCGCGCCAAGACGAAGCCGGCCATCATGGCGAGGATGTCCGACACCGAGTTGACGACGCTGTCGCCGTAATAGTCGAGCGCGATGGTGGTCGCACGATAGCGCTCGATGACCGCGTCGGTGTTCTCGGCGATTTCCCACGCGGCTTCGAGCCCGATGGCACAAAGAAGCGCAACGCCGAAGGGCAGCGCCTTTCCGCGCAGAAGCCCGATCGCCCAGGCTCCCGCATAGAACAGGAAGCCGTGGATGACGTGGGAGGGCGTGTACCAGTCGGTCAGATGCTGCGAGTTGCCCGAATCCTTCACGGTGCCGTGCCAAAGCTCGATCGTCCCGCAGGTGCAGATCGGCGTGCGGCCCATCAGCAGGAGGATCGCGGCCGTGCATGCGATGAGCCCGAGGGCGAGGCCCGCGACGAGCGCCGTCCGCCCGCCGTTCGACGGCCGTGCCTCCGCAAATGATGCCGTGCCGGCCATCTCAGATCCCCGCGTACATCCGGCCGGGATTGAGGATTCCGGCGGGATCGAAGGACGCCTTGACGCCGCGCGAGAGCGTCATCAGGGCGTCCGATTGCGGTTCGAACACGTCGACGGCGGAGCGGATCTCGGCCGGGGCGCGCACCAGGGTGGCATGGCCGCCGAACGCTCCGGTCGCCTCGCGCAGGACCGACGCGCCCGCATCGCCGTCGACAGGCGTCGAGATCCAGACGAGCCCCCCGCCCCAGTCGTAGAACCATTGCGCGTCGAGGGACTGCGCCACCTGCGCGACCAGGTCGGGCCCCTTGGTCGGCACCGTGGAGACGCGCCAGACGGCCCGGTTGCCCTGATCGGTCAGGAGCGTCACGTCGCGCACCGACTGCCAGAGGGCCTCGGCCCCGACCCCTTCGAGGATGTCCATGAAGCGGAAGCGCCTCAGCAGGCGCTTGAGCTCGTTCATCCGGTAATCGACCGAGATCCTGAAGCCTTCGAGCCGGATCAGCGTGTTGCCGCCCCGGCGGTCGCGGTCTGGAACATGGGCGGCGCCGGTCACGTCGAAGGGCGAGCCGAGCGCCATGGACAGGGCCTCGATGGCTTGCCGGTCGTCGAGGCCGCGGATCACGAGGGTCGCCATGCGCTCCTGCTTGGGCAGCACCTTGAACGTCACCTCGGTCAGGAAGCCCAGCGTGCCCCAGGAGCCGCCCATCAGCTTCACGAGGTCGAGCCCGGTGACGTTCTTCATCACGCGTCCGCCGGATTTCACCACCTCGCCGCGCCCGTTGACGAAGCGCACGCCGATCAGGCTGTCGCGGGCGGCGCCCGCCATGATGCGGCGCGGGCCGGAGATGTTCATGGCCGCCACCGCCCCGATGGTCGGCTCGCCCTTGATGCCGAGCAGTGAGCGGTAATCCATGGGCTCGAAGGGCAGTTCCTGCCCCTTCGCGGCCAGCACCCGCATGACCTCGAGCACCGGCGTGCCGCTGCGCGCGGAGATCACGAGTTCGGCCGGCTCGTAGAGCGTGATCCCGGTCAGGCCCGACGACGAGAGCGACGCGTCGGTCTGGTTCGGCCGTCCCATCGAAGCCTTGGTGCCGTTGCCTCCGACGTTGAGGAGCGTGCCCTTGTCGGCGGCCTCGCGGATGATGATCGACGCGTCCTGCTCGTCGCGGGGGGTATGGCGAGGGGGATCGACGATCACGCGGCGAACCTTCCTTCGAGGGGGAACACCTTCGCCGGGTTGAGGAGCCAGCCGGGGTCGAACACGCCGCGCACGCGCATCTGCTGCTCGAGATCCGTGGCGTTGAACTGGCAGGTCATCAAGTCGCGCTTCTCGATCCCGACGCCATGCTCGCCCGTGAGGCAGCCGCCGACCTCGACGCAGAGCCGGAGGATGTCCTCGCCGGCCTTTTCGGCCTTCTCCATCTCGCCCGGCACGTTGGTGTTGAACATGACGAGCGGATGCAGGTTGCCGTCGCCCGCATGGAACACGTTGGCGACGCCGAGCCCGTAGGACTTCACGATCTCGTCGATCCGGTTGAGCACGTAGGGCAGCTGGCCGGTCGGGATGGTGCCGTCCATGCAGATGTAATCGGCGACGCGCCCCGTGGCCCCGAAGGCGGATTTGCGGCCCTTCCAGATCGCCGCGCTCTCGGCCTCCGATTGCGAGACCTTCATGGTCTTCGGCCGGAACGGCTCGGCGATCGCCACGATGCGGCGGAGCATGTCGTCGATCTCCTGGTCCGAGCCCTCCACCTCGCAGATCAGCATGGCCTCCACGTCGAGCGGATAGCCCGCATGGGCGAAGGCCTCGCAGATCTGGATCGCGGGCTTGTCCATGTATTCGAGCGCCACCGGGATGATGCCCGCCCCGATGATCGCCGCCACGCAGGCGCCCGCATCCTCTACCGACGAGAATCCGAAGAGCGCCGGCCGCGCTCCTTCCGCCGCGCGCAGGATCCGCACCACGGCCTCGGTGACGACGCCGAGCTGCCCCTCCGATCCGCAGATCAGGCCGAGGAGGTCGTAGCCCGCAGCGTCGAGATGCTCGCCGCCGATCTCCACCACCGTGCCGTCGAGCATCACCAGGGTGACGCCGAGCAGGTTGTTGGTGGTCACGCCGTATTTCAGGCAATGGGCCCCGCCCGAGTTCATCGCGATGTTGCCGGCGATCGTGCAGGCGAGCTGGCTCGACGGGTCGGGCGCGTAGAAGAAGCCCTCATGCGACACCGCCTGGCTGATGCCGAGATTGGTAATGCCCGACTGGACGCGCGCCGTGCGTGCCTCGAAATCGACGTTGAGCACCCGGTTCATCTTGGCGACGCCGAGCACGATGGCGTCCTCCTGCGGGATCGCGCCGCCGCACAACGAGGTTCCCGCCCCGCGCGGCACCACCTTGACGCGGTTCTCGTGGCAGAAGCGCAGGATCGCCGAGACCTCCTCCGTGGTCGAGGGCAGCACTACCGCGAGGGGCATCCGGCGATAGGCGGTCAGGCCGTCGGTCTCGAAGGCGCGGCGCTCGTCCTCGGACACGATCAGCGCCTCCGACGCGACAAGGCGTCCCAGACCGTCGACGATCTCCTTCCGTCGCGCCAGAACCGCTTTGTCCGGCTGTGGAAATGCAATGGTCATGGCATCCTCCCGAGGAATCACCGGTGCGTCCCAGGAATGGCTACCTTTACAACAAGGCGGCTTTTCCCGACGGCGTTTTCACATAATCTAGAATGTCTCTAACGCATCGTGGGGAAAAGTGGACCCGGTTTTCCGCAAAGAACGATGCGTCGCTCAAAAAATTCAGCATCGGATGGATCCCAAAAGTGGTGTCCACTTTCGGGTCCGATGCTCTAGGATGGGACAGGGGTCCAGCAAAGGAGTTTTTGATGCGTTCCTTCGTTCTTTCCGCCGCCCTGCTTCTCGCCGGGCTCGGGTCCGCCCAGGCCCAGGATGCGGCTGCCGGCGAGAAGGTCTTCGCCCAGTGCCGGGCCTGCCACCAGGTGGGCGAGAATGCGAAAAACGCCGTGGGCCCGGTGCTGAACGGCCTCTTCGGCCGCCACTCGGGATCGGTCGAGGGCTACAACTACTCCGCGGCCAACAAGAACTCCGGCATCACCTGGGACGAAGCCACGTTCCGCGAGTACATCAAGGACCCGAAAGCCAAGATCCCGGGCACCAAGATGATCTATGCCGGCCTGAAGGACGAGCAGAGGGTCAACGATCTCGTCGCTTACCTCAAGCAATTCGACGCCTCGGGTAAGAAATCCCAGTGACTATTGCGGCCAAGCTCGCATTGCGCTGAATGCAATGCAGGTATCGAACAGCTCCGTTTCAGCATAAAAAGGCCAGCGTGAGCCGGGTTTTCTGCCCGGTTACGCTGGATGTTTCGCAGCGACGCGCCACAGCGTCGTCGATCATCATTGAAACTATATAATGAATCGAAAGTTAGCCTCCTATGTCGGGTGCCGCGAGGCCCCGCATCACGATCATAGGAGAGAGATTCATGGTGAGTCTTCTTGCCAGCATCCATGACCGAATGGCCGAGCTCGATCGGCCCGATCTGTCCAGGATCTCGGGCCTTCCGTTCGGATCCGATCTGCTGTCCCGCCTGCCGGTTCTCGAGCAGAACCCTGCGCCTCCCCCGAACACCATCCTCGGGACCAACGCGGGCGAGACCCTGGACGGAACGTCGTCCGACGATGTGATCGACGCCCTGGGCGGGAGCGATACGGTGTCCGGCAAAGCCGGCGACGACGTGATCGTCACGTCCGGCGACGGCTTCGACCGTCTCTACGGCGATGAAGGAAACGACGAGCTTCGCGGCGGCGATGCCGGCAACCTGCTCCACGGCGGCAGCGGCAACGATCATGCCTATGGCGGCGCAGGCGGCGACAAGCTCAACGGCGACAGCGGCGACGACGTCCTGGAGGGCGGGGCCGGGGTCGACAAGGTCAGCGGCGGATTCGGCCAGGACACCGTCATCGGTGGTGCGGGCACCGACGAGCTCGTGGGCGGCTTCGGTGCGGACGCCTTCCGGTTCACGCAGCTCGACGGCAGCGTCGACGTCGTATCGGAATTCAACTTCATTCCCGACGTCGGAGAAGGCCTCGACCAGGGCGATCGTTTCGAGTTGAACCTCGGCGCCTTCGCGGCCTTGGGCGACGGCGCGGGCAACACCCTGAGCGAAAGCGAATTCGCCCTCGGCACGAAGGCGACGAGTGCCGGCCAGCACATTCTCTACGATCAGGCTGCCGGTGCGCTCTTCTACGACGTGGATGGCAGCGGCACGGCCAAGGCGGTGCAGTTTGCATCCGTCGCCGGACGTGTGGAGCTTCACGCGTCCGACTTCCTGCTGATCGCCTGAGAGACGGTCCTTGCGAAGCGGCCGGGCCTTATGGGTCCGGCCGCTCCCGTGCTTCATGACAGGTCTGCCGGCGGTCCTCTTGACCCAGCCTGATTTACGTTCATGGTACGATCTCAAAAACAACGCGAGATCCTAGAACCGTGAACATGGCCCCGAGACAGACCCGCGTCGGCCTCTTCGTCACCTGCCTCGTCGATCTGATGCGCCCCTCCGTGGGCTTTGCCGCCGTCAAGCTTCTGGAAGATGCCGGCTGCATCGTCGACGTTCCCGTCCAGACCTGCTGCGGGCAGCCGGCCTACAATTCGGGCGACCGCGGCACCACGCGCGACCTCGCCATGCAGGTGATCGAAGCCTTCCACGGCTACGATTACGTGGTGGCGCCCTCGGGCTCCTGCGCGGGCACGATCAAGGTCCACTACCCGGAACTCTTCGAGGAGGACCCGAACTGGCGCGCCAAGGCCGATGCGCTCGCCGCCAGGACCTACGAGCTGACGAGCTTCCTGGTCGACGTGCTCGGCGTCACCAGGGTCGATGCGACGTTCGACGGCGCCGTCACCTATCACGATTCCTGCTCGGGCCTCAGGGAGCTCGGCGTGAAGACCCAGCCGCGCCGGCTTCTCGGGAGCGTGGAGGGCCTGAGCCTCGTCGAGATGAAGGACAGCGACGTCTGCTGCGGCTTCGGCGGCACGTTCGCCGTCAAGTACAGCGACATCTCGGGCGCCATCGTCGACGCCAAGGCCAGGAACGTCGAGGAGGCCCATGCCCCCACCCTGCTCGCCGGCGATCTCGGCTGCCTCATGAACATGGCGGGAAAACTCACCCGCGACGGCCGTCCGATTCAAGTGCGTCATGTGGCGGAGGTTCTGGCCGGCATGACCGACGAACCGCCGATCGGTGTCGCCAAAGCCCCTGCCGTCAAGTAAAAGTCGATCATGACCGTTCATTCCACCTCCCCCCAGTTCAAGCAGAATGCCGCGCGGGCGCTGAACGACGATCAGCTCCAGAAGGCGCTCGGCAACGTGAAGCAGGGCTTCATCGACAAGCGCCAGATGGCGGCCGCCAAGCTGCCGGAATTCGAGGCGCTGCGGGATGCGGCGCGCGACATCAAGAACCACACGCTCGAGCATCTCGACCTCTACCTCGAGGCCTATGAGGAGAAGGTGAGAGCGTCGGGCGGGCACGTGCATTTCGCCCGCAACGCCGATGAGGCCCGCGACATCATTCTCGGCATCTGCCGCGACACGGGGGCCAAGACGGTCACGAAGGGCAAGTCCATGATCTCGGAGGAGATCGGGATCAACCATCACCTGGAGGCGAACGGCATCCGGCCGGTCGAGACCGATCTCGGCGAATACATCATCCAGCTGCGCGGCGAGCTGCCGAGCCACATCATCGCGCCGGCCGTTCACCTCAACGCCACCCAGGTCGAGGAGGATTTCCGGCGCGTCCATACGCATCTCGACGCCAAGCGCGACCTTTCCGAGCCGGTGCAGCTTCTCACCGAGGCCCGGGCCGTCCTGCGCGAGCGGTTCCTGGCGGCGGATGTCGGCATCACGGGCGCCAACTTCCTGGTGGCGGAGACCGGCACCTCGATCATCGTGACCAACGAGGGCAACGGCGATCTGACCCAGATCCTGCCGAAGACCCATATCGTGCTCGCGTCCATCGAGAAGCTCGTCCCGACGCTCGAGGACGTCAGCCAGCTCCTGCGCGTTCTCGCCCGTTCGGCCACGGGCCAGGAGATGTCGGTCTACACCACCTTCTCCACCGGCCCCCGCCGCAGCCCCGATGCGGACGGGCCGGAGAACTACCACGTCGTCATCCTCGACAACGGCCGCTCCTCCATGCTTGGCACGAGCTTCGAGGAGATGCTGCGCTGCATCCGGTGCGGCGCCTGCATGAATCATTGCCCGGTCTATCACGCGGTCGGCGGGCACGCCTATGGCTGGGTCTATCCCGGCCCCATGGGGGCGGTGCTCACGCCCTCGCTGATCGGCGTCGACAAGGCCGGCCACCTGCCCAACGCGTCCACGTTCTGTGGGCGCTGCGAGAGCGTGTGCCCGGTCAGGATCCCGCTGCCGAAACTCATGCGCCACTGGCGCGAACGGGAATTCGAACGGCACCTGACCCCCGCCACCGTCCGGTCCGGCCTCCAGCTCTGGGGCTTCTTCGCCAGGCGCCCCGCCCTCTACCGGCTGGCGACCCGCGCCGCCATGGGGGCGCTCGCCCTCGCCGGACGCCAGCGCGGCCGCTTCGCATGGCTGCCCATGGCCAAGGGCTGGACCAAGTACCGCGACTTCCCGGCCCCGCAGGGCGAGACCTTCCAGCAGCGCTGGAAGCGCGAGCGCAAGGGGGCCCGCGCATGAGCGCCCGCGACGACATTTTCGCCAACATTCGCCGCTCCCTCGGCGTCAAGGGCAGCGAGACCATCCGGCGGCAGATCGTGGCCGACCGCCTGGAACGCGCCCCCAAGGGCGTGATCCCCCAGCGCGGGCAGGTGTCCGGCGAGGAGCGCATCGCGCTCTTCAAGACCATGGTCGAAACGGCGCTCGCCACGGTGACAGAGGTCGCCTCCCCGGCGGAGGTGCCGCAATCCATCGCGCTCTTCCTGCGCAACCACAACCTGCCTGCGACCCTGCGCATGGGCGACGATCCGCGCCTGCAGGCGATGCCCTGGTCCGAGACCGCCCTCGAGATCGCCCATGGGCCGAGCGAGGGCCGCGACCTCAACGCGGTGAGCCACGCCTTCGGGGGCGTGGCCGAATCCGGCACCCTCGCCATGGTGTCGGGGCACCAGAACCCGTCCACCCTCAACTTCCTGCCCGACAACCACATCATCGTGGTGTCGGCCAAGGACATCGCGGGCGATTACGAATCCGTCTGGAATCGGGTCCGCTTCGCCTACGGCAAGGGCACGATGCCGCGCACGGTGAACTGGATCACCGGCCCGTCCCGGTCCGGCGACATCGAGCAGACCCTGCTGCTCGGCGCCCACGGCCCGCGGCGCCTGCATGTGGTGGTGGTGCGGGACTGAGGGCCTCGCGCCGGACCGTTGCCCCGATTTCAGGCACAAGCCGCTCCTGCATGTGATCACCGGCCTTGTGCCGGTGATCCCGCTTCTGTGTGGCGCCGCGCCTTTCCGATCGGGATGGCCGGCACAAGGCCGGCCATGACGGGGCGGGCGATTCGACAAGCCGCCTGGCTGAGCCATAATCGACCGGCACAAGAGCTGCGCCCCGGAGCCCCCCATGTCCATCCCGACCCTGATCTTCCGCGCCCTCCGCTGGTCGGCCTGGGACGGCTGCGAGGCAGGATTGGAGCATGTGGACGTGCGTCCGGCCGATGGCGGGCTCGCCATCTCGGGCGTCGTCGTTGGCCGGGAGGGCGAGGACGAGTTCGGCCTCTCCTATCGGGTCAGGCTGGATGCGCTGTGGCACACGAAGGAGGTCCACGTGAGGACCACCTCGGGGCACGTGCTGCATCTGGAGAGCGACGGCCGCGGGCACTGGCGCGAGAACGGCAAGGACCGGCCGGACCTGCAGGGCTGCATCGATGTCGACATCCAGGCGACGCCCCTGACCAACACGCTCCCGATCCGGCGCCTCGACCTGGAGACCGGCGAGAGCATGGACATCCGGCTCTGCTACATCGGCGTGCCCGATCTGACCGTCTCTCCAGCCGATCAGCGCTATACGGCGATCGATGCGGGCTCCCTCTACCGGTTCGAGAGCCTGGAGAGCGGCTTCACCGCCGATCTCCCCGTGGACGGGGACGGCTTCGTCCTGGACTATCCCAGGTTGTTCAAACGCCTAGGCTGACGCATTACGACGTGGCCGTGACATCTGGGCACAGGGAATAGTGCTGGCGCCCGGCGGTTTTTTTCGTTAAGTCTTTGATATCACATGTAGTTTTTAGTCATTCTAAACTAGAACAACAAATGATCGTCTGCTCCTGCAACATCCTCTCCGACGGTGATGTCAAAGCGTGCCTCAAGCCGGGACCGGAATGTCCCCGCACCCCGGCGCAGGTCTATCGCTGTCTCGGCTGCAGCCCCAATTGCGGGCGCTGCGCGCGGACGATCCGCGCGATCATGGACCAGGCGCTGATCGATGCGGGAGTCGAGCCCATCGCGGCCTGCAACCGCGGCTGCTGCCCGACCGCTTTGGAAAAAGCCGCCGCCGAACCCACCCTTTGAAGAAAACAACTTCCACCCTAGTTCACAAATCCTCTAAAGACTGTTCCGGCGCATCCGGCGCCTTGAGTATCGGACCCAAACGTGGACCGCACTTTTGGGATCCATCCGATGCTTTTTCTGGATGGGCGCATCGTTCGAGCTGAAAACCGGATCCACTTTTCCGCACGATGCGCCAGTGAACGAGAGGGTAGGATGAAGGGTGATCCCAAGGTAATCGAGTATCTCAATCGCGGCCTGCGCAGCGAGCTGACGGCGGTCAACCAGTACTGGCTGCACTACCGGCTCCTGGACGATTGGGGATACAAGGAACTTGCGAAGACCTGGCGCAAGGAATCCATCGAGGAGATGCACCACGCCGACCGCTTCATCGAGCGCATCATCTTCCTTGAGGGCTTCGCCAACCTGCAGGTGCTCGATCCCCTGCGCATCGGCCAGAACATCCAGGAAATCCTCGAATCCGACCTGGCGGCGGAATACGACGCGCGCAACCTCTACGGCGAGGCGGCGGCCTATTGCGACAGCATCGGCGACCGGGTGTCCAAGAACCTCTTCGAGGAGCTGATGGCCGACGAGGAAGGCCATATCGACTTCCTCGAGACCCAGATCAACCTCGTCGAGCAGGTCGGCATCGAGCTCTACGCCCAGAAGCATATCGGCGGGCTCCAGGACGACCACGATTAAGCATTCGCCATCATTCCGATGCAGGACACGGCCCGCCCTCCCGGCGGGCCGTCTTCGTTTCACCCCGGCGGCGGCTGCTGCTGCGCGAGCTTTTCCGGCTCGTGGATCGACGCGATCGGCAGGGTGACCAGGCGCAGTTCCGGATCATCCGGATCGACCCGGACCGAGAAGCCGAGGCTGCGGCACATGTCGAGCATGGTGGAATTCTCGCGCAGGACCTGGCCTTCGATCTCGTGCAGGCCGTCCACCTTGGCCCATTCGATCATCAGGCGCATCAACTCCCAGCCCAGGCCGAGCCCCTTGAGGTCCGAGCGGAGCAGGATGCCGTATTCGCCGGTTTCATGGTTGGCATCCGCATGGAGGCGGACCGCGCCCATCATCTCGCCCGTCGCCTCGTCGAAGGCCACGAAAGCGATGGCGCGGGCATAGTCGAGCTGCGTCAGACGGGCCAGGAAGGTGTGGCTGAAGTCGCGCACCGGCGCGAAGAACCGAAGGCGCAGGTCCTCGGGCGTGATCTGCTCGAAAAAGCGCCGGAACTCCGCCTCGTCCTCCGGCCGGACGGGCCGCACGAACGCCGTCCGTCCATTGCGCAGCTTGATCGTGCGCTCCCATTCCTTCGGGTACGGCCTGACCGCGAACCGCGGATGGCCGCTCCCCTTCCGGGTTTCGGGCGCGACCGCCACGCGGGCATCGACCGCGATCACCCCGGTTTGGTCGGCCAGCAGGGGATTGATGTCGAGTTCGCGGATCTCCGGGATGTCGGCGGCCATCTGCGCCAGCTTCACCAGCGTGAGGGCGATCGCTCCCTCGTCGGCCGCCGGGACGTCCCGGTAGGCCTTCAGGCGCCGGGACACCCGGGTGCGGGCGATCAGGTCGCCCGCGAGTTTCAGGTCGAGGGGCGGCAGGGCCAGCGCCTTGTCGTTGATGACCTCGACCGCCGTGCCACCGCGCCCGAACAGCACGACGGGGCCGAAGGAGGGATCGTCCGCGAGACCCACGATGAGCTCGCGGGCCTTGGCCCGCCGCACCATGGGCTGAACGGTGACGCCCGTCACATGAGCCTGCGGCTTCAGGCGGGCCGCGCGCTCGAAGATCTCGGCGGCGGCCTTCCTGACCCCCTCCTCGGTGGTCAGGTCCAGCTTCACGCCGCCGATGTCGGACTTGTGCATGATGTCCGGCGAGAGAACCTTGACGGCCACCGTGCCTCCCTCGGCGATGATCGGCCGGGCCGCCTCCCCGGCTTCGTCCGGCGTGGTCGCGAGGGTGACCGGCACCGTCGGAATGTCGTAGGCCCGCAGCAGGGCATTGACCTCGAGCGGGTCGAGCCAGCGCCGGCCCTGCGCCAGCACATGCGCGACGACGGCTCGCGCGGCCTCCGTGTCCGGCTCGAAGTCATGCGGGAGGTTGTCCGGCGTCTCCATCAGCTCCTCCTGCGCCTCCCGGTAGCGCACGAGCTGCATGAAGCCGCGGACCGCGTCGGCCTCAGTGGCGAAATTCGGGATCCGCGCCTCCTCGAAGAGGCGGGCCGAGTCCGGATCCTCGCCGATCCAGGCGGCGAAGACCGGCTTCTGCCGGTAGCCCCGGGAGCGGTCCCGCCGGACCACGTCGACAACGGCTGCGGCGACGTCGGAGGCCCCCGCGATGGCCGTGGGCACGTTGAGGATCAGAACCGCATCGTTCTCGGGATCGGCCAGCAGGGCCTCGAGGGCCCCCGCGTACCGGGCCGGGTCCGCATCGCCGACGATGTCGATGGGATTGGCGTGGGACCAGGTCGGCGGCAGGATGGCGTCGAGGGAATTACGGGTTTTCTCCGACAGGGGCGCGAGCGTTCCGCCGAGATCGACCAAACGGTCGACGGCGAGAACCCCGATCCCACCTCCATTGGTAAGAACTGCCAAACGGCTTCCAGAAAACGGCTTCTGCCGTCCCAGGGTCTCGGCTGCGGCGAAGAGCTGGTCGAGGTCGAGTACCCGAAGCAGGCCGGCCCGTCGGAAGGCCGCGTCATAGACGGCGTCGGACCCGGCCAGGGCCCCGGTATGGGTCGCGGCAGCCCGGGCTCCCTGAGCGTGCCGCCCGGCCTTGATGACCACCACCGGCTTGACGCGCGCGGCGGCCCGGGCCGCCGACATGAATTTCTGCGCGTTGTCGATGGACTCGATGTAGAGGAGGATCGCCCGGGTGCCGCTGTCGGCGGAGAAGAAGTCCAGGCAATCGCTGAAATCGACATCGACCTTGTCGCCCAGGGACACGATGGCCGAGAACCCCACCTGCCGCTGGGCGGCCCATTCGACGAGACCGGCGGCGAGCGCACCGGACTGGGACACGAGAGCCAGGTCCCCGGGCCTGACATTATGAGCGGCGAAGCTGGCGTTCATCCTGGCGCGCGGTGCCAGTACGCCGATGCAGTTGGGGCCGACGATGCGCAGCCCGTGAGCACGCGCCGCGAGCCGGACCTGATCGCCCAGGGAACCTGCGCCGTATCCCATCCCGGCGGTCGCCACGATGGCGGCGCTCACGCCCGCTCGACCGGCCTCCTCAATCACGCCGAGCACCCGCTCGGGCGGCACCGCCACCACGACGAGGTCGGGGATCTCCGGAAGCTGTTCCACGGATGCGAAGCAGGGCCTGCCCTCGACCTCGATATGATGCGGATTGACGGGAAAAAGCTCTCCGTCGAAGCCTCCTGCGATCAGATTGCGCACGAAGATCAGGCCGAGAGAACCGGGACGAGGGCTCGCGCCGACCACCGCGATGGAACGGGGGGAAAACAGCCGATCGAGGCGATAGGTAGACATGGCGATCCTTCGTCTCGTGGAGCATCCGAACCCAGTACGTATCGCGGCCGCTCATATCTGCAATATGCATCGGCATCGTTGATCGATCGCAATTCGCCGAGGATGGGAAGCATGACGCGGAAAGATCCGGTTACGAACCGTGCCGGATTTCGGGGCGGGCCCACCGGTAATGCGCATCCGGACATTGCTCCTCGTTGCCCGAACCATCGGTTACCGTGACCAAATCGAACCCGTGGTGTTCATAGAAGCGGCGTGCCTGCGCGTTCTCCTGAAACGTCCAGAGGTTCAGCTCGGCACGATTGTCCCTGACGGAGGACAGGAGAGCCGATCCGACGCCCCTTCCGTGCCATGCCGGATCGACGTAAAGGTGTTCCAGCCAATCCTGCCGCGCAGCGGCAAACCCGATAGGCTGGGTGCCCGCCTCGGCCAGCCAGACCTCGGATGTCGGAAAAACCGTCCCCCGAAAGAAGGCGAGATCCTCATCTGGAGTGTGAAGATCCGGCAGGTAAGGCAGGCAGGTCTGGCGGACGCGACGGTTCAGGTCGGCGATTGTCGGCACGTCCGCCAGAGCGGCGCGGCGGAGCGCGAAGCCAGGCACTATTCAGCCAGGACGCGTGTCGGAGGAAAGATCACCTCGACGAGGGTTCCCTCGCTTGGCTTGCTCGCGATCTGCAGCGCGCCCCGGTTCGCTTCGACGAGCGCCTTGGTCAGCGGCAATCCGAGGCCCGTGCCGCCGCGCTTGCGCGAGGTGGCGAGCTGGCGGAACGGCTCGAGCGCCGCTTCGACCTCCTCGGGCGTCATTCCGATCCCGGTATCGCGCACGCGGAAAGCTACCTCGCCCTGATCCGTGATCGCCGTGGAAACGATGACCTGCCCGCCCGCATCGGTGAACTTGATGGCATTGGAGACGAGATTGAGGACGATCTGGCGCATGGACCGCTCATCGGCCACCACCGGCGGCAGCTTCGGCGCGAAGCTCATGCGCATGACGATGCGGTCGCGCGCAGCCTGGGGCTGAAGCAGGGTCACGCAGGACGAGACCAGTTCGTTGAGGCTCACCCCCGTGAAGGACAGCTCCAGACGGCCAGCCTCGATCTTCGCAAGATCCAAAAGATCGTTCACGAGGCTGATCACATGGGACCCGGAGGCATGAACGTCTTTGAGATACTCCTTGTAGCGTTCATTGCCGATGGCGCCGAACCGCTCTTCGAGCATGACCTCGGCGAAGCCCAGGATGGCGTTCAGCGGCGTGCGGATTTCATGGCTGATCTTGGCCAGGAGATCGGATTTCTGAGCGCTCGCCTCCTCGGCCGCGTGCTTGGCGCCGATCAACTCGCCCTCCGCCCGCTTGAAAACCGTGATGTCGCGAAGAACCGCGCAGAAGCGGCGATCCGGCCCGTCGCCGAGACGGCCCATCGTCATGAAGAGCGGAATCGACCCGCCCTGACGCTCCCGGCCGAGCACCTCACGCCCATCATTGAGCAGGCTCCGGACACCGGGGGTGCGCAGGCTCTCCAGGTAGTCGAGAGCGACCATATGGCTCTCCGGGGCCAGGAGAACGGTGATCGCATCGCCCGCCACCGCCTGCTCGTCATAGCCGAAGAGCGCCTCGGCCGAGCGGTTGAGGGAGAGGATGCGTCCCGTTTCGTTGAGCACAATAACGCCGTCGGTTGCCGTATCGAGGATCGCCTCCAATTCATGGATCCGGCTGTCCTGGACAGACGCCGGAGCGTCGCCGCCGGCCGCAATCCGGACGACCATCAGATCGGCCGGCTCGCCCCCCCACTCGGCAGACGCGGAGCGCACGGCAACGGCGATCGTCTCGCCGGCCCTTGTGGTGAGCGCGAGAGTAGAGTCACCGTCGCCTGCACCGCCGAGAGCGGGGGAGCCGCGAAACAGGTGGACGATCCCCCCGTCCGAGCGGATCTGTTCGATGTCGTCGTAGCCGGTCAGGTCGAGAAGAAAGCGATTGCCGAACAAGACGGTCTCGCCGCGATGGACCAGCACACCGATGGGCAGGCGGTCGAGCACCCGGTCACCCTTATCTGAAGCAGTCGGCGGCTCCAGTGAGGACGGACCGGGCTCGGGAGCACCCACCGGCTCTTCAGGGACCCTATCATCCTGGGCTGGCCCGTTGTGCTCCAGCCGCGCCCCCAGCGCGCGGGCGATCTCACGAAAGGCGTTGCGCTCCGCAGTGGAAAGTCCCGATGTCTGACCAGTCTTTTCGGCAGGACGGCTCTGCTCGCGCGGCTCCGGATCAGACGGCCTGGGAGTGGACAGAGCCTCGGTCACTCGATGGCGAAGACTCGAAAACCAACTTTCCTCTCCGGGCTGCTCGGGTTCGGCGGAAGGCTCCTCATCCGGCATCTCCTCAGGGGGACGGAACGGCAGCGTCTCGTCGTTGACGAGGCTTTGTGCAATCAGATCGGCCGGGACAATCGAGGGTTCATCCTGTGCCTCGCGCTCGCGAACATCCTCCATGCGCAGGAGCCCGAAGCCGCGGAAGCCGACGAGTTCCCGGCCCAAGCCGAAGACCGGCATGCCGGCCCAGTCGACGGGCACCTGCAGCCGTGAATTGTCGACGCTCCAGAGAACGGTGTGCCCGCTCCAGGTTTCGCGGCGCGAGAAAAGGGCCGCCACGGCCCCGTCAGGATCCTCAACGACCGTCTGGGCCACCTCCTCCCATGTCAGACCGAGGATGTTGCCAGCGATCGGTCCCACAGCCCGGGCAAGATCAGGCGACACATCGGTGAAACGGGTCTGTGCATCCGCGTGCCAGATGAAGCGGACCGGACCGGTACGCTTGATGGGCGGAGAGGCGCTCTCGACGTCGCTTGGCACAGCGGGCTCGGAAGCCGATTCCTCGACCGGTTGGACCGTGCGACGACGGGACGAAGGCTTTGGCACGCCGCCGGAGAAAACTGTCACCAAGACGGTTTCGCCATTCTCCAGCGACTCCAGACGGCAGAGGGCCGCGACTGGGAGCCAGGGGCGGTTCGGATCAAGGCGGAGCCGCTCCTGGCGAACTCCCTGCCGCGGTGCGCGGCCACCTGCCAGGGCCTTGATGCGGTCATGAGCCCGGAACCCCGGGACCACCTGCCCCATCGCGTCGGTGAATGCGTCCTGCACCCCCCGGGCCGCTGGAGACGCCCAAAGCAGCCTGTCGCCAGTCTGGTCCCAGACAAGCACGCCCGCGTCAGGCTTGGCCAGAAGGCGCAAGTCCGGCTCCGCGGCAAGCCGCGCCATCAGCGCCTCGAATGGGTTGGGTCCGCCCGTCATTAACGGTCCTTGCTGTGAACTGCCTTCGATCCACCTCTGGCAGAGCTTTTAGCCTAATATCAGCGGCCAAGCATGCAAAGCACCGACACTTGAATCCTTTTACTTTCAGGTAACCTTAATAAGGGCGACGCAAAAGGGAGTTGATTTTGCAGCGCACAATGTGATATTGCACTGCACAAATCCCTCAACGAGCAGGAGTATCCTATGGCCACGAACCCGACCCAAAATTATGAAGTTCCCCCGGAGATGCGCGACTTCGCCGAGAAGAGCGTCGAGCAGGCCCGCAAGGCCATCGACGGCTTCATGAGCGCCGCTCAAAAGACTGCCGACACTTTCGAAGGCTCAGCCAACACCGTTCAGGCCAGCGCAAAGGATGCTGCGCGCAAGACCTTCGCCTATACCGAGCAGAACCTCTCGGCTGCCTTCGACCTCGCTCAGCGGATGGTGCGCGCGAAGGACATGCAGGAAGCCATGCAGATCCAGGCCGAGTTCGTCCGGACCCAGTTCGAGGCGATGCAGACCCAGATGAAGGAGTTCGGCTCTCTGGCTCAATCGGCCATGAAGCAGCCCGGATCCAAGAAGTAAGCACCCTGCTCCTTTAGACCTTGCGAGGACGTCACGATGGCGGAAGTGAAGAAGCCCAAAGCCAAGAGTACAGCCAAGAGCATGCAGAAAGCCGGCGATCTGGTCGAGATGGCTGCCATCCCGACCGCCGACACGGTCGAGGCCGTCACCGAGGCGACGCCCGTTCCCCATTCTGCGACTGCCACAGCTCCCATTGAGGCCGGAACCTTCTTCTCATCCGCCAGGAAGCAGGGTGATGCCCTCCGCCAAGCCATGAGCGAAGCGGCGGCGGCATCGGCCAAGGGCGCCCTCGAGGTGAACGACAAGATCATCGACGCCATGATCACGCAGCGCCATGCTGCGCTCGACCTGTGGCGCTCGGCCATCAAACCGTCCCCACTTCCTGAGGCCTTCAACGCCCAGAGCCAAGCGGCTCGTCAGGTCTTTGAGGCGGCTTCCTCGCAGTGGAAAGATATCGCCGAGACCACGGCTCTCTGGTTCACCAAGAGCCTCGAGCCTTTGCAATCGGCACTGCACCGCTCGGGTCGCTGACCACACTCCACATCGGCGCTGCATTGTATTAAGGCTCGGCCGTTCATGGCCGGGCCTTTTTCATGTTCACATCCCCGATTCCTGCCGTCATTGCCGTCGTGATCCGGGACGGCTACACTCTGCTCGTGCGGCGCGCCAACCCGCCCGATGCCGGTCTATGGGGCTTTCCCGGCGGCAAGATCGAGTTCGGCGAAACGGTCGAGGAAGCGACGATGCGGGAGCTTCTGGAGGAAACCGCCGTTCATGCGGAAGCCCAGGATGTCATCACCACGCTCGATGTCATCACGCGGGGTTCAGGCGGGCAGGTTCAGCAGCACTATATTCTGACCGCCGTGCAATGCCGTTGGATTTCAGGCGAGCCGATCGCCGGCGACGATGCTCTTGAGGCAAAGTGGTTTCTTATCGAGGATCTCGATCCGACCGTCCTGCCGATGAGTGCAGATGTGGATGTTGTCGCCCGCCGCGCAAAGGCCTTGAACCTTCGTGACTCCTGAGACGCACGCCCAATGCAAAAAGGCCTCGCCCCGAAAAAGGCGAGGCCAAGTTTTGTCTCTTACTTGGAGGCCTCGCGGCCAAACTTCACGCTGGGATCTGCGCACAACAGGCGCAAGACCTCAAGTCGGGCGCGGCTGAAATGGTTGATGAACAGTAAACGTTCATCAATCGTCAATCATATTTCGAATGGTTCCCGCTTCCGATATTGCAACATTCTCTCGCTATCCTTTATTACACCCGGGACGGGCAATAAATGCCTATCTGATCTTGGTTGCAAAGCACGGAATACAGTAATGCGTACCTCTGCTCTTGGACTGCTCGCTGCCACGGCGGCTCTTGTCATTGCGGCTTCGCCGGCGCACGCGGCTGACCTGCCGGGCCGTTATTCTCCTGCTCCCGCCTACAATGCTCTTCCTGTCTTCACCTGGACGGGCTTCTACGCCGGTCTGAATGCCGGCTACGGCTGGAACGCGGGCGACAGCCGCTTCTACGATCCGGCTTTCGGCACCATCAAGGGGCGCCGGAGCGGCGGCTTCGTCGGTGGTGCTCAGGCTGGCTACAACTATCAGTTCGGCATGTTCGTGGCCGGCGCTGAAACGGACCTGCAATACGCCGCCGTCGGCAACAAGGGCGCGTCCTACGGCACGACCTATTATCCCGGCGATTCGGATGGCTTCTTCGGCACGATCCGCGCGCGCGCTGGTGTCGCCTTCGACCGGGCCCTCGTCTATGGCACGGGCGGCTTCGCCTATGGCGATATCGGCGGCAACCGGGGCTATGACCCGCTGCTCGGCTATCACAGCGGCGACGAGATCAACTGGGGCTGGACCCTCGGCGGCGGTGTGGAATATGCCATCACCAACAATTTCACCGCCAAGGTCGAAGGCCTCTATGTCGATCTCGACACGAAGGACAACTACAATCTCGGCGGTCGGGTCAACGTGAACCGCGATGCCGAGTTCGGCGTGCTCCGCGCCGGCGTGAATTACAAGTTCAACTGATCAGGCCCTGCCCTCGAAAAGCGAAAGGCCCGATGGCGACATCGGGCCTTTTCATTTGTTCGAAGCATCAAGGATCGTTCACGCTTTTTGGTACCCTGAACTGATCCCGTCCGGTTTCGCTGCGCTTGATGGCGAGCAGACGCCGCGCCGCGATGGCACCCGGTTCGGTGGGATGAAGTCTGTTGTTGAGCACCTCGATCTGCCAACGCTGCAACTCGAGCAGGGCTTGCAGGCCTTTCACCCGGGCCTGGAGAGCGAGAGCATCCTTCAAAGGGTCTGGTCCGCCAGTCGGCATGGGACCATCCCTGATAATCTTGGGATGAATCATGTCTGAACGCGCAATAGGAGGGATCAAGCACTAGTCGATTCCACACCAGGAACATAGTCCCCGAAGCAGCTGTGCAATACGATTTAAATTATACGCTATTACGTCAGAAATATGGCTCCTCTCAAGGTCGGTATGGCGTGCAGGAACCTGGGAACGGTCAGGCGGTTGGATCAGCACAGCTTACTGGAGATTGTCATGCCCGAGACCCGTCATGAGAGGGAGGCCGAAAAGATCCTAGGCTCGTTGAGCCGAGTGGCACACGATGCAGAAGCCCTGCTGCAGAGCCGTCGCCTGCTGGCTGAAGCTCTCGAGGACGCCGAGGAGAGAGGACGTCGGATGTCCGCACAACGGAAGGAGTCGAGTGGTTGAGGTTCTTCACCCTTCTCTAACCCTGGCCATGCGATGCCTGTTGCCGGCGGCCACCCTCCCCCTGCGACATTGATACCGAGGAACGGCCTATGACGAGGCACGTTCCTTCCCTGTGCGATAGGACACAGCGGAAAACTCTCGGGCGTGGTGATCTCCGAGTGTTGGGAGAATCGGTCAATGCGCTCCACTTCGTTTGCAATCACGCTCGGCACCCTGGGTGCCCTGGCGGTCGGGTCTGCCGCTCAGTCGGCCGATACCCGCGTTGCATCCATGCCTTTCGGCGAGTGCCTTTCGATCATCAACGAGGCCGCGCAGGATGTTGACGAGGAGCCGGTCAAGCTGGTGAGCACGAGCGACATCGTGACCGTTCGCATCAATGCCTCGGACGGCTTCGTCACAGTGTCCTGCGACCGGCGCAATGACAGGATGACCTTGACCAAAAGTCCCGTTCCTGAAGCCGCCGGCATGACGGCGGAGGCCCGCTAAGCTTAACGCTTTCAGCCTCATCCCAAATCGAAACGGCGAGCCGAGGCTCGCCGTTCTGCTGAGTCGTGTCAGTGGAAGCGCGCCTACTTCTTCCGGTTGTAGACGTCGAGCGAGACGGCCGCGAGCAGCACGAGGCCTTTGATCACCTGCTGATAGTCGATGCCGATGCCGAGGATCGACATGCCGTTGTTCATCACGCCCATGACGAAGGCGCCTATAACCGCACCCGTCACCTTGCCGACGCCACCTGTCGCCGAGGCGCCGCCGATGAACACGGCCGCGATCACGTCGAGCTCGAACCCGAGGCCGGCCTTCGGGGTCGCGGTGTTGAGGCGGGCGGCGAAGATCAGGCCGGCGAGTCCCGCCAGCACACCCATGTTGACAAAGGTCAGGAAGGTCAGGCGCTCCGTCTTGATGCCCGACAGCTTGGCCGCCTTCTCGTTGCCTCCGAGCGCATAGATGCGCCGGCCGATCGTGGTGCGGTTGGTCACGAAAGCGTAAAGGGCGATCAGCACCGCCATGATGACAAGCACGTTCGGCAGGCCGCGATAGGTCGCCATCAGATAGCAGAACGCAACCACCAGAACGGCCAGAAGGCCGTTCTTGAACAGGAACAGCCCGAATGGTGCCGTCTCGACTGCATGCTTGAGCTGATTGGCCCGGCTGCGGAAGCTGAAATAGATGATCGCAGCCACGCTGGCGGCACCCAGAAACAGCGCCGTGTAGTTGAAGCCCTCGCCACCAAAGACGTCCGGAATGAAGCCGGAGCTCAGGCGTTGGAACACCACCGGGAATGGGCCGACCGACATGCCGCCGAGGAGCGCCAGGGTCAGGCCCTTGAACACCAGCATGCCGGCAAGCGTGACGATGAAGGACGGGACCTTGAAATACGCGACCCAGTAGCCTTGAGCGGCACCGATGAGCCCACCCACGATAAGGCAGGCGATGGTGGTCGTCACGGGATCGAAGCCCCAGCGCACCATCATCATGGCGGCAAGGCCCCCGACGAAGCCCACGATAGAGCCGACCGAGAGGTCGATGTGCCCGGCCACGATGACCAGGAGCATCCCCAACGCCATGATGACGATGTAACTGTTCTGGAGCACCAGGTTGGTGAGGTTGAGCGGTCGCAGCAGGGTTCCGTCGGTCACCACCTGGAAGAACAGCATGATGACCAGAAGCGACAGCAGCATGCCGTAGTCGCGGAAATGGGTTTTGACGAACTCCATCCACGACGTTGTCTGCTGGGGAACGTGAAGCTCGTCAGCGGTTCTCGTGTCCATCTCAGCGTCTCCCCGACTTAACGATAGCGTGCATGATCTTTTCCTGGGATGCCTCGGCGATGTCGAGCTCGGCAATCAGGGAGCCTTCGTTCATGACATAGATCCGGTCGCACATGCCGAGCAGTTCCGGCATTTCCGAGGATATCATGAGTACACCCTTGCCGGCATCGGCCAGTCGGTTGATGATCGTGTAGATTTCGTACTTCGCCCCGACGTCGATGCCGCGGGTCGGCTCGTCCAGGATCAGAATTTCCGGATCCGAGAAGAGCCACTTGCTCAGGACCACCTTCTGCTGGTTACCGCCGGAGAGGTTCACCGTCTCCTGGAAGACGTTGGAGCACCGGATCCGCATCTTGCCCCGGTAGTCGTTGGCGACCGCCAGTTCCTGAATATCGTCGATGACGAGATTTTTTGAGACGCCCTCGAGATTGGCGAGCGTCACGTTCTTGCGGATGTCCTCGGCCAGAACCAGGCCATAGGTCTTCCTGTCCTCGGTCGCATAGGCGATGCCGTTGGAAACGGCCTTCTCGACGGTGCCGACGTCGATCTCCTTGCCGTGCAGGGTCACTCGGCCAGAGATGTTCTGGCCGTAGCTGCGGCCGAACAGGCTCATGGCGAACTCGGTTCGTCCTGCCCCCATCAGCCCGGCGATGCCGACGATCTCCCCGCGCCGGATGGTCAAGTTGACGTTCTTGACCACCTGCACGTGGCTGTGGAGCGGATGATAGGCCGACCAGTTTTCAACCTGGAAGATCGGTTCGCCGATCTTTGGCTCGCGTGTCGGGTAGCGATCTTCCATGGTGCGGCCCACCATGCCCCGGATGATCCGGTCCTCGCTCACCTCCTCCGCCCGGCAGTCGAGCGTCTCGACCGTGCCGCCGTCGCGCAGGACCGTGATGGAATCGGCGACCTTCGAGATCTCGTTGAGCTTGTGCGAGATCAGGATCGACGAGATGCCCTGCTCCTTGAACCGGAGCAGCAGGGTCAGGAGCGCATCGCTGTCCTTTTCGTTCAAGCTGGCGGTTGGCTCGTCCAGGATGAGGAGTTTCACCTTCTTGGAAAGCGCCTTGGCAATTTCCACCAGCTGCTGCTTGCCCACACCGAGGTTGGTGATCAGTTCGTCGGGAGATTCGTTGAGGCCGACGAGCTTCAGCAGCTCTTTGGTTCTTGCAAATGCAATCGACCAATCGATCACCCCGTACTTGGCCTGCTCGTTGCCGAGGAAGATGTTCTCCGCGATCGACAGGAGGGGCACCAAGGCAAGTTCCTGGTGGATGATGATGATGCCGAGCTTCTCGCTGTCGGCGATGCCCGAGAAACGTCGCTCCTCGCCCTCGTAGCGGATCTCGCCGGAATAGGAGCCGTGCGGATAGACCCCGCTCAGGACCTTCATCAGCGTGGATTTTCCGGCGCCGTTCTCGCCCACCAGGGCATGAATCTCGCCGGCCTTGACCGAGATGTTGACGTTGTCGAGCGCCTTCACGCCCGGGAACGTCTTGGTGATCCCCCGCATCTCAAGGATCGCATTCATTGCATGACCTCAGGCAAAAAGCCTTCCAGAAACGAGCAAGGACCCTGCGCGAGTGCGCAGGGTCCATTCTTCATCGCACCAATTATTTGAACTGGTCTTCCTTGTAGTAGCCGCTGCCGACCAGGACTTCCTTCCAGTTCGAGGCATCGACGCTGACCGGCTTCAGCAGGTATGACGGAACCACCTTCACGCCGTTCTCATAGGTCTTGGTGTCGTTGACTTCCGGCTGCTTTCCGGAGAGCACTGCATCGACCATGTTGACAGTGACCTTGGCCAGTTCGCGGGTGTCCTTGAACACCGTCGAGGTCTGCTCCTTGGCGAGGATCGACTTGATCGAGGGCACCTCGGCATCCTGCCCGGTGATGACCGGCATCGGCTGCTTCGGCGTGCCGTAGCCCACACCCTTGAGCGAGGAGATGATGCCGATGCTCAGACCGTCATAGGGAGAGAGAACCGCATCGACGCGCTTGTCGGTGTAGAAGGCGGACAGAAGGTTATCCATGCGGGCCTGGGCGACAGCGCCGTCCCAGCGCAGGGTCGAGACCTTGTCCATGCCGGTCTGGCCGCTGACCACCTTGAGCTTGCCGCTCTTGATGTAAGGCTCGAGAACGGACATGGCGCCGTTATAGAAGAAGTAGGCGTTGTTGTCGTCCGGCGAGCCGCCGAACAGCTCGATGTTGAACGGGCCTTTGCCCTCTTTCAGGCCGAGGGCCTTCTCGATATAGCCGCCCTGGAGCACGCCGACCTGGAAGTTGTCGAAGGTGGCGTAGTAGTCGACGTTCTTCGAGTTGCGGATCAGGCGGTCATAGGCGATGACCTTGATGCCCTTATCGGCAGCCTGCTGCAGCGCATCGGAGAGGGTCGTGCCATCGATCGCCGCGATCACAAGAACCTTGGCCCCCTTGGTAATCATGTTCTCGATCTGCGAGAGCTGGTTCGGGATATCGTCCTCGGCGTATTGCAGGTCGACGTTGTAGCCCTTCTCTTTGAGCACCTTGACCATGTTGTTGCCGTCGTCGATCCAGCGCGCGGACGACTTCGTCGGCATGGCCACGCCGACCGTACCCTTATCCTGCGCCTGAGCGGCGCCAAGCAGTCCAAAGGCTCCAAGAGCCACGGCCGCCAATGTGGTCGTGAATGTCTTCAAGGTCGTTCTCCCTCTCGTCCATGCCCGGAACGACATTCTCTCGCCCGGCGCATATTCAGCATTCTTCGTTCCGGGCTCCCTGTCGGCCTCCCGTACGTGAGGCATCCAGGCCGCCCGTTTCACCTATGATAAAGTCAGAGCCATCCCTTGGAACAGCCCTCCCCCTCCACTTTGCCGGCGGAGTGTTAGTCCTCTCCCGCCAAGCCATAAATCATACTATAATACTAATCAGCGCAGCAAGGAACCGACCCAAGCCTCTGTTGGTCTGGAGCAGTGATCCCACCGGGAGGTTTACTCCACTCCGGAGAAAGCATGGACCTGGACATTCGCCAGCGAGCTTTCCTCATGTTTGATCTGGACCCTCTGCGCCGCCTGCAGGATCAGGTCGGACATCGCCTCGCTCGCCGCCGCGGGATCGGCTTGTTCGATGCCATCGTATACGGCTTGATGCTGCCGCATCACTTCCCGGAAGCGGTCGTCGCTGGATACCGGGGAGCTGATCGTGAACGAGGTCGCGAGCGCCGCGCCGATGACCGATCCGATCGACTGCAGGAAGGGATTTCCCGAAGCCTCCAGAATGGCCTGATGGAAGGCGAGGTCCGCCTTGGTGAAGCCCTGCCGGCTGCTCTCGCACTGGTACATGGCCTGGAGGGCCCGATGCATCTCCTTGAGCTGTTCGGGCGTGCGCCGCACGGCGGCGGTGGCGCAGGCGAGGGGCTCGAGCATCTGCCGGATCTCGAAGAGCCACCCGAGGAAGCGGGCATCGACCCCCATCTCGAGATGCCATTCGATGATGTCGGCATCGAACATATTCCAGTTGTTGCGATCGAGAACCTTCGTGCCGACCTTGGTCTTCGACTCGATCAAGCCTTTCGCCGCCAAGGTCTTCATCGCCTCCCGAAGGGCCGTTCGCGAGACGCCGTAGAGCTCCATCAGCTCCGCGTCCCCCGGCAGGGTGCTGCCGACAGGGAAACGGCCCTGCATGATGTTCTGGCCGATCCCATGGGCAACGAGATCATGGGCTGAACGCGCTCTCGAAGGCCTCTGGACATCGTTCAGCAACACCCGTCTCCTTTTGCTCTACCGTGTTCGAAGCGACGCCGCCGACAGCCCCCGCTGCAGCACGATGAATGCGAACAGCAGAGCCCCGATGGCGATCTTGGTCCACCACGAACTCAAGGTCCCCTCGAACGTGATGTAGGTCTGGATCAATCCCTGGATCAGCACGCCCACGAGTGTGCCGATAATCGTCCCGTGGCCTCCCGTGAGCAGGGTACCGCCGATGACGACCGCCGCGATCGTGTCGAGTTCGACCCCGGTCGCCGCCAGGGAGTAGCCGGCCGAGGTATAAAAGGAAAACACGATCCCGGCCAAGGCCGCGAGGAAGCTCGACAGCATGTAGATGCGGATGGTCGTCCTTCCGACGGGTATACCCATCAGCTGGGCGGAGGTCCTGTTGCCGCCGAGCGCGTAGACATTGGCGCCGAAGCGCGTGTAATGCGCCAGAACGATGCCTGTCCCGAACGTGACCAGCATGATCATGGCGATGAAGGTGAGCCTCCCCCCGCCCGGAAGTCCGAAGGCGATATCCGTGATCTGACCATAAGCGGGCGCGTTGATCGGGATCGAATCCGTCGTCAGGACGAAGCACAGGCCGCGCGCCAGGAACATGCCGGCGAGCGTGACGATGAAGGCCGGAATCTGGAAGGTATGGATCAGGAACCCCATGCCGGCCCCGAACAGAGCCGAGATCCCGAGAATGAGCACGAAGGCCAAGTAGGGATTGAGGCCGTATTTCTCGATGGTGACGGCGAGGAACACGCCCGTGAAGGCGATGACCGAACCGACCGAGAGGTCGATGCCGCCGGACAGGATCACGAAGGTCATGCCGACCGCCACGATACCCAGGAAGGCATTGTCCGTCAGAAGATTACCGATCACCCGGGTCGAGGCGAAGCTCGGAAACTGCGCGAGGCAGATCAGGTAGCCGACGATGAACACGGCGAGTGTGACGAGGACGGGAAGATGACGCCTGATCATGTCCTGGCCTTCCAAACGGAACGGACGGCCGACAGGACCGGCGACTGGGCGAGAAGCACGGCGAGCACCACGATGGCTTTCACGATAAGGTTGTATTCGGGCGGGTAGCCGCTGAGCAGGATTCCCGTGTTCATGGCCTGGATGATCAGGGCGCCGATAACGGAGAGTCCGAGGCTGAAGCGCCCGCCGAACAGGGACGTGCCGCCGATCACCACAGCCAGGATGGCGTCGAGCTCGAGCCAGAGCCCGGCATTGTTGGCATCCGCCCCGCGGATGTCCGCCGTCACGATCAGCCCAGCAATGGCCGCGCATAGGCCGCACCACATGTACACCGCGATGGTCACGACCTTGGTGCCGATCCCGGCATAGGCGCTCGAGCGGACATTGGCGCCGATGGACTCGATGAAGAGGCCGAGGGCCGTATAGCGGACCATCACATGCGTGATGATCAGCATCACGATGGCGATCACGACAGGCATCGGCAGCATCAGGAAGGAGCCGCCACCGATGGCCGCGAAGCCCTCGCTCACGAAGGTGATGATCTGCCCCTCCGTGATCAGCTGCGCGAAACCGCGCCCGGCCACCATCAGGATCAGCGTCGCGACGAAGGGCTGAATTTCGAGCACCGCAACGAGGAAGCCGTTCCAGAGGCCACAAGCCAGTCCGATTCCGGCGGCAGAAGCAAGAGCGACGGGCAGCGGGTAGCCCTGCGCGGTCAAGGTTGCGGCCGTCGCACCCGCGATGGCCATGACGGCTCCGACGGAGAGATCGATCCCTCGCGTCGCGATGACGAGGGTCATGCCAAGGGCCAGAATGGCCACCGGCGCGCCGCGGTTCAGAACGTCGACGAGGCTGCCGAAGAGCCGACCGTCCTGCAGGCGCAGAGCAAAGAAGTCGCGGAAGACGAGCCAGTTGACGAGAAAGACGATGAGGAGTGCCGCAACCTGCGGAAGTCCCTTGGGAAATGTGCGAGGAGCACTGGCCTGAATCATGCCGCTCATTCAATGGCCCGCGATGGTTGTCATGATGGTATTGGCGCTGACGTCGGATCCGGTGAGTTCGCGCACATGCCTCCGGTCGCGCAGGACGACGACCCGGTCGCTGTAGGAGGCGATCTCCTCCAGTTCCGACGAGATGACGAGAAGGGCGAGCCCATCCTCGCACAGGCGCTCGATCAGGCGGATGATCTCCGCATGTGCGCCCACATCGATGCCGCGGGTCGGCTCGTCGAGAATGAGGAAGCGCGGCTCGGTGGCGAGCCATCGGGCGAGCAGCGCCTTCTGCTGATTGCCGCCCGACAGAAGCCCGATGGGCTTCTCCGCATCCGGAGTCCGGATGTCGAGGAGCTTGATGAAGCGGTCGGCGATCTCCTCCTGCCGGCGTCTCGGGATCAGACGCAGCCAGCCGCGCTGCGCCTGCAGCGCCAGGATGATATTCTCGCGAACGGACAGTTCCGCCACGATGCCCTCGGTCTTTCGATCCTCAGGAGTGAAGCCGAACCGCAGCCGGGCGGCGTCACGCGGCGTGGCGATGCGCACAGGCTTGCCGCCGACGAAGGCCTGACCGCTGTCGGCGCGCTCGATGCCGAAAACCAGCTTGGCCGTTTCCGTCCGGCCGGAGCCGAGCAGGCCCGCAAGGCCCACCACTTCGCCGGGCCGAACCGCCAGATCGAAAGGCTCCATGAGACGGCGCTTGCCGTAATCCTTGAACGCCACGAGCGGCTCTCCCGTCACCTCCCTGCGCTGGTTGCGATGGAGTGCCTCGGCGGCCAGCTCTCGGCCGAGCATCATCGAGACGAGCTCGATGCGAGGCAGCGCGGCGATGGGACGAGAACCCACGAGACGACCGTTCCGAAGCACAGTGATCCGGTCGCAGACCGCGTAGACCTGATCGAGGAAGTGCGTGACGAACACGATGCCGATGCCGCGGCTCTTGAGGTCCCGCAAAATCTTGAAAAGGGTTTCAACCTCATGCGTATCGAGGCTCGCCGTCGGCTCGTCGAGGATCAGCACCTTGGCCGAGAGATCGACCGCGCGGGCGATCGCAACGATCTGCTGAACCGCCACCGAATAGGTTCCCAAAGGATTGGCGACATCGATGTCGAGGCCATAGCCTGCCAGAAGCTCTTCTGAGCGACGGCGCATCTCGCCCGTGCGCACGAGGCCGAATCGGTGAGGCTGCCGGCCGATGAAGAGGTTCTCCGCGACCGACAGGTTCGGAAGAAGATTGACCTCCTGATAGACGGTCCCGATGCCGAGCGAGAGCGCGTCCGCGGGATCGCGCGCCTCGATCTCCTGGCCGTCAAGCCGGATGGTGCCGGCATCGCGCTTGAAGACTCCAGTCAGCACCTTGATCAGGGTCGACTTGCCGGCGCCGTTTTCACCCAGAAGGCCGTGGATCTCCCCGGCTTGCAGCGTAAAATCCACATGGTCGAGCGCCTGAACGCCCGGGAAGCCCTTCGTGAGACCTCGGATCTCGAGAAGATGAGACTGTTCTGTCAATGGTGGAATCCCGTCCTCACCGCCTACGGGCCAGGCAGCAGGCGAGCGCTCGCCTGCTGCCCGTCACTTAGGATCTCAGTACAGATCCTTGCGCTTGTCGTATTCGGCCTTGGCCGTCTCGGGCGTGAAGACCTTCGACTCGGTCTGGATCCACTTTTTGGGCGCCGTGCCGTCCTTCTTGAAGGCCATGAGCGCGTCGAGCGCAGGGCCGGCCATGTTCGGCGTCAATTCGACCGTGACGTTGGCTTCGCCATCGGACATCGCCTTGAAGATGTCCGGAACGCCGTCGATAGAGACGATCTTGATGTCCTTGCCGGGCTTCAGGCCGGCTTCCTTGATCGCCTGGATCGCGCCGATCGCCATATCGTCGTTATGCGCATAGACGGCGCAGATGTTCTTGCCGCCGCCCTCCGCCTTGATGAAGCTCTCCATCACTTCCTTGCCCTTGGTCCGGGTAAAGTCGCCGGACTGGGTGCGGACGATCTTCATGCCGGGATTGGCGGCGACGACCTGATCGAAGCCCTTCTTGCGGTTGATCGCCGGGCTCGAGCCCACCGTGCCCTGCAGCTCGACCACGTTGCACTTGCCGCCGGTTTCCTTCGCCAGCCACTCGCCGGCCACCTTGCCCTCATAGACGGTGTCGGAGGTCACGGCGGTCAGGTAGAGGGACTCGTCCTTCGTGTCGATCGAGCGATCAAGCAGGACGACCGGAATCTTGGCGTCCTTGGCTTCCTTGAGAACCGCGTCCCAGCCCGTCGACACGACGGGAGCGATGAAGATGGCATCGACGCCCTGCGCAATGAACGAGCGAACGGCGCGGATTTGATTCTCCTGCTTCTGCTGCGCGTCGGAGATCTTCAGATCGACGCCGCGCTTCTCGGCTTCGATCTTCGAGACCTTCGTCTCGGCGGCCCGCCAGCCGGATTCCGATCCAACCTGCGAGAATCCGATGGTCATTTTATTCTGGGCATAGGCGGCGCCTGAGGACAGCATCAGCGCAGCCATGCCGATTGTCGTCAGAAGATGACGGGCCTTCATGAGCTTTCTCCCTAAAATTTGTCGTTGCTCTTCGACTTTAGCAGCCTTATCAGCTGACCATTAGTACTATTATATGAATCAAATTGAGCGCCTATTCAACCAAAGTCGCGTTCTTTTGAGCCCCGCTCGGCGGGGCGCTACACAGTTGCGAAGGCACCGGGACAATGACCGAAGACAAGAAACGCTCTCTGCGCAGCCAAGCCTGGTTCGGACGTCAGGACAAGATGGGATTCTATTACCGCTCGTTCCTGAAGAACAGCGGCTTCCCGCAGGACCAGTTCGAGGGCCGGCCCGTCATAGGAATCTGTAACACCTGGTCGGAGCTGACGCCCTGCAACGCGCATTTCCGCACCATCGCCGAGCACGTGAAGTACGGCGTGCTGGATGCTGGCGGTTTCCCGCTCGAATTCCCCGTCTCCTCGCTCGGCGAGGTGACCATGCGCCCGACCGCCATGCTGTTCCGCAATCTGGCGGCTATGGACGTGGAGGAGGCGATCCGCGCCCATCCGCTTGATGGCGTGGTTCTCCTCATGGGCTGCGACAAGACCACCCCTGCCCTGCTGATGGGCGCCGCCTCGGCGGATCTGCCCACGATCGGCGTGTCGGGCGGGCCCCAGCTGCGCGGCGTCTATCGAGGCAAGTATATCGGCTCGGGTACCAACATCATCTCCATGAGCGAGCAATTGCGCGCGGGCGAGGTGACCCTGCAGGAATTCCACGAGGCGGAAGGTGGAATGAACCGCTCGGCCGGCCACTGCATGACCATGGGCACCGGCTCCACCATGGCCTCCATGGTCGAGGCTCTCGGAGTCGGCCTGCCGGAGAACGCCGCAATCCCGGCCGCCGACGCCCGGCGCAACCATCTCGCCCGCATGGCCGGGCGGCGCATCGTCGAGATGGTGAACGAGGATCTCGTGCTGTCGAAGGTAATGACCAGGCAGGCCTTCGAGAACGCGATCCGCACGCTCGCGGCCATCGGCGGCTCGACCAACGCGGTCGTACACCTGCTCGCCATCGCGGGACGGGTTGGGATCGACCTGACCCTCGACGATTTCGACAGGCTCGGCCGCGAGATCCACTGCCTCGTCGATCTCATGCCGTCAGGGCGCTTCCTCATGGAGGACTTCTACTATGCAGGCGGCCTGCCGGTAGTGCTGCGCACCTTGGGCGAGCGCGGCCTTCTGCACAAGGATACGCTCACCGTTAACGGCAAGTCGCTCTGGGAGAATGTGAAGGACGCGCCGTGCTGGAACCGCGAGGTGATCACCACCTTCGAGGAGCCATTCAAGCCGGAGGCCGGCATCGCCATCCTGAAGGGCAATCTTGCGCCGAACGGCGCAGTCATCAAGCCGTCGGCGGCTTCGCCTGAACTCATGCAGCACACGGGCCGTGCCGTCGTATTCGAAACCATTGAGGATCTGCATCACCGCATCGACGATGAGGATCTCGACATCGACGAGACCTGCATCATGGTGCTCAAGAACTGCGGACCGAAGGGCTACCCGGGCATGGCCGAGGTCGGCAACATGCCGTTGCCGCAGAAGCTGCTCAAGAAGGGCGTCCGCGACATGATCCGGATCTCGGACGCGCGCATGTCGGGCACCGCCTACGGCACGGTGGTGCTGCACGTGGCACCAGAGGCGGCCGCCGGCGGTCCGCTGGCGCTGGTGCAGAACGGCGACCTGATCACGCTTGATGTCACCGCCCGCAGCCTGCATCTTCACGTCGAGGCCGAGGAGCTGGAGCGTCGACGCGCCGCCTGGGCTCCGCCGGCGCCGCATGCGGATCGCGGGTGGGCCAAACTCTACATCGACCACGTCCTGCAGGCCGACAAAGGAGTCGATCTGGACTTTCTCGTCGGACGGACAGGATCACCCGTTCCCCGCGACAACCATTGAACACGACGCCGATGATAGTGAAGGGAGAAAACATGTCCTCGACCGGCAAGACCTCCACGCGCCCGTACCGCGGCGTATTCCCGGTGGCCCCCACCATTTTCGATGACGACGGCAGGCTCGATCTCGAAGGCCAGAAACGTGCCATCGACTTCATGATCGACGCGGGCTCCGACGGCCTCTGCATCCTGGCGAACTTTTCCGAGCAGTTCGTTCTGACCGACAGCGAACGCGAGACCGTGATGACGACGGTGCTCGACCATGTCGCCGGCCGCGTTCCGGTCATCGTCACCACCAGCCATTTCTCGACCGACATCTGCGTCGAGCGCTGCAAGCGGGCAGAAGCCGCGGGCGCCGCCATGGTGATGATCATGCCGCCCTTCTTCGGTGCGACCCTGAGGGTGTCGGAAGCTGGAATCTACGAGTTCTTCCGCAGGGTCTCGGATGCCATCAGCATTCCGATCATGATTCAGGATGCGCCCATGGCTGGGACTTCCCTGTCAGCGCCCTTCCTTGCCCGCATGGCCAAGGAGATCGCCAACGTCTCCTATTTCAAGATCGAGGTGCCCGGCACCGCGTCCAAGCTGCGGGATCTCATCGCTCTTGGAGGAGACGCCATCGAAGGTCCCTGGGACGGCGAGGAAGCCATTACCCTCATGGCCGACCTCGATGCCGGCGCCACGGGCGCGATGACCGGCGGCGCCTATCCGGACGGCATCCGCAAGATCATCGATCCCTATATGGCGGGCGACAAGGAGGAGGCTGCGGTTGCTTATGAACGCTGGCTTCCACTGATCAATTACGAAAACCGGCAGTGCGGATTGCTGGCCGCCAAGGTGCTCATGAAGGAGGGCGGCGTCATCCGATCGGACGCGGTCCGTCATCCACTGCAGTCCCTGCATCCGGAGACCCGCAAGGGTCTGATCGAGGTCGCCCGCCGTGTCGATCCGGTCGTGCTGCGCTGGGGCCGATAGGGGGACGGCACTCCAACATCGTCGAAAGTATAATCCGCCGCGGATCCACGAGATCCGCGGCTTTTTCTTTCCATCGAAGGCAAAGATTCCGCTGCCCGAAGAGGCGCTGCCGGCCGAGTTAAAGAACGGATAACAAGTCGGCAGAAATCGCTAGGTGTTTCCACTTATTGACGGCCTCGACAACTCTCACAGACTTGGCGCGCCTGGTAGAGCGTGTCGTGGGGGCACGCGCCCCCCGTGGTGATGCGGGCAGGTTCACAAAGAAAAATGTCTGACAAGAATTCTACCATCCGAAACAAATTTGCGCGTTTTCTCACCGGCGTCACCGGCCGGTTCTATGCCGGCATCGCGGCCGGGATCCTCGCTCTGGTTGCGCTCGCAATCTTTGGCTCCGCCACGATCTCCAGCATTCTGACCGAACAGAAGAAGACCGAGCTCAAACATCTTGTGGAATCCGCCGTCAGCATTGTGGCGGATTTTGACGCCCGCGCGAAGCGAGGCGAGATGTCAGAGGATGACGCAAAGAGGCGCGCCTCCGAGACGCTGCGCATCCTGCGCTATGGGGGCTCGGAATACTTCTTCATCCAGGACTACCAGACGGTCATGCTGATGCATCCCTTCAATAAGGCGGTGGAAGGCAAGGACAACTCAGCCGTAAAGGATGCGAATGGCATTTCCTTCTTCAAGGAGATCGGGCAAGCCGGCCGGGCCGGCGGCGGCTTCGTGGCCTATCTCTTTCCCAAACCGAATCAGCCCGAGCCTCTCCCGAAGCTCACCTATGCAGCCAACTTCGACAAATGGGGCTGGGTGATCGGCAGCGGCGTCTATATCGATGATCTCGCGGCCGCCGCCGCATCGTATCGCAACCTGTTTCTGGCGCTCGTGGCCGGTGCGGCGGCTTTTCTCGTGCTGATTGCTTTTGGCCTTGGTCGCAGCATTTCCAGGCCGATTCAGAAGCTGGTGGCGAATATGGGTGCGCTCGCCGACGGCGACCTTTCGGTGACGATCGAGGGAACGTCCCGCCGGGACGAGATCGGCGTCATGGCCGGGTCCGTGCAGGTGTTCAAGGACGCGCTCATCGCGAAGAAGCTTGCCGATGAGGCAACTGCCCTCGAGGCTGATGCGAAAACCCGCCGGGCCGAGCTGCTCGACCAGCTCACCAAGCGCTTCGAGATGAACGTCTCGGCCCTGACGCAGGGGCTGTCCTCGGCGGCCACCGAAATGGAGGCCACCGCCCAGTCCATGACCGCGGTCGCGAGCCAGACCACCCAGCAATCGGTTGGTGTTGCCGCCGCCGTACAGCAGACCTCATCGAACGTGCAGACGGTGGCGGCCGCCACCGAGGAGCTGTCGATCTCGATCCGCGAGATCGCCAGCCAGGTCAGCCAGTCCTCGGCCGTGGCCGAGCGCGCCGTGGCCGGCACCCAGCGCACCAGCGCCACCGTCCAGGAGCTCGCCGCCTCGGCCGAGAAGATCGGCAACGTGGTGCAGCTGATCAACACGATTGCAGGCCAGACCAACCTGCTGGCGCTCAACGCCACCATCGAGGCGGCCCGGGCCGGCGAGGCCGGCAAGGGCTTTGCCGTGGTGGCGAGCGAGGTCAAGGACCTGGCGACGCAGACCGCCCGGGCCACCGAGGAGATCTCGCAGCAGATCGCCTCGGTCCAGCAGGCGACCGGCCAGACGGTAACGGCGATCCAGGAGATCGCCCGCACCATCACCGAGATGAGCCAGATCTCGACCTCGATCGCCGCTGCCATGGAGGAGCAGGGCGCCGCGACCGCCGAGATCGCCCGCAACGTTCAGGAAGCGGCGCGGGGCACGGAAGCCGTGACCGGCAGTATCGCGGATGTGAACCAAGGCGCCGGCGAGACGAGCACGGCAGCCGGTCAGGTGTTAGGCGCGGCACGCGAGCTTGCACGCCATTCTCACGATCTGGGCCAGGAGGTGACGGCCTTCCTCTCCGGCGTGAAGGCCGCCTGAGCCCGTCTGGCTCTGGCATCCGCATCCCCGCCCGGCTCAACAGAGCCGGGCGTTTTTGTTGGTACGCTCGGACAGGCCCCTCCAGGGCTAGACCCCGTTTGGCATTTGCCAAAAGAAGGCGATGGAAACGCAAGTCATGAGACATATATGGGAGATAACCCCTTCGAGACCTCTCTCATGCCCGAGACAGATGAACAGCCGGATGACGAACTGGAAGAGCTGAACGGCACGAAACGCGTCAACTTCCGAGACTATCCGAGTTCCGGCCTCGTGGTGATCGCAGCGCTCAGCTCGGGCTTGGGTTGGATGCTGTTCAGATGGCTCGGCAAGAAGCGCAAGGCCCGGAACGATAGACCGGTCGAGGATAGCACGGCTTCCGGCACCTCTCCTGAGCCCGAAACGCCGGATGGTTCGAGTTCCTGATCCGCTCCCTCATTCCATAGCACGTGCTCAAGCGCACCGCCGCCTGAGCTTCAAGAGATTACGTTAGGGAAATCGGCAGGAGGTTTTTATGGCCCACGATGCTGTTTCCTTCGTTCTCGGCATCATTGCTCCCGTGGCTTTGGTCGGCTGGCTGCTTGTCTTACATTGACGGGCCAAGACATTGTCGATGGGGTTCCATGAGATTTCCCTGGACTGCCGCCCTCGCCATCTGCGTCGCTGGTCTCACGGCCGCTGGGACTGCCCTTTCGGCCGAACTGATGCAGGGCCGGTGCCGGATGGACTATTGTGCTTGGTTCAGCATCGAGAGCCGCGACATCGTCGGCTCCAACAGCAATGGCGGCCTGTTCAAGGTGATCTCCAGGGAATGGACCTCCCATCACCCGAACGGCAGCTATGACAGGCGCCGTCCCAGGACAGGCGGCGAGGCATCGACGGGTTACTATTTCTGCTCGAAGACAAAGCCGTCCGCAATCTGGCAGGGCGACACGGGGCGATGGAAGGTGGCTCTCCTCAACTTGGCTTCGCCCTCCGGTGCCGAGGAGAACGCCGTCATCGAGTATTTTGCCGTCTGCCACGGCGTGCAGACGGGGCATGATACGCAGGATTCATTCGGGGCGCTCACCGAACGATTCGGATACGCGCCTGCCGAGAGCGCGGATTTGCGGGATGCTGAACGGCCAGAGGATGTCCTGAAAGATTAGCCGTCGCGTTCGTTTCGTAACCAGTCGTTTACCTTTCAGGCGCAGCCTTCTCAGGTGCCTGGCTGGCACGGTCCTCCCTCTGGCCGCAACGGCGGCCTCCCTAGAGCGCCAATCGACCCGGCGCTCTTTCTTTGTCGGGATCGGGCGACAAGCGCCGGACTGGAACCTCCATTGTCGTTCCTGCACCCTGCCCTTTTCACCGAATACGTACGTCGGCTTGAACCAGGCTTTTATTCCTTCTTCGCCCTCTTGATCTTCGAAGAGGACAGAATCCTTACTCGGGAACTCAGATTTTCCTGAGATGCCACGATGTTGCCTTATTCGATCAGCAGAACATTCGCAGCGGATTTCGAGCTATAAACATCGCGGCCCGCAGTATTGTGAGCGTCTAGATCCACGTTCATTTTCACCTGTACGTATCGTGCGTTTTCTTCCGGCATAATCCTCGCTAGTTCTCAAGAGAACTGCACAAGTCTTATTCAGAAGCCTCGCGAAAGGGGCTCGCTCAATTTTGGGGCAGACATCATGGCTTTGAACTCTTCTGTCGCGCCGAGCGGCAACTTTGACCTGTCTAATTGGAAAATCACCCTTCCTGTGGACTCGAATGGCGGATTCATCGGCACCGCCATGGAAGTGAAGAACCTCTCGGGCTACCAGCACTCCAAATATTTCTACACCGCCGCCGACGGAGCGATGACCTTTGTGGCCCCCGTCGAAGGTGCGACCACCAGCGGATCGTCCTATTCCCGCTCAGAGCTGCGCGAGATGAACGGCACCGCAACGGCCGCCTGGAACCTCACAACCGGCGGGTTCATGAGCGCTACCCTCGAGGTCGATGCTGCTCCCAACCGCGACGGTGTGGGCGGCAAGATCGTCGTCGGTCAAATCCATGGCCAGGATGATGAACTCGTCCGCCTCTATTGGGAGAATGGCAAGCTCTATTTCGCCAACGATCAGGCGGGCTCCAGCAACACCGAGACGAAGTTCTTTTTCGTGAACGCTTCGGGCCAGCAGCCGAGCGTATCCCTGGATGAGCGCTTCTCTTACACGATCAACGCCAAGGGCGACGATCTCGAGGTGACGGTCTTCGCCGATGGCCAGGTCTATAAGTCGGTCAGCAAGATCAACAGCGTTTGGCAGTCCGACACGTTCTACTTCAAGGCCGGCGCTTACCTCGGCGCGAACGAGACGAATGGTTCAGGTTATGGCCAGACCTCGTTCTATGCCCTGAGCTTCAACCACAACGGGGTCGTCACCTCGCCGACGCAACCGGCCCCGACGCCCCCCCCCACACCTGACGCGGGTGACCATTCGGTCGTCGCGACGAGTGACAGGTACGCTGCAACCGAGGACAGGGCTCTAACCGTCTCCGCCGCTCAGGGCGTGCTCGCCAACGACGTGGCGGCGGACGGCGGCAAGGCGGCACTTGCCGGAACCATCGCCACGGCTCAGGGTGGGAGCGTGAAGCTGAGTGCCGATGGCTCGTTCGTCTACACGCCGAAGGCCAACTTCCATGGCTCGGACAGCTTCAGCTACACGGTCAGGGACGTCGACGGCGATACCGATACCGGAACCGTAACTCTCCAGGTAGCCGATGCGACCGAGTCTCCCGCCCCGACACCTGCGCCGCGCCCCACCACGACGAAGACGATCAACGGCACGAGCGGTGCCGACAGCCTGACAGGCACGTCCGGCAACGACGTGATCGACGGCAAAGGCGGCAACGACAAGATCTGGGCAAAGAACGGCAGCGACATCCTCATCGGCGGAGCCGGCAAGGACAGCTTCACCTTCGACACCAAGCCGGGCGGCGCCAATGTGGATGTGATCGTCGACTTCAACGTCGCCGATGACACGATCCGCCTCAACGACTCGGCGTTCAGCAAGCTCAAGTACGGGGCACTCGCCTCAAGCAGCTTCGTCATCGGCACGAAAGCGTTGGATGCGAGCGACCGCATCATCTACGACGACAAGACGGGCGCGCTCTCCTATGACGCGGACGGCACGGGTTCGACGGCTGCGGTGAAGTTCGCGGTCATCGAAAACCTCGCCAAACTCTCGGCAGCCGACTTCACCGTCATCTAGGCAAGCTGCCCGGGCTTTCAGAAGCGGCTTCGGTCCGTACCGAAGCCGCTTCTTTTGCGACGGCGATCGCGGGCCGAAACGGCTTTCTCCATTTCAGTCCCCCAGCCAGCGTTTCTTCGAAGCGTCGAGATGCATCCGCATCGTCGCCTCCGCCAGAAGGGGATCCGCGGCCTCCAGCGCCGCATAGATGGCTTCGTGCTCCAGGAGCGCGGTGTGCCAGCCTTCCCGGCTGTCGAATCGTACGCTGAGTTGAGCGGAAATCGGGCTATGACGCTCGTCGAACAGGCCGCGCACGATGCGCATGAGAACGGAATTGCCGCACAGGCCCGCGATGGCAAGATGGAATTGGCGATCCTGCTCAAGCGGATCTCGTCCATCGGCGATATCGGCCCGCATCGCCTCGAGCGTTGCCTGGAGAGACGCCAGCCCCTCAGGGGTCATGCGTGCACAGGCGAGAGCCACGACCGTCCCCTCAATGACAGCTCGCGCCTGCATGAGTTCCGACGGACTCTCGCCCATCGAGCCCATCATGCTGGCAACACGTTCCAAAGGTGCGCAGACATAAACGCCGGATCCCGAGCGGATTTCCACGCGGCCGTCGATCTCGAGTGCGATGAGCGCCTCCCTGAGCGAAGGGCGTGATACGCCCAGATGATGGGCCAGATCCCGTTCAGCAGGGAGGCGGGCTCCCGGCAGGAAATGTCCGGCCTGGATCAGGCCGCGGATCTGTTCGGCGATCTGCTGATAAAGGCGCCTCGGCTCAGTGGTCTTGGATGGGATCGACATTGGTGCGGAGCCCTCCGGGCGGGAGGGAAAGGCAGAACTGGCCTGACCATAGTTCACGCCCTGGACCCTGGCAACAAGGCCGAAGCGACACATTTCTGCCGAAACCTTTTAACTTGACCAAATATTCCTCTCGGCCATATTCCTAGTGCAACCGGACTGGCCTGACCAATTAGGGCCGGCGGAGAGCTCTGCAGCGAACAGAGCCCTTTTGCAGAGGGAGGATTCATGCGAGGCGTAAGCGCCGTTCTCCGCCATTGCACCAGCACGCTGGTGAAGTCCCGAACCGCTCAACGGGTTGCGAATCCCGGTTGCGCTCGGATCGTGGGTTTCCCATGAAGGCTTCCGACCGTCGCACCCTGCCCCGCTGCGACCTGTCGCTGACGTCGCTCGGTCTCGGAACTGCGCCGATGGGAGGGCTCTACAGCTCGACCAGCTTTGCCGACGCTCAGGCTGCAACCGAGGCCGCGTGGGATTCCGGCATTCGCTATTTCGATACTGCTCCCTATTACGGCTATACGCGGGCCGAGCGCCGGCTGGGCGCTCTGCTGAGCGATCGCGAAAGGGGCAGCTACGTCGTCAGCACGAAAGCCGGGCGCCTGATGGTGCCCGACGACAGCGTCGGCGACGACGAGAATGGCTGGGTGCGGCCTCTCCCGTTCCGCCCGACCTACGACTACAGCTATGACGCCATTCTGAAATCCTTCGAGCACAGCCAGCAGCGCCTCGGCGTCGTCGAGATCGACATCCTCTACATTCACGACATCGGCCCCTATACCCACGGCGACCGGCATGAGCATTATTGGCGCCAGCTCACCGCGGGCGGCGGGTTCCGCGCGCTCCAGGAACTCCGCCGTGACGGCTCCGTCACGGCCATCGGGCTCGGCGTCAACGAGGCGGAAGTCGTTCAGGACGCCATGCAGGAAGCGGATCTCGACATCGTCATGCTCGCGGGCCGCTACACGCTCCTGGAGCAGATGAGTCTCCCGCTGATGGAGAGGTGCGTTCGCGTCGGAACCGGGATCGTCATTGCCGGCCCGTTCAATTCGGGCATCCTCGTGGGCAACAATAAGTTCGACTACAAGGACGCTCCGGCGGATGTGGTGCAGCGGGTCCAGGCCCTGAAGGCCGTATGCGACGAGTTCGACGTACCGCTCCCAGCGGCCGCCCTTCACTTCCCTATGGCTCATCCATCCGTCGTCTCCTGCGTGACCGGAGCCCGCAACGCCGAGCAGCTTCAGACGAATGTGGCTTGGTTCGAGGCCACGATCCCCGACGAGTTCTGGACAGCCCTTCGCGAACGCGGCCTGATCGACGAAGCGGCCCCCCTCCCTGGCAAAGGCGAATGAGCGCCATGCGCATCGACGCCCACCAGCATTTCTGGCTGATGCGCAACCGGGAGGGCCAGTGGCCGCCGCCTGAACTGGCTGACATCCACCGTGATTTCGGGCCGCAGGACCTTGAGCCGGTCCTGAAGGCGTGCGGCATCGGCGGCACGGTCCTGGTTCAGTCGCTTCCCACGATGGACGATACCGACTTCATGCTGGATCTGGCGGATCGGCATTCTTTCATCCTGGGCGTCGTGGGCTGGGTCGATCTCAAGGGTTCCGATGCTGCTCGTCATGTAGCGCGCCTCTCGGCTCATCCGCGGCTGAAGAGCCTGCGGCCGATGCTGCAGGACATCGCGGACGACGATTGGATCGATGATCCGCAGCTCGACCCCGCGATTGATGCCATGAAGAAGGCGGACCTGCGGTTCGATGCTCTGGTGATGCCGCAGCATCTGAGAGCTCTGACGGCGCTTGCCAAGCGACACCCGGATCTTCCGATCGTGATCGACCATGGAGCGAAACCTCGCATTGCGACGGGCGAGATCCATTCGTGGCGTGGTCTGATAGCCGATCTGGCCGCCCTCCCCCAGGTTCACTGCAAGCTCTCGGGCCTTCTCACGGAGGCCGCGGAGCGGCGTGGCATGTCGACGATCAGACCTTATGTCGACACGCTCCTCGAACTGTTCGGTCCGGAGCGCCTCATCTGGGGCAGCGACTGGCCGGTGCTCAGGCTCGCTGGAACCTACGAGGAATGGCTTGCCATGTGCCATGATCTCGTGCCGGTCCGCCATCATGATGCGGTGTTCGGCATGAATGCGGCCCGCTTCTATAAGCTCGACCAGAGCCAGAGCGAGAGGGCAGCATGATGCCGAGCGCCAGAAGAGCCCCACCAATCCGGCACCGTTTTCACCAAAGGTGCAGATGACACCGCACGGCCCCCCGTGCTTAGATCAGCGATGGCGCGAAGACGCCGCACAGGCGAACGCCTGAAGTTTGAGGGAGGAACGCTCTTGTCACTCCTCGTCCTGCAAGACGTCGGAAAGGAATTCGGCGCCATTCGGGCTTTGTCCCATGTGAATCTCACCATCAAGCCCGGAGAGGTCGTCGGCCTCATGGGCGACAACGGCGCCGGCAAGTCGACCCTGGTGAAGATCATTGCGGGCAACTTCCCGCCCTCCCACGGCAGAGTCCTGTTCGAGGATCAGGAGGTTCATTTCACCAGGCCGATCGACGCCCGCTCGGTCGGCATCGAGGTGGTCTATCAGGACCTCGCCCTCGCGGACAACCTGACGGCGGCCGCGAACGTGTTTCTCGGGCGCGAGTTGAAACGCAAGGTCGGGCCGTTTTCGTTTCTCGACCACGCGACCATGAACCAGCGGACGGCGGAGCTGTTCCGTGAGCTCAAATCAGAGACGCGTCCGGACGATGTGGTTCGCGCCATGTCGGGCGGGCAGAGGCAGGCGGTCGCCATCGCCCGTACGAGGCTCGCCAAAGCCAAGCTGATCCTCATGGACGAGCCGACCGCGGCGATCTCGGTTCGCCAGGTGGCCGAGGTTCTCGATCTCATCCGCCGGCTGAAGGATGCGGGCATTGCCGTGATCCTGATCTCGCACCGCATGCCGGACGTGTTCTCGGTCTGCGAACGGGTGGTCGTCATGCGGCGCGGGACCAAGGTGGCGGACAAGCCGATCAGCCAGTCGAGTCCCGAGGAAGTCACCGCGCTGATCACCGGCGCGAAGGAAGCGGCGTGATGAGCGAACTCTCTCCGGCCACCAACTCCGACACCAGCGACTTCTCGAATGTGGGCCGGGCCCGCTGGTGGCGGCGCGGCTTCTTCGCGAGCCAGACCGCTTATGTGGCGGCGGCCCTCGTGGTCATCATGATCGTGATGTCGTTCCTGAGCTCAGCGTTTCTCAGCCCGGGCAACCTGGCCAACGTGGCCAAAAACTTCTCCTTCGTCGGCATCGTGACGCTCGGAGTCACCCTCGTCATCGTCACGGGCGGCATCGATCTGTCGGTCGGCTCCACCATGGCCCTGTCGGCGATCACCTGCGCCATCGTCATGCAGGCGGTGAGCGGCACGGTGCTCGACAGCGTTCCACTGGCCGGCATGCTGGTCTCACTCGCCGCCGGCCTTGGCGTCGCGCTGCTGATCGGTCTGGCGAACGGGCTGCTCATCGCCCGCGTCGGGCTCTCGCCCTTCGTGACGACCCTCGGGATGCTCTCGATCGTTCGCGGTCTCGCCTATGCGGTCACGGAGGGGCGCGGGCAGGCTCCGACAGGACCGGACGTGAATCTCTTCTACGACATCACCGACGGCAACATCGCGGGCGTTCCGGTCGCCATCATCTATCTCCTCGTCCTCGCGGTGATCATCGGCGTCGTTCTTCATCATACGGCCTTCGGGCGGCACGTCTTTGCACTGGGCGGCAACGAGAAGGCCGCGGCGCTGACCGGCATCGCGGTCGAGCGGGTGAAAATCGCCGTCTATGTGCTGTCCGCGCTGTCCGCAGGATTTGCCGGAATCCTGATGGTGGGATGGCTTGGCTCCGCTCCGGCCAATCTGGCGACGGGCTACGAACTGACGATCATCGCGGCGGCGGTCATCGGCGGCGCGAACCTCAATGGCGGCATCGGCGGCCCGGCGGGAGCGGTCATCGGCGCCCTTCTCATCGAGGTCATCCGCAATGGACTCGTGCTCGCGGGCATCAATGCGTATTGGCAGATCGTGCTCGTGGGCGGGATCATCATCCTGGCGGTCTTGGTCGACCGCCTGCGGACCCTGCGGATGACGACGTGAGATCCCGTTATCGGAGGCAGCACGGCCTGCCTCGAAGCGGATGCTAGAAGCCGGTCGCGAGAAGCCGGTCACCAGACCCCAGGAATGGGGCGGACAATCAACCAGGAGGAAGACATGATGAAACGCCTGATCCTTGCCGCGGTCGCCGCCGCGGCGCTCACAGCGCCGGCCATGGCGCAGCAGACCTACAAGTTCGCCATCGTGCCCAAGGCGATGAACAACCCCTACTTCGACCTTTCCCGCGACGGATGCATGAAGCGCGCGAAGGAGCTCGGGAACGTTGAATGCATCTACAAGGGTCCCGTCGAGCATGAGCCGGCGAGCCAGGCTCAGATCATTCAGGATCTGATCAGCCAGAAGGTCGACGGGATCGCCATCTCGGTGTCAGATGCCGCAGCGGCGGTGCGCGTCATCAAGTCTGCGCGCGATGCCGGCATTCCGGTCATCACGTTCGATGCCGACGCGCCCAATTCCGCCCGCCAGGCGCATGTCGGCACGGACAACCGCGCCATGGGTCGCGCTCTCGGGGAGGAACTCCTGAAGCTGCGCCCGGAAGGCGGCAAATACGCCATGGTGTCCGGTGGTCCGGCAGCCGCCAACCTGAAAGAGCGGGTGGAAGGCGTGCGTGACGCCCTGAAGGGATCCAAGTGGACGGAGGTTTCCGGCTCTCCCACCTACTGCAATGACGACCTTGCGCTCGCCGTCCAGCAGATGCAGGACCTCAAGACCGCTAATCCGGATCTCGCCGCCATCGTGCCGGTGGGCGGCTGGCCGATGTTCGTCCCCGAGGCCTACAAGAGCTTCGTGAACAAGAACAAGGAAGCCATGAATCAGGGCAAGTTCTCGCTCGTGGTGGCGGACACCCTGAAGGTCCAGCTCGAGCTGCTGCGCGACGGCTATGCCAACGCGCTGGTGGGTCAGCGTCCGTACGAGATGGGCGAGAAGGCCATGGACATCCTCCTGCAGCTGAAGAAGGGCGAGAAGGTTCAGGACATCATCTATGCCGGCATCGACCGCGTGACGAAGGACAATGTCGCGTCCATGCTGAAGTGAGCCGATTCTGCACGCAGTGGGCGAATCCTGCCCTGGAGAGGAGGAATTCTCTCCAGGGCTTTTCTTTGCGCGCTTAAAGCATCGGACCCAAAAGTGGACTTTCACTTTTGGGACCCATTCGATGCATTCTTCTTGAATGAGAGCATCGATCAAAACGGACCCGAAGGGCCGCGTAGCGAAAACCGGATCCACTTTTCGCTGACGCGGCTCTCTGGGTCCGTCGGATGCTCTAGCCTCAAGGCGCTCTCGGCAGGTTTACTCCGCAGCACCTGCGGGCTTGACGAGTTGAAGTCCCTCCTGGGCCACAGCGGGCGCCGTCTCCCCGCCTGCCACCTGAACCGTCGGGAAGGCGAACTTGATTCCATTCTCGTCGAAGGCCTGCTTGATGCGGGCAAAGGCTTTGCGGCGGATCACGAACTGCTCGCCCGGACGCGTCGTCATCTTGCACCGGATCTGGATGGCGAAATCTCCGAACTGCTCGACCCCCTGCATCTTCAGAGGCTCGATGATGTTGGGAGCATATTCGGGATCGGCCCCCATATCCTGGCCGATCTTCTTGATGAGCTTGCGTGCCTTTTCCAGATCCGTGTCGTAGGGGACGTTGATCTGGAACTTGTCGATCACCCAGTCGCGGCTCATGTTCTCGACCGCCCCGAGTACGCCGAACGGCACGGTATAGACCGGCCCGCGATGGTGGCGCAGCTTGACCGAGCGCAGGGAAAAGGACTCGACCGTGCCCTTGTAGCTGCCGCTCTGGATGTACTCCCCCACCCGGAACGCATCGTCGAGAAGGTAGAACACGCCGCTGATCACGTCCTTGACCAGCGTCTGTGCGCCGAACCCGACGGCGACGCCCGCAATGCCCGCGCCTGCGATCAGCGGACCGATTTCCACGCCCAGGGCGGAGAGAACCATCAGGATGGCGACGACGGCGAGAACCGCGAAGATCACGTTGCGAAAGATCGGCAGAAGCGTTCGCAGGCGCGCCTCGCGCGAAGCGATTTCGTTGTCTGCGGATGGCTGAGCCTGCGCGCGGGCGAGGCGCTTGTCGATCAAAGTCTTCGTCACCTGCCAGACAAGATCCGCGACGAGCAGAATGACGACGGCGCTCAAGGCTCCGCGGACGAGGCGGGTGAGCAGCGTATCGCGACTGGTCATCTCGACCAGATCGATATGCCAGGCGTCGGCGAGCAACAGCACGGCGCCGGCGATGAGCAGCGCCCGGATTCCGCGGTCCAGATAGACCGCCATGAGTCCCGTTTGCGTGGCGGCCTCCACCCCCTCGTGCGGGCGCAGGGCATGGCGGCTGGCCTTCTCGGTCAGGGAGATGGCAAGCGGCAGCAGCAGGGCGATGACGGCCAGCCAGAAGAACCCCATGAGGCCCGCCACCCACAAGCCCCAGACAAGCACGAAATACAAGGACAGCAGGCTGGCTGCGAGTGCGCGGGGCAGCCGTCTCGGCGCACCCGCCTCCGGGGCGCTGCTGAAGGCCGGCCTGGGGCGGGTCCAGACCACGTTGATGGCGATGACCAGGAGCCCGAGCCCGAGGGCATAGGCCATGACGGCCCGCGCGTCCGGCGTGAAGCCCAGGATCCGGAGCGCGTCGACGCTCGCCCATCCGAAGGCGAACCAGCCGACGAACAGGGCAACGCGCCGGTGCCAGAACCGCGCTGTCACCGCATCCAACGGGATCAGGCGAAACTGCTCGGCATGCTCCGGTCCGGCATGATTCGGCGCGAGAAGGAAGCGGCTCGCAATCAAAGCCAGCCGCAGGACCACGGCGGCGACAAGATAGGCGACCACGACCTGGCGGAGGAGCGGAGGCCAGTCGAGGGCCAGGAACGCCCCGATGCTCCCGGCGGCAAAGATCGCAAGATCGGCCAGATTGAACGCGAAGCGCAAGACGATCGCGTGCAGGCGTTCGGCGGTGGTGGTCGCCGGACGGCTGACGATCCGCCGTCGAGATGGTCCGGTCGCCGCGCGGAAGAGCCGTTCGGCCCCTGCTCCCAGGGCGAGAAACCCCAGAATGAGAACGAGGACGGACAGGGGCCGTCGCCCCTGGAGTTCTTCGAGAAGGCGACCGGAGGCCGTCCGGAACTCGTCCGGCAGCCGCGGCACGGCGGCGGCCAGGGCGGCCAGGCGACCACGCAGTCCCGTGATCCGCTGCATCATGATTTCGGACACCGTCGGCTCGGCTGCGGGAGCCTCAGCGGCGACGGGAGGCCTCTTCTGCTCATTGATCCACGTCTGAACGGCGGGATCCTGCAGGAGCTGCAGCATCTGCTGAACCTGCGGTGGAGGATTGGGGGCCGGTTGAGGCTGTGCCTCGGCTCCGAGTGAACCCAGGAACAGGAGAACCGCGCCATAGACCATGGCGATCAGCACTCTGATGCAGGAGCACCCACGCATCGCAGACAAGCACCCTCTTCTGGACCTGCCTCGAGGCGCATCGCGCAGGCCCTGCCACGGTTAGGCACAGCATCGGGCCAAGCCGTCAAAAAGTCCATCCGGCCGTCAAAGCGCCTCTTTCCCGGATTGAGGGGCTGTTCCGTCGGGTGGAACCGTCGGATCCGACACGTGCGGCGCCGACCTGAGGGCACTGACGGTGTAAAGCGCAAGAGCAATCCAGATCAATCCGAACGCAAAGGCATCGATCCATCCGAACGCCTCGCCAAAGGCGAGAACCCCGAGTGCGAGCTGGCCCGAAGGCGCCAGGTACTGCAGCAGGCCGATGGTGGAGAGCTTCAACCGCTGCGCGCCCGCGGCAAACCAAATGAGCGGCAAGGCCGTGCTCAGTCCCGTCAGGACGAGCAGCGAGTCCAGAACCAGATCGCCCCGAAAGGCGGCGGATTCACCGTTCACGGCAACCCAGACCAGGTAGCCCAAGGCCAGAGGAGTGAGCAGAAGGGACTCGACGCAAAAGCCGATGAGAGGCGCCACCGGCACGATCTTTCTGACAAGGCCGTAGCAGCCGAAGCTGAAGGCCAGAACCAGCGCGACCCACGGCATCTCGCCCGACGAGACGGCAAGGACGAGCACGCCCACGGCGGCGATCAGGCAGGCGCCGATCTGCGTCGGATTGAGTTTCTCCCGCAGGAAGAGAACGCCGAGCACCACGTTCAGGAGCGGGTTGATGAAGTATCCGAGGCTCGTCTGAACGAGATGCCCGGCATTGACGGCCCAGATATAGATGAGCCAGTTGATGGCGATCAGGCCGGCCGAAAGGCTCAGGAGCAGCAACCGGCTGCCGGAGGTCAGCGCCTCGACAAGCTTGCGCCATTGCCGGCCAGCGAGGATCAGACCAAGGGCGAACAGGCTTGCCCAGACGATGCGGTGGGCGAGAATCTGAAGAGCGGGAACAGCCGAGATAAGCTTGAAATGTAGGGGAACGGCCAAGCCCCACATGAAGAATGCGGCCAACGCGTAGAGAACACCGATCCGCGTCCCACGCGCCTCGGAAGCCGCCTGTCCCGTTTCCATCATGAGCCTCTGGCCATGTCCCTTCTCGGTCGACAGGCCCGGCTGCCACCGTGATCTCCTGCGCGCCACCCTCCTATTTCACATTCTGTAAGGGCGATAACCCCGACTTTGGTGAGAGAGTTGGGCCATTGAAATCAGGAGCACTCTCTGGTCCGTGAGTGGAGGAGCCGTCAACAGCCCCGGCAGCCCGAGAGCCGCCTGGGACCCAGCCGCAACTCCCCGGCTGGGTTCAAGGGTTGACCTTGGCGGACTGACTCGATTCGAACGGCACGTGCGGAATGATGCCCGTCAATCGTCCCACAAATCGCGGGGACCCTGTTTGCATCGATATCCAACGAAGCAGATGGGCGTCTCTATGCTTGGAACATAGGCCGACTGGGCATATTCCGTCACGTCGCAGAACGTAGCGTCGCGAACGAACCGGTCATAGGTCATTCCCCCGGTTCCGAGCACGATGGCGCCTCTCGTGAAAACCAATTGGCGGCTGGCACCACATGGCATGTTCACGGTCGAAGGACGCGTTTGGGCCTCAGCGCCGGCCGCCAGCAAGGAGATAGCTAAGGCGATTGCGACCTTATCCATTGTCGTCTCCTGTTCCTGAAGGCTCATTCTGCCACAGAAGGAGCCGGAATTCGAGATGCTGCGCAGGGAAACGCCGTGGTCTGATCCACTGGGCCGGCTCGCCTTGCCCGCCCGCCCCAAGCCGTCCATCGATGCTCCCCGATCCAACCGGGCGCAGGGTGAGAGGCCCGCACCAGCCTATCGCCAGAGGTAACCCATATGACTTGGTTGCGGGTTTGCGCGTCCGGGTAGAGGCTCATGCGGCTGGGGAGATCATCGATGGAGGGTTCGCCATGACCCAGTTGCTGCGCCTGAGCGCGAGACCGGCAGCATCCTCTCTTGTTTCGCTCCAGCGGCTGTTGAGCGGCTTCCTGGAGACCGGGCGGCTGGAAGCGCCGCCATACCGTGCCGTAGGAGCCAACTGGCATTACGACGACTGCGATTGACCGGATCGGGTCCCCCGCGTTCGGCACCCTCCTGCGGGTGAGCATCGGCACCGTCGAGGTCTTAAGCGCGGACAAGGCCCGCGGGCACGCGCGGGATCCTAGCGAAGGTTCAGCTTGGCGGCGATCCGCAAATCGCCAAGGCTGAGACGTTGGCGCGCGCGGCTGTACGGATTGGTGTCAAGAACCCCCAATAGACCTCTCGGTGCTTTGCTAGCAGCGCCAGACCAGAATGCTCTAGTTCGTTCAACAGCCCGACTGTTGGCGGTTGGCATGTCACTATGGCAAATATGTTCGTTCGGATGTAGAATAACGTGTGAGAAATCAGCCAAGCATGAGGGTATCACAGAACTCTCACCGGCTTCTCTTTGCCGATGACTTGAACAAATCAGTATAGCGTTCACTCACTCCTTGCTCCGTTAGCTTGATTTTTGGTAAATTGAGTGAAGGTCGCTGCAGAATTCGGCTTCGCATGCTCCCGACTCGCCCATGAGTTGTCATTATGTCGGATGTAGATCAGGTTGCTCCGCATCGCCGACTAGGTGTGATGCTGTTTGCTGACATCGTCGATTACACTCGGCTCATGGGCGACGACGAAATCGGCACTTGGCATGCCGTCAAGGAGCGACTTCAGATCTTCAAGCAACTCGCGCATGAGTGCGATGGAGAGGTCCAGCAGGTCAGCGGTGATGGGCTCTTCCTTCTATTCGGTAGCGCGATGGCGGCCGTGGGCTGCGCAATGAAGATTCAAAAGCAGATGCGAATGCTCAACGAGGGGATCCCGGAGGAGCGGCAGATCCTCTTCCGGATCGGCATCAATCTCGGCGAGATTCTATTCGACGACGGACAGGTCGGCGGCGATAGCGTGAATATTGCCGCCCGCATTGAGACTTACGCGCGACCAGGGCAGGTCTGCATCTCCGCGGCAGTTTACGATCAGGTCTGTGACAAGCTCGCCTTCGGCTACTCCTATCTTGGGGCTCAGCGCCTCAAGAACGTCCGCGAGCCCGTCGACATTTTCCAAGTCCAGGAGGACGCGACTGCCGCAGCGATGACGACTGGCCTCAGACGAGCGGCAACGCCGGAGCAGCCGAACCGCCCGCTTGTCCCGGAAGCATCAGTCGTCGTCCTACCATTCCGGTTTCAGGGCAGCGATCCGGCATGGCACTGGCTCGCTGATGGATTCACCGACGACATCACCACGAGTCTCTCGCGCTTCCACGACTTCTTCGTGATTTCTCGCAACTCGGCCTATGTGGTTGGGGGAGCTTCGGAGACGCCGCTGCATGCGGCACGGGAGCTTGGCGTGCGATACGTGGTTGCGGGCACCGTGCGCATAGCAGGCAAGCGCGTCCGGATTGGTATCCAGCTCATCGATGCTGAGAGGGACAGGACCATCTGGGGCGAGCAGTACAACCGCGAATTCGATAATATCCTCGAGCTTCAAGAGGAAATTACTCAGATCATCGTCTCTGCGACGGCAGTGAGCATTCATGTCTCGGAATGGGAGCGGCTGCAGCAAGTTGGCCCTTCCGACCTGAGAGCTTACAGCCTCGTCCTCCAAGGCCAGCAGCACATTTTCCACTATACCCGGGACGAGAACCGCCGGGCTCGGCTGCTCTATGAGAGCGCGCTCAGAGTCGATCCCCACTATGCTAGGGCAATGGCCGCGAAGTCGCGCACGCTCAACATCGATTGGCGGTACAGCTGGACTGAAATGCGAGACAAGGCCCTGGATACCGCGCTCAATCTTGCGCAATCGGCTATCGAGGTCGATCCCACAGATGCACGTGGCTTTGGAGAGCTAGGATTTGCACATCTTTATCGCAAGGAGCACGATGCAGCATTAAGCGCGTACCGTCGGGCACTAGTCCTCAACCCGAATGACGCTGATCTTATGTCCGACATGGCTGATGCATTGGCTCACTCGGGCGAGGCCGCCGAGGCTGTTGCGCTGCTCGACAAGGCCAAGCGGCTCAACCCCTTTTATCCTGACCAGTATCTCTGGCACCTAGGCGGCGCCTTCTACAAACTCGGCCGCTATGAGGACGCCGTGCATACGATCAATAGTATGCAGAACCCAACCGAGGGGCGTCGGATCTTAGCAGCGAGCTATGCCCAACTCGGCCGGCTTGTGGAAGCGCAGCGCGAGGCTGCGAAAATCCTCGAGGCCCACCCAACGTTCAGCGTCGAGCGGTGGGCCGCCGTCCAGCCAGATCGGCTCGAGTCCGACACCATGCACTTCGTGGAGGGGCTGCGCAAGGCAGGTTTGTAACGTTGCTCTGCGCCTCGAGCGAGTGCTCTCAGGACGTGCTCGTCCTGGCTTCTATCGCTGCGCGGAACGATTTGCTTCACCGTTCTGCGTACTCAGGCCTTCGGCAGGGTCCAGCAGCCCCCGCGCGCGAGCGATGCGCAGCATCGTGGCGGAGAGACGTGGAGCGAAGCGGCACTGTAGCACGTCGATGTTTCCAGTATTGCGGACGAGCGCAGTATAATCTGCGTGGGAGAGCCCGGTTTCGGTCATCCAGCGCGCCACATTGTCGGCGCTGGTCAGCCCGTGACGGCTGCGGAACACAGCTGCCGCTTTTGAGAACGCCAGCGGATCGTCCGGTCCATCTGCCTCGCGCAGAAATTCCTCGGCCAACAACGAGAGAAGCGCCTGCGCCTCGATAGCCTCGTGGGCGCTGTGCTGCTGGAGCGCCGCTAAGATCCCCGGCTCCGAGGCCAAGGGCTCGGCCTGTTCTACCTCTGCCTGCAGAACCTGCCAGGCCTCCGTGTGCTCGAAGCGGAACTCCGGCTGAAACGGCTCTTCCAGAGCCTGCCAGTTCATTGAGACGTGCTCGAGGAGAGCGAGGCAATCCCGCTCCTTCTGAAAAACCTCATGATGTTCAACCCATGCAAGAAAAGCATCGGAGCGTTCTCCTCTCCAATCATCGGCCAAGGCCTGCCCGACCACGGCAGCATAGGTTCTCTCGCGCCAGAACAGGGTCGCCGCCGATTGTGCGAGGGCCTGGGTATCGTCAGGTTCGATGATATCACTGCTCTCGGCTGCGGCGAGGGTTGCGTGGATATCCACGAGCGAGCGAGTCAGCTGCGGCCAACCAAGTTCTGCCGGTCCGTGCAGCAAGGCGACGGCATCATCACGCTGCAGGCGTCCGTCCCTATAGGCTTCAAATACCTCGCCGATCCCGACCATTCCAAAGCGATGAAGTTCGGCCGCACGAAGCGCGCCCATGCTGGCGGCGCCGAAGACATGAATGCCCTGCTTGAGCGCCCACAGGATCTCTTTGTGAAACACCGCAGGTACATCCTCGAAAGCTCCGTCGACGAGGAGGATCGCACGCGGCTCCTCCAAGGCAGCCCGGTATATATCGCCACGAGCGGCTGGGGGCCTAATCTCGACGGGCAGAATAGCCTGTGCCCGCTCCGCGCGGAGCGCGGGCCCAAGAAAGAGCACGGGACGGTCAAACGTCATATACGAATGCCCTCGGTCCAGGTATCGCATCATCGCCAGGATGCTCGAGGCCAGGCACCACGAGCCTCAATACCGGCAGGCCGAACTCTGGGCGGCTCAGATCGACGGCAAGAACGCTGTCGAAGCCTTTCGCGTTCAGCCGGTCGAGCAACCAGCGCAGATCATCCTCAATGGTCTCGCCGCAAAAGCTCTGTCCAGTCTGAAGAGCCCCTACATCGTGCTCCGGCACCGAGGCGAGCGACGTATTCATGGGCTGAAACCAACGACGCGTGAGGTCGTCGCGAGCGCCCGAGAGGCGCGTGGCCCGCGACTGCGCGGCTTCTGTGATGGCACGAACACAAGCCCAGACTCGGTCGGGGTGGCAACCGAGCCCGCCTGCGGGTGCGGCCGTCACCGCGGAGTCACCACCTGTGATCGTCGCCCAAAATACCGGAACGCCGATATCGGAGGTGATATCCCTCACGATGAGGGAGCAGCCCGCCTTCGCGACTCGCTCGACGAGGGAGCCGAGCACAGAGTCCGAGACGGTAGAGATGTCGACGCGCACGCCCCGTTCGGGGTGCCACAGGTAAAGCGCATAAGCATCCCGCTCGATGAGTTCACATAAGCCGTGGACAGCGGCTTCGCTGAAGCTGTTGCCGGATGCCAAGCCGTTCGAACTTCGGGGGAAACATCCGGTGCCGGGCAATGCCGGTAACGAAAAGTCAGTGTGGATGAGTTCAAAGGGGACGAGCCGCTCGCGACCACTCAGAAGATCGGTCGCCGAGATCCAGGGGATGCGCTTGTCGGCATGGAATAGGCTGTTGCGCAGCCGGGGCAGCCGATCGAGATCGACGACGCGGTCGGCTCCGGCAAGCTCGCTCCAGCGCAGGAAGTAGAGAGGCCGGTCAATGCGCTCGGCATGGAAGCTCTCGAGTCCCTCCATTGCCCCAGAGACTTTCGCACCTGTGAAATCAAGGCCCTTCCCCTGAGAGACCGAGAACCCTCGGGAATTGGGCCGCGTTACGACGGCGACGGGAATGTTGAGGCGATCCAGCCCCGTCACGTCGGCAATCCGCGTGATACCGGCCATCGGAAGGAGCGGCTCGATGCGCGCGAAGGTCTCCTCGGGCCTGCAAATCCGGTGCGACGCGAGCTTGGGCGAACGATGATCCTTGCTCCAGATGTTCTGCAGCAGGCTTCCATCGATGGGGTACGGCATTTACGGCTGCAGGTTCATTGGGGCAAGCATCGCCGCGAGGTAGGTCTGACCGGCGCCCGGTGGTGTGGCTGGAATGACGGTGCGGTTCGGGAATGGGATGTCCATGGCGGGTTCCGTCGTATCCGCGTACAGGGCGTGAAACTTGTGTTTCTTTCCAGGCGCTCCCCCGCCAGGTGATGGCGGTTTGCTAATCTTCTCCAGAACTTTCAGCCAACTGTTAGGGCCAGTGGTTGGGTAGTTGGTTTTATAGAAGTCGGTGACCTCGAACATTTCAAGCCACGAGGATGGAATGAAGAAGACCCTGGCCTCGGGATCGTTCGGATTATAGGAACCGCCGGATTTTTCGAACACGAGGAAATAACCCTCAGCGCCCGTGGCGGCCTCGGCGGATGAGCCCGTTGCAGCGGCGGCGAGCAGCGCGGTGGCCGCAGCCAGAACGTCACGGCGGGATGCAAACGGGTGGTCCGTTGCGCTGGCCAGACTGGCAGGATTGAGTGTCATCTTACCCTCCGTTGACTGGCTCATTGGCAGTTCTCCGCATTCTGACGCAGATCGTACGCCGTCGGCTCGGTGTTCGACTTTTGGGGGCGCTTGAAATTAGGGCCGTAGATCCAGATCTTCGACTTATCATTGACCGGAATAGCGTACGACGAATTGACGGAAACGATCTTAAGCTGTTGTCCGCCACCGCCTGTGTTGCCTGTGCCTCCTGCATTATGCTTCCACACCCAGGGACCGCCGCTTGTTCCTTCAGTAAAACCAAGGCTGGTGGTATCGACGGCCAGAAGATTGGGGTGCAGCAAATCCGGGTTCACGTTCTCCGCGATCGCGGTCAAGTCCTGATTTGCCGATGCAGGATACCCATACGCCTTGATTGAATTCTTGCCGACATGCGCGTCCACGAGAATAACCTTCGGATCAGCATTGAGCTCGTCGGAATTGGCGACTCTGAGAAAGGCGTAATCATAGTCTATCCTGAGGTACGCATCAGTTTGGGTTGACCACTCGACGGGAACCCTGATGCAATCTTTATTGCTGGCATCCTTCTTGATGAAATGGCTGTTGTTTCCCTCCCTGACAAATTTCTCGATCTGATAGTAGTTAGTCTTGCCGTTCTCTTGCACACAATGAGCGGCTGTGAGAATGACAGATTTAGTTACGAACACCCCGCTGCAATAATGCAGGTTGCCACCAATGCTGAAATAGAGCTGGCCGCTGACCGCTTGTACATCGCCGTCGGTGCCGGCATCAGTAACATCCGTTGACACCGCTTCCTCGCGAATGGGTCGCAGACTACTTGGTTTGCGCAACGGCGCCGCGAGAAGCTCTGGACGAGTCTGGGATGAGAGTGGTGGCTGTTGTACGTTGCCGGAGGGCTGCGCCGGAATGGCCGGAGCATAGAACACTGCAACATAGGCGAATGCGATTACTGTCAGAAGCCTCTTCGAGAGCGCCAGCATGACAACCTCCCATTGCAAATGGGCAGAACCTGAACGCCGCGACTAGTCGATACACAACAAGAAACCGAACTTCTTTGCGCGCGGGTTCCTGATTGTAGGCGCCTCTTCGGTTTTAGTAGTAGATCAGTACTACTTATGCCCCCGATATACCTTGTCTGCGCTGCCAATGATGCATAAATGGAGCCGCGCAGGTCAGCCGCAATGAATACCCGAGGCTACAGGTGTGCCTATTCCAACTCAGATGGATTCTCTCAGTAGTCAATAGTAAAGTTTGGCGTTATTTTGGGAATTGCTTGAGAATTATGTGCCAAAAATTCAATCAATATGCATCGCTAGTGGTTCAGCGCTAGGTTTTGTTAACGCTTGATCCAATCGAGAGCGGCGAGACGGGGAGTACAAGTGAACGAGGTGGCGGTCTTCTCGTAGCAAGTGGCAACGGCCCGCCACTCTTCAAGCCTGACCCAGAGGCGCTCGACGACATGGCGGTTGTTGTCGATCCAGTCTGGGACAAGAGACCGGCACCTCATGCCGCTGCGGCGGGATCGCCGGTCCGGCGCCCATGGCCCAGTCATGCTCGCGAAAGGCGATTCAGCATGGATTCCCTTCAATCAGGACGAGCCCCCCTCCACCCGGAAAGGGCTCAAGCGCTAATAGGCATCGCATGGAGTGATGCAATGACGTCGAGAGACACCCCGTCAAGGTGAAGGTTTAACGCTCGATCGAGCCTTTGCCGGCGGCGGCTGACAAACAGATGTTGTGGATCTTCGAAGGCATCCGCCGCACCCCGCGTCCCAATTCACTCTTCGGGGATGAAAGCCTCGAACCTGCGGGGGCTAAGTCTTTGAAATGTAAGTGGTACAGCCGCCCCGGCTCGAACGGGGGACCCCCAGATCCACAATCTGGTAAACAGCCTTAACAACGCCGATCATCCCCTACCATATCAACGCTGAAAAAGCCTTTTGCCTCCGTGCGTTAAGCCCGATGTTAGGGCAAGGTCGGCACGTTGGATAACAGGGCTTAACAGCCCGTTTGCGTTACCCCCATGTTACCCCAGCGAGAGCATCAGACGGCATGGCCCGCCCTCTCACGGCGCAAAGCCTCGATGAACTCAAGACCAATCCCGCCAAGCGGCTGGAGGTCCCCGATTGGCTGCTGCGGGGCCTCTACCTTACCATTCAGCCGAGCGGCGCACGGTCATGGGCAGTACGCTATCGCTGCAACGGACAGACCCGCATGCTGACGCTTGGCCCATACCCTGCCTTCACCTTAGCCACTGCCCGGGAATGCGCCCGCGCCGCTCTGAAGGCCGCACAAGCGGGAGGAGATCCGGCGCCGGACAAGCGACAGGGTGCCCGTGCTACCGCAGCAGCCGCCGACGCGCGAGAACCGACGTTTCCTGCTCGGTTTATTCGGCTCACTAACCAACCCCGAACTGTGCCTACTATCCAGGATAGGGGCCGAGGTGCTGCGCCAGTGCACCGCAACTCGCGAAAATGAATGGCTGGTGGTGCACCCGCTAATAGAGGCGAGCCGTGAGTCACCTACCATGAAGGGTTGCTGAAATCCTGATCAGGCGGATCTATGGAGAGATCTAGATGTTTGACCCCGGGGTTTGATGGTGCATTCTTGCCGCAGGAGTAGAGGGATGCGCCATGGGCCAGGTTCTCCACGGCAGCGCCACAACGTTCGATCCAGTCCGTGGAGCAATACAAAATGGTCAAGCGAGCCTGAGAGCCCTGGCCGAGCGCCATGGCATCAATCCCAAGACCATCGCCAGGTGGAAGAAGCGGGACACCACCGCAGATCGCCCGACGGGCTGAGAGCACCGCATTCACACGGGATGGAGATACTGAAGCATAAATTCAATTCCGGTTGAGCAAGCAAATTGGCGTACCCATTAATAACCCCGGAAGCAAAGTAAGAGTCGGTTGATACATGGTTAAAAAAGTAGGACTAATACTAAGACCTCGCTTGAGAATCCAGCATCCATAGCAGACATAAATCTCGTATAGCGTCCTGGCTCCCTGTCCCAGTATGTTGCGGCTTACGCCTATTTTGAAGCATGCTCTAAGTTAGTTGTGTGAAGCCACCGATACATGTTTCCCACTTGGAGGATTTAACATGCGCAGCTTCATTCTCGTCTTGAGCTTAGGTCTGGCTGGCTGTCAGACATCCGAAATAGCAAGTGGACTTCAATTAGCTGCCAATTCATTGGGTGGATTACAGTCGAATAACCAACAACAGTACCGCAGCAGCTATCCAAATTATAGCTCTCCTTACGGCCAGCAGGCATCCTATTATCCAGGATCCTACCCACAAGCCTCAAATTACTACCCAGGCTATGGCTACTCAGTGCCGCAATCTCCCAGCTTTGAGCCTCCACAAACCACTGGCTCGATAGCAAATCCCGGACTCGAGGCCGCACCACCATCAGGCAATGCATACTTCCCACCACCGAGTTCCTCCATGCCGACCGGTGGAAAGGAGGCCATTTTGGGAGGAGGCGCTTGCGCTGGATTCTACAAGCCACAAGGTCTCGATGGAATTTCAACTGCTCCTAAGTCGCCAGTCGCAGGCGCTCCGATCTGTAATTGATTAAAGCTAAAGGAGCGATGCATGAATAGACATGCAATATTCGCTCTGTTGCTTCTATTCATTACATCCGCTTCAGTAAAAGCGGAGGATAGTGAGGTCGCTCAGCCTCTCGCGACAGAGCCATCGGTTGGTCAGTTTCACCCACACTGCCTGGACTCATTTAGAGCACTTCCTATTGACAGCTCAGGTAAGGCATTTGACGAAAAGACCAACGGAACGAAGGTAGAGGTGAAGGAGCAGGATCTCGTCAATCACTTCATCAAATATCGCGAGCGATATGCTCAATATGACCAAGACTGCTTCGAAGGGTGGAATGACCTTTCTGAAATGACTCGCGACTTTCTGGCTTACAATGTAGGCGTCTTGTTTTTAGAAGAGGGCAATCAAAAACTCTCCCCCGTCTGCACCGCGTTCCGAATATCAAACTCTATGATTGTAACTGCAAGTCACTGTCTGACTAGAGCGATAGGATTGATGCAGTTCCGCCTCTATGGAGATCCGGAGCGCCCTCTCAAAGTGATCCCACCTGGGACCTCCCAGTGGCTTGAATATGTGTCGCATGGCGGAATTGACCTAAAGGATTATGCCATGTTGCAGATCGAGGAGAGCCCGTTTCCATCAAGGTGGACACGTGAGAGTTTCACCCGTGACGTTAAGCCTCATCAATCCATTGCCGTGATAGCAATCAGCATACCAGCATTTTACGTCGTGCAAGGTGCGCAATTGAGTCACTGGATCAATGCAGTCCGGTTCTCTCGTGCTAACGGATCTCAGGTGTGGGATGTGGATAGTTTAGAACCCTCACTCAACTCTCAGCTACGCGCGGAGTGCATCCTTCATCGAGCGCCAACCTATCCTGGTATGAGTGGAGCTCCGATCATTGGGGTGAGGCTTCAAACTTCTTCATCGGGGAAGCCTCGGCTTTATGTGATGGGCATTCACTTGCGGAACGGGCCAAGGTCTGCAGGTGGCAGCGCCGTCAAAGATGTCTGTGGGAACTTCCCGCAATTCAATGTCGGCATCCGAATCCCCCCGACTGTTATTGATGCAGTGGGCCAATAGTGACACAGCGCGCGAGGACCAGATGGCAATGATCAACCTGTCAGCAAAATGCCTTCTTGCTACTGCGATTCTCGTTTGCTCAGCAGCATCCGCACATGATCTGCGTGGCCTTGTTGCTGAGAGTTCGGCTACCGATCCTACGATAGCGCAAAAGTTCGAGGAAATTGATCGCTACAGAGAGCTTCTAGCAGCCCGAGTAAATGGTCAATCCGAGAGCGGTCTTGAGGGCGTTGTGCAGCGCGCGCTGCTTTGGCCAGACACTACCATTTCTGTTTGCTTTTTTGATGGTGATCAAGCTTCCCAAGAGCAGGTCGTTAGTCTCGCAAACCACTGGACTGAAGGTACAGGGATAAGTTTCGATTTTGGTCCTCAGGGAAGCCGACGGAAATGTGCGCTCGAACAACCAAGCGACATTCGCGTCAGTTTCAATGGTAGTGGATACTGGTCTTACGTTGGCACAAAGGCAAGGTTTATACCTCCTGCTAAACAGACACTGAACTTAGAAGGTATGGGAAATGGCAGGACACTAAGCTTGGAAGAAAAGGGCACGGTCCTGCATGAGTTCGGGCATGCGCTGGGCTTTGAACATGAGCATCAAAGTCCTATTGCTAGCTGTGATGCTGAGTTCAATTGGGCTTATTTGTACACGGCGCTTGGCTGGCCTAAGGACAAAGTTGACCGAAATATGCGGCGGCTTAGCCAGCCATCTTCAAAGAATGGGTTATTCGCAACTGCATTCGACAGAATGTCTATTATGCTTTACGCGCTAAACCCACAGGCTTTCTTACATCCCGAATCTTCGACATGTTACATTCAGCGCATGAGCCATGATCTTTCAACGGTTGATAAAGAAACGATGAGGCTGATGTACCCTGCGCAGGACACAGACAATAGTCTTCCGCCTGCGAGTATGCCTTCAAATGGAACGTCTGACCCGGTGGCGATAAATTCAACAAAACAGTTGAATGAACTATTACGACCTTGAACCATTTCCAAACTTCAAACTGTTTAAAGCAACCGGAAGCTTGATATCGTGGTAAATTAGTAGGGACGCTGCTTTGCTATGGATTGGTGGCCACAGGCAAACAATAGATACAATATTCACACGCGCTCCGTCACAGTAGGACAAAGCTAGACAGAGATACTCACACTGGGGCGCCGCAACTCAAAGGTCATACCCATACTGCTGAGTTGTGATTGAATGCCGCTATGCCGACTGCCATGTTCGGCAAAACGTCAGCACCAACAAAGTCTGTTGGGCGGAGAAGACCGAATGGTTCACCCCTCCTGTAAAGGTGCGCCACAGCCGTGCAGATACCGGCTGCTTTGCGGTTCTCGCCTTGTCGTTCAAGGCGGCGGCTATGTCGCACCGCATTCATAAGATGGTCTTAATACCCCGTTTACCACAACCGCCCATCGTATTGGCTCCATTGATGGAGCCGTGCCATGGATCAGGTTGATCAGGCCCTCGATATCTGTCGCGCCCCAAGCGGCACTAGGCAAAGTGCTCGAAAGACGGCGCTGGTTGGCCTAGCGCTTGCTATCCTTGCATGTTGTGCGAACTCTGTCTCCGCCCAAACGTTGCTTTCGATGCGAGCCACTGATCTCGTCTCAGTGATCGGACCTGCAGGCCCGACCCAAGCGTGGATTGATTTCTGCAAGAGGTACCCTCAGGAGTGCCGTGTCGATCTCTCACAGCCCGAGCGGATTGCGCTGAACTCGCAGGTGTGGGCTGCCCTCGCGCAGGTGAATGAGCGCGTAAACTCATCGATTTTGGCCGTCACCGACCAGGACCATTGGGGTGTTCCCGACCGGTGGGATTTTCCTGATGATGGACTCGGTGATTGCGAGGACATCCAGCTTCTGAAGCGGAGGCTGCTTGTTGGGGTGGGGCTGCCTCGACGGGCCATGCGGATGGCAGCCGTCATTGATGAGCAGGGGCAAGGACATGCTGTGCTCATGATCCTCACTGACCGTGGTGATTTCATTCTCGACAACAAGCGTAACGCCATCCTGCCCTGGCGACGAACCGGATATGCTTTCATCAAACGTGAAGCTACCAATGGCAGGTCATGGGTTGCTCTTGGATACGAACCAGTACCGCTTGCAACGGCAAACCGTTAGAGCAGTTTCGATTAAGATGAGTCCGTATCCGCAGTTGCTGATGTAATTCTGACACTCACCTGCTGAGAAGCTGTCAAGCATACCTATGACAGCACCAGAATCCACTCGGAGAAGCAACCTGCGTCCGGCGATCCCAGCGCTAACCAGCGACCAGGAAAGCGCACTTCGCCACATATCCCTGAAGGGTTGGTGCTGCCGAAGGGCACTTTCTTCCCGCCCCGCCGCCGTAAGCACCCGTTCCGCGCCCAGGTCGGCGGGAAACACATCGGCTGTTTCACAACCGCCAAATAGGATGCCCGCGCCTACGACAAGGCTGTAGCCGAACTCTACGGCGAGTTTGCGTGGTTTGACTACCCCGACGAGCACATGCGGGAGCCAGCCGAATCATAGCCCCGCCCCAATCCCTTGCCGCCCACCGAACCACCGACAGGCGCGCGTCATCGCCGCGAATGGAGTGCTCACGAGCCACCAGACCATACTCCCGGAGCCGAAGGCCCATGAAGCAGTTGGGATTGAGGCCAGGACGGCGGTCCGCCGGAACATGGGTAGCCGGGAGATTGGAATCCACGCATGGAGGGCTTCCTGCGGCTTGCGTCTAAACGAAAACACCAGCGCATTGCCGGCATCGAAACTGGAGAATGTCTTTAGAGACTGACTTCCACCTACTCTTTGGAAGCCAGCGGGGGACTGCGAAATACTGCCTGGCCAGCACGGAGTGCAAATAGGGGTGGGACTGGAGAGATCATAGTTATTACAGATCGAGACCCAAAGCATCCCTGGCAGCCGGCCGTACTTTCGGAAGCCGATACCTGCAAGGATCCTGCCTATCACCGATGACATGGGCTGGGGTATCCTGATGCTATAGCGGCCACCTCCGTAAGCACAGGCATGGCATTGGAGGCACTCGATCCGCCACAGTGCTGGCATTTGTGCTGGACATGATTCTTTACCCTTCAACAGCCCCTACCCTCACAAGCCTCCTAATCGACCATGCTTCAAAGCTGCAACAGATTCCGGTTGTCGGGGCGACAAACCTACCAGGATATGAGCGTTCTTTAGTTGTACTTCAGAATTCTAGTGAGAACAAACAGGTTGGCTGCAGTATGCTTCACTTGAGCTGCGCGGAGCGGATGAAGCGGGTGCCTGTCGGAGCTGCAGCAAATGTCATTCGATCAGAACAGCCATTATCGGGTTCTTGAGCTTGCTCATGGAATTAGGCTTGGTTTGGCTGTAGCACTTTTTGTGGAATTTGCTGTCTGGCAACAGACAGCAAGCGCTCGAACACCTGACACGGACATCGCTGCACGTTGTAGAACAGTGACTGCTCCGGCGTCCTTTGAAATTGCGTCGTCAGGTCGACGCGGTACCACGCCAGGCAATGAGGGCATCAAGCCCAACGGCTTCGTCGAATTGGCGTCCGACGGGCCGGTAGTACACGGAATTGACGTCTCGAAATACCAAGAGGAAGCGGATTTCGCGTCAGTGCGGACCTGCGGTGGCAGGTTTGCATATGTCCGCATGTCCGGCGGGTCAAACGCTGAGAACGAGCTACTCTATAGGACGCATTGGGCAAATGTGCGCGCCTCAGGACTGATCCCAGGCCCCTATCACAATCTTACTATCATTCCACAGACGATCTCGCACGTTCAAGATAGGTCCATGGAAGCCATTCGTGCAGAAACGGACAGGCTTTCGTCTGAGGCTCGTGCTTCAGCATCACAGCAGGCCGAACTCTTTCTCTCGAGATTGCGCGAAGTCCTCGCCCTCGATCCTGGCGGGTCTTCGGAGTATTTGCCAATAGCATTGGATCTCTCCGCGCGACCGGGCGCTCCAGGAGATGCCCAAAGACGCCGATTGTTCGGTCCAGTTTATTCGTCCGCTATATGTGAGTTCATGAATGTGGTTGGGAAATCGCCCTATGCATCCCGGCCAATCATATTGTTTGCGGAACTGGAAGACCTTGATATCTACGGGTTGGACGAAAGTACTCGACGATGCGCCCCAACGACGCCGCTGATTTGGGTTCGACATCGTCCAATGGACGGTCGGTCGTTTATGTCGTCGAAGCCCCGAGATCTCGTCGAACGCATATGCTTGCAGGAAGAACCCGCAGGATCCCCATTGCTACAAGCAAGAACAGGAGCGGGCCGATGCGTGATGGAGCAGTACACATCATTCGGCGGCTTTGCGATTTTTAAACCCGGAGCTCCCCTGGACCTAAATAGATTCTTCGGGACTGAGGACGATTTTCGCCGTTTCTGGCAGACCGGCAGGATGAAATGAGAAACGGCTTCACACTTCTGGCCTCCGTCCTCTTCTACATAGCGGCTTGGTCATGGGCAGATGCTGAATGTCTTCCGCATAAAACTGCTCCCGGAAGCTTCCTGAATGAGCCGCGGACTTGGGGGAGAACGGACACAGGTCCAATCCTTAATGGTTTCCTGAAGTTGAAGAACGGCAATGGATTCCATGATATCCAGCACGGAGTTGACTTATCTCACCACAATGATCGGGTTGACTATGCTGAGCTCAAACGCTGCGGAGCCAGCTTCGCGATAGTGAAAATGGACGGAGCCTTTGACCTGCACAGACGTGCACTTGCGGCACAAGGTATCACGATACTGCCTTACCATTATTTGTCCGCAGCGGACGGCCGGCAAGACTTCAAGAAGCTACCTGGCAGATTTACGAGTAACGCGATCGGCAGCGCCGAACGTCCAGGTGCGATGGTCGGGCTGGGTCACTCCCTTGGTACAATCAAAGCTCAATCTTTCCTGAATGCGTACGAGCGAGCCCTGGATGGCTCAGAGCAGCGCGCAAGCCTTGCGGGACTGCAAGGTCAGTTGATAGTCCTCGATGTTGAGGAGCATTTCACGGTTAGATCCACCCAGTCTCAACGCACTAATTTCGGCCGCTTCTATGCCGCAATGCTTAGTGCGTGGGTCAGTAAGGTTCAGGAACGCTACCCAGACGCAAAAGTCATCTTTTATACCTTTCCGGATATATTCACGAGCTATCTTCAGTTCGCCTTTCCCAGAGACTACGCCGTCATTCACGGAATGCCGGTCTGGCTCGCACGTACTCGCGGTGACGCAAGCGACTTTGATCTGACGTTGAACAAGAACCTGCAGCGGATTTGTTTGTCCAGCTCCGGCGGGAACAAATGCATTTTGCATCAGTACAGTCACAGGGCTGTTTTTGGCGTGAAAAGCAGGCGCGGAGCAAATCCACCCATCCACATTGATGTCAATCGCCTGTTTCATGTCCGAGAAGTCAGAGACGATACTGGTATCCAGCATGTCCGGAGGGATTGAGCGTGGCCTCGGATGTGGAGCAGCATTGAGATACTGGTGAGCAATTATCTTTCCTTTCGCGCGAGGCGACGCGGCAGGATGCGGCTCATCGCGAGGTAGAGCAGCATCTCGCCGGTTTCGACGAAGCGCTCACACTTCCTGGCAAGCCGCCGACTGGTGGTGAACCAAGTCAGTGTCCGATCCACCACTCACCTTGGCGCATGCACTTGAAAGCCACTCGGTCACGTCGGCAGTTCCGCGCCGACGCGCGTCTAGACGCCGCCTGTCCACCAGTGTTGAGGAATCGACAACTTCCGTTCTTGGCGCAGCCAATTCTTCGGTCCATGATAGGCGGTGTTGGCCCATATCAGCTCTATAGCAGAAAAAATCTTCTGCGTACCAGATAGCAGCAGCTCGGTGCCTGCTCGATCTTGAATGACGGCCGAGTACGCCTTGTTCTTCAGTTAAGTACCTTTTGTATCAACGAGCAATTGGCGATTGCGGCCTTTGATCTTCTTGCCGCCATTGTACCCAGCCGGTCTGCCCATCTCAGTGGCTTTGACCGATTTGCTGTCAATGATGACCGCTCTTGGGTAAGAGGATCGTCCGACCGTACCACGATAGCTTTCTGCAGCACGCCCGCGACCTCCTCGCACAGGCCGTTGTCGCGTCATTGGGCATGGACGTAGAAGACCGCAGCACGCGGTGGATACTCGTGCGGCAGCATTTGCCTCTGCGCTCCGGTGCGCAGCAGTTAAAAGACTGCACCGATGATCCGCCTCAATGAGTAAACCTGTCACCGCACGCCCGGATGGCTGCGCGGGATCAGCGGCTAGAGCGGTGCCCATTCCGCATCATTGAAATCGCTGACGTAGGAACAGACATCCACAGCCGGGCTCCCAGATTCTTGAAAAGCACGCATTTGCAGCAGCGGCCGAGCGTAGTGCCAATTCCGGATCAACGACCTGGATCGAGCAACAAAACTTCTTACCAGCCTCTAACATCGCGCAAGGCCCTGACAGATCTGGTTCGCAATCTCAATGTCTGCCGATTGGTCGAAATGTCTCGACAGCTTCATCAAGAAGCCTGTCGTTCGGTTTGAATCGACCAGTCTCAAGAGCGATCTTCTGCGCTATCAACCCTCGAAACAACTGGTTGGGCTTGCCGTTCGGATCGAAAAGCACCAACGGCTCATCGGCCCGAATACCACTGCTCCTTAGCCAGTAGCTTGCTATTGAGGTTGGGCAGTTGCAAGCCTCGCACTGCGCACGACCTGGCATGTCATTGGCGGGGCGGCCGCAACGCGGCCCCCTGAATGTCGGGGGGGGTTGAGGGGAGCCACCGCATGCGCGGCCCCATAGTCGCCCGGAACGGTCAGCCTTCGTCGCACTGGACCCGATCGTATCGCACCAGGGAGCGTATTCAGCCGCCAATGCGACACCGGTTTGCGGTCGACGGCCCCCATCAGTCTTTGTCTCGAACCACCGCATAGAAGCAACGATCGACCATTTCGGATGACTGAAGATCGCATGGCCAGTGCGTCCTCCCGTTCCATCATGCGCCCCGTCCGCTCCGCTTGGTCCCGGTGTGCCTTCCCACGGTCTACTGCGCTGCCAAAGGCAACCATAATTGTTCATTCTGACGCATCTTGAGGTATCGCGGGACGCGGAGAATGGTCGGTTTTCCCGAAAGGCGATCAAATAATTTTCCGCGTACTGCCTCCAATATTGACCCTCGGGAGGTGAAACCGCAACAAGTTGAGCCCATGCCGGATTGGTTGAGCCGAGAGCGACGAGAAAGGCCGGTGCCAAGAGCCTGCGAGCTACATAGCGAACTACTTGGTAAGCAAATTTCGCAGCTGCCATCATGACGTACTCCTTGGCCTTGGGCCTTCTATTATCACGATTGGAACTTAACCGGCCACGAGAATGCAGTTCCTCTGCCGCTTCTTGCGGTCCCAAGTCTCGTCGCTCGTCAATCCACTCCAACTCCGTCCAGTAGGGTTGGCGGTTCCCGCCGAGCGGGAGAGCCTCGGCAGCAGGGCGATGATATGCGTCCAGACGCGCTCCTCATTCAGCTTCCATTTCGCTGCCTTTGCCTCTTTGCAATGCGGCAACACTGACGTCAGTCGTCCCTGCTATGCCCTGGATTGCAGCTGTGACACTGGCAAGGTCTTGGCCTCCACGAGCGACCAGTTCGAAAACATAGGTGGCGCCGCGATCTGGAACATTGCGAATAGACACCGGTTCGACCCGATCGGCGACCTCCGAAAGTTTAGCTCTATACTCGGCGAAGGCACCGGGAGTACCCGTTATCTTGACCTTGAAGGACGGCGCTCGAGGGCTCCCGAATTTGAATGCCTCGAGCAAGACAAGCAACGCAAGAATTAGGATGCAACCCGCGAAAGCTGCGACGAACTGATCGCTCCCGATCGCGACCCCTGTTGCGATCGACAGAAAGATAAACGTAAACTCCCGTGTATCGCGAACGACGGTTCGAAAGCGGATGAGGCCGAGCAGGCCCACAAGAGCAAATGCGAGTGCTTGGCCAGTCATTTGGGACTGAAGCGCAAGGACTCTGATCGATCTGACAACAAGAGCTACGAGCGGGACTGTTGTTGAACATGTGTGAACAAAAGATGTCGATAGGAGAAGTCCTCGATAGGCGCGTGTATAGGTGATCCCTATGAGCAGACCGAGTCCAACAGACAGGCTCCCTCCGACGATCAGATCCCACACGCCAGATGCCATGGGAGCTTTACGGTGAAGGTCTAAGCTTAGCGAGCGCCTCGCTAAGTCGGAGAGACAGTGTTCTGTCTCGGCTGGACTGTGCAGCGCGGTTCAATTCCTCCCTGATCAGGTCCGATTCAGGAGCGCTTGGTGCTTGGGGCTGCTTCGTGAGAGCGACTGCGAGCCCAATCTGATAACGATAGCTCTTCCGAGCTAAATCTTGAGAAAGCCGTACAATTGTCGTGTCGCGCTTGGACGCGGGTAGCTTATTGAGTTCCTGAGCGAGTTCCTCACGTGCCTGGCGACGGACTGGAGTATTATCTGAAGAAAGAGTGTTTATAAGGCTCTGGAATTTGGCCTCTTCCGCTGAGGAGAGACGTTGCTCGTTCAACACGGGCGCAACAGCAGCAACACGAGTAGTTGCTTGATCGATCGTGGCAGCCAAATCTTCTACCACTTTCCGTTCTGATGCAGCGAGGGCCTCCGCTGATGGCGCTGGCACATTGGGCACCGATTGAGACCGGGATACTTCGGCAGCTGCGGACGAAAGGGCCGCATTCTTCAAACCCTCCGCTCTAGCCAATGTCGTTTGCACTCTCTGCTGCGCTGCGTCCGCCTGAGTTCGTGCTTCAGCCGCTTGAGCGCTGTATTGTCTCGCCTCACGTTCGCGTTGTTGCCTTCTTGCGTCATTAATTGGGCTCGCAGGAATGGATCTCACGTCTTGCGCCGCGCTCGCAGCTTTCTGCAGCGCCGCAGCCGCTTCGGCAAGCTGCGTTTGGGACTCGAGACGCGCTACCTGCGCAGCTGCGATAGCATCGGCCGCGTCAGCTGCAAACTTTTCGGATGATCTTTCCCTCTCGCGTTTGGCTATAGCTTGCTCGAACTCATCCGGTTCTTCTCGTACAAGTGGCGTGGCGGATACGTCAGGTCGTACGAAGACAAAATCGCCGCCCTCAAAGATTTCATCACGCAGGGGACCATACATAGGTGTTGTAGGGTTCTCCTTGCCTTTATACTCCCGCCGCGTGTTCAGCCGCAGATAATGTCCGATCTCAGCGCCAGTGAGCCAATGGTCGAAATTATCGCCAGCGGGACGTCGGCCACTGAGAATATCGATGAAGAGACGTGAGAACACACTGTCTGCTGGGGCCAGCTCAAGGTGCGATCCGGCAGTGATGAACTGTCTGCCCAATCCGCGCGGAACGGGTTGGAAAATGTAGTCATCAACTTCCGGTCCTCTCGCTTCTGGCGGCGGTGAGTATAGTGGAGTGATTGGTGCGGGCGTCGGGGCCATTCCGGGACGCGGCGGGCGCGGCGCCGGAGCTGGTTGGGGGTCGGGCTGCCCAAAGAATGTTCCTGAAAAGCAGGCGTCGAAAACAAACAGCATGTGGCGTGGATCAGGAGCCCTTGCCCAGGCGGCGAACAGAGGCATGGCAATTCCTGAGGCGGTTAATGCTTGCCTGTCTCCATTTTCTGGCGGGGCATCGATCGGTACTATATACCCTGCTGGCCGCGGCGAGATATTGCGCCGCCAGCCGTGACCTGAGACATACACGAGGATGCGCGACTCTGGTACGGTCGCATGCTTACGCATGAAGTGCTCAACAACGTCTACGAATTGTTCGGCTTTCAGATTGAAATGGACCTCGACTTTGAACCGATGCTTCTCGAGGGCATCACGAAGCTCCAAGACCTCCTGCCGTACGGCCGGAAGGTCCTTCCAGTTCTCATAGTCAAACTGCCCAATGAGCAATGCATGGCTCTGAGAATATAGCGTATGTTCGAAGCTTGACGGATCGGTCGCTCGCATGCGCGTCGATCCGTCAGTCACGTCCGTGACGTAGTATGGCTGCTCCGATGCGACGGCTCCGGCCAACAGGAGTGGAGCCAGTGAAGAGAATAGGAACCCTCCATGGAACAGCCGGCCGATCTTCATGTCCTTAGACCTGGACCGGTGCGAAAAGAGTGAAGTTTCAGGGAGTTTGTCTCAATAGCCCAATCGTCGCGGTTTAATTGGTCGGACTGATTGCCGCCTATCAACCAAACTTTGGTTTTGTTTGCGTCGGCAAATCCGTCGAAGAATGCGACATGCCCAAAAACCGGGTCACTTTTATTCTGGTAGACTACGATGTCGCCCACTTGTGGGTCATTCGTCTTCTGCCCCCACGATCGGAACGATCGCGAGCCGGCACTTCTTGGGTGATCCAATCCGGCTCGCTGCATGGTCCAGCAGGCAAAAGCCGAACACCACGCCGTTTGATCACCAGAAAATGGAATCGTTTGTGTGGCTGCAAAGAACGCTACAATAATTGGATTGGCAGGTCGCTTAGCGCCGGGAGTGTCGCGAGGCCACTCCATTCTGGAGTTCTCAGGCAGTGCTTTCAACATGCTGCGTGCGATCTCGATCGGAGGTCGATTGCGAGGGAGGCCTGCCAAAAGGCGCGCGGCCTCGATAACCCGTGGATCCTCAGGCGCAAGTATGAGCGTTCCTTTTGCTTCTCCGGGAGCCGGAACTTCGAAGAAGCTGCTATTCGCTGGATCGTCCCGCCACAGCCGGATTTGCTCTCCGATCGTGCCAATGTCGTCACCTTGGGCATACGAAAGGCTGGTGACCGGCAGTAGAGGTGCGCTTGCAATCAAGCCCAGGGTGCTGCGCCGGCTAATCATTGGCGACCTCCTTTGTTGACGTAGCCTTCGAGTCATCGAGTTGTTGCTAGTTTCGCCACGCTGAGAACAGTGCTGCTCCTGTATACGCAACTATGATCAAGTATTGCGTATCTGATTAGGGCATATTATGAGCTACCCAGAAAGATCTTTCACATATCGAGTGTGAATCCAGCCGTATCGACATGGTCCGGCATAGGGTTGTCGTCGTGGCCATGGAGTTGAAACGTTGCAGCCGCTCGTGTTATCAGGGGAATAGATAATAGCGAGCCACGGTCCCGTTCTGCCGCATATCGCGACAGTCAATCCATTGTGGATACGATCGATTTCGCGAAAGCGAGAATTGCCTGGGCCGCTACGTACAGAAACGAGATTATTTTTCCCTGAGCTTAAGGCCGCGATCTTTCCACTCCCTGAGCACGCATCGACTTTGGGATCGCCACCTAGAATTACTGGAACATCGACTCTTGCTGGACTTGGCTGTGCGAAAGCCGATGATCCTCCCAGCATTGCAATGGAAACCATTAGCTTCGTTAGCATCAGCCACCTTTCAGAAATGTCGAAACACGCCATTCCAATCGAGTATATGCCCATTGGGCATCTACCGTAGAGAACATGCAAAATCCGCCGCTTGCTGCGCTTGCCTCTAGCGTATTGCGCGGACCCGAAGGGCAGAGTCAGCAAGGTGTAGCCTCGGCTTTCGGCCCGAACGATGCGTGAGCACGTTGGCGCGAGATATCATCGCGAGCTCTGCGTCAATTCGCCGAAAGGCAATTTGTAGCTAATCCGGGGTCGTTTAAAAGCAAGTGACCAGCTTTGGACCTATGCGAAGCAGACGGGAGGCAATGAAGTCTGTTTGTCTACCTTCCCAAGAAAGATTAAACTATATAAGATAAAGCATTGATATACAGATAGGGGGACTGCGATGATCTCGTCGGGGTCGCGCTTCGTTGCCGCTGCTTTTATTATGGCCGTTTGTATGAATGTGGCATCGGCGAATGAGTGCCTTTTAAATTTCGACAAAGAGAACTTAAAGACCGAACAGGAAATCCTGATGGATTCTGCAGACGCAGAATACGAGATACCTGCCGATCCTGCGCAATCATGTGGAAGGAAAACTAGTTTCTTGGAAACTTATGCAACATCATACAGTAAAATATCTTTGGATTTTAATGGAGAGCGGCTCGTGTATATGCCGCTGGCTTTGTACGACAAGGACAAAGCTACCAAGTGCAATAAAATCAAAGTTAGGTCCGCATGCTTTGCAATAACGTATGAACCAGACGGTTCAATCGGCATAACACTCTACGACAAGGATACGCCAAGCAAAGGACGCGCGACGTTTGAAGTTAAGCCCGACGGATCTATCGTCGGAATGCATAGGGAATATGCCTTGATTCGGGAACGCTACCCGACAAGAAAAGGCTCCGTTGTCATTCCCACACGGATTCGAGATAGGCTCGCTACATTCAAGGCGAGAGCTCGCTCGTGTCTTGCCCAATCTCGCGCATCCTTATGCGCCTTAAGTCTCGAAGCTGTTGCGGAAAATACGGCTCTCGAGCGGTTGCGCTACGAGCGTTATCCCAGAACCCTGACGACAAACAGCGTCAAGGCCGATTGGGTCGAGTTTCATGAAGCCTTTGCGCGGCTTAACGGCATGCCTCGGGTTATTGACAGAATTATGAGGGAGAACGAGGTCGGATCGACGTCTCCATACGAAGTATCAGATGCTACGATCGATGCGAGCGCACTTAGCTTCGGAGTGAGACAACTGGATATAGGTAGCAATGACGAGGCAAAACGGATTTTCACAAAGAATCTCGCAGAATATAAGCGCAGCTCCGAATGGGATAATATTGTCGAAGTTAAGGACTTCGTCTATCAGGTTAAATTTCAGCAGCCAATAAGAAGGTATAGTGTAAGTGAATTACTTTTACTTCACCGTGCAGTTCCGGTCCTTAACAATGCATTCAGGCTAGCCGCCGCAAAGCAGAGATACAATGATCACCATGAGCGCTACCTTTCTGATGAAACTGCCGAGTACTCCCGCCTGAGGGCTAGATGTCCTTTTGACCAGAGCGCTTACCTCGCCCTTGTGGCTATTGATCGTCGAAATCAAGCCCCCCGTTCCTACCGGGAGATTCTGAGCAAAGCTTCAGAGTTCTGTCAGAAAGGCTTGCCCATTCAACAGATTGAGATCGAAATTACGAAGTCGTACGGCAAATATGTTTACCGAGCAAACAATATCCGCAAGATTGTGAGAGAAACAGGTCTAGTTCAATAATATTATGTACGTAGCCGACATTTCAAGTCTGAAGACTTCTCAAGTTGAAAGATTTTTTATCAAATTGTTTCCATAACTTATGCATCCCATGCCATTGGTGAATAAAAATGGGTTAACCCTAAATATACGCGATGAAAAGTTATTGATTCCTTTGACGACCTTAACTGCTTATATTATGTATACAACCTTGAGATATCTACGGGCTGAAAGGATAAAAGATGCATTTCCTTTTTGCTTTCCTTGCGCTTTGTGTGCTTGCAGGTTGCGGCCAATACTCGGCCGATCTCAGTTTCGCGCGCGCGCCGGGGCTCGGATACCGAAATGCAGGTCTGTTCCCGCCTGGTCGTCTCTACCTTTTCGACAGCACCACCGCGACTTTGACGAAGCTTGCCGACGATATTCCTCTCAGGCAGATCCCGATCGTCGATCCACCGACGACATTGACGTCAACGAATATTCGCGGCATTGCTCTGAACGGAACGTTTGGCAGTCCACAAGCGAAGCTCGGAGTCGCTGCAGAGATCGGAAGCAAGGTTGCTTTCGTGGCTGAGAGGGCTCAGCGTGAAAAGTACTCATCGATATATACGGCACTGACCGAGGCTTATAAGGGCGGGTTAGCCGCCGGTGAGGATATGAAGAGCCGATGGTATATCGACGACGTAACGCGACGGAACTCGGGGCTCTATTATGTCGTGATAAACGAGATTGTTCGAGCTGACAGGACAAGTCTTTCTATGGGCGGCCCCAGTGGATCCCAGGTTGCCTCAATCTCTGTCACGCCTCCCGGTATGCCGCCCATTTCTGTGTCCGTGACCGACAGCAGGTTGGTTGAGTGCTCTGGTCCCGCGTCTCCCTGCTTCTTCGATGCCACAGTGATTTCGCCTTACAAGAACGAGCAGGGCAACTTGGACTTCAAGGTGGCGCGAAGTGTGAATGTCGATCTCCTGTCGGAGGCATTCCGGAAGCTCTAACTTATCTTGGCTCAACTTTGGCCATTTCAGCTGGAAAGCACAGGGCCGCAGTCATAACAATAGCGGCGACCCAGAGAGACCGGTGCATGCTCGCCGGAGCATAGCCGAAGTTGATCGCGACGCTCGGCCTGGACGGACCGGTCGGTGTGCCGGTCCAGGCTATTGATACCCGAAGCCGAGCGGGATACGTCACAAATTCACGGCTGAGCTAAGAATGAGGAAATCTCACACTCAGCATTTATACAGAGATCCGCTCGCATGTCCTTTCTAGAGCATGTGAATCGTTCCGGGGATCTACCGCCTGCTAGCGTCTGAAAGCGTTGTCCCTGCCTGAGAGCAGGAGGCGACGATGCTGACGGACGCACAATGGACGATGTTGGAACCTCTCGTTGAAGCCTGTCGGCCACATGCCAAAGTGCCCCCGTCTGATCTGCGCCGGACGGTGAGCGCGACCCTGTGGCGGCATGAGAATGGAGCCAAGTGGAGAGCCCTGCCAGCCGAGCTTGGGCCCTGGTGGATGGCCGCTCAGACCTTCATTCGCTGGGCGCGACTGGGTGTCTGGGAGCGATTGCTGAACCTGGTGCAAGAGCGTGGTGTCCAGCTCGGAATGACCTTCCTCGATGGCACGAACGTGCGGGCGCATCAGAAGGCCGCGGGGGCTCGCCGAAAAGGGGCTCTCAAGCTCAACGAGACCATCGTGAGGCGCTTGGCCGCTCTCGTGGCGGCTATGGCACCAAGGCTTGCGTGATCGCCGACAGCCAAGGACGGGCGATGGCCTTCCGGATTGCACCGGGTCAGGCCCATGAACGGCCTGAAGCCATTCCGCTGCTCGACAGCCTACCGGGTGTGCCCACCTGGGTCGTGGCGGACCGCGGCTATTCCAGCAGTAGCTTTCGCGAGCACATCTGGAGCATCGGTGCGAAGCCCGCAATCCCGACAAAGTCCAATGAGACGCCAGTCGCCTGTCCGGACTGGATCTATAAGAACCGCAATGTGGTCGAGCGGCTCTGGGCCAGGCTCAAAGAGTGGCGAGCGGTTGCAACGCGCTACGAGAAGACTGCCTCATCCTTCATGAGTGTACTCTGTCTCGCCGCTGCAATCGACTGGATCAGGCGCTAACAGGCCGTAGATCGCCCCGTCTGTCCGTGGGACAGACGTTCACCGTCGTCCCTATGGTAGACGTCCGCGTATAGTCCGCCCGCCCGGTCAATCGGGCTCCCGCGCCTCTTCCAGCCGAAAATCTCCTGCTTCAGGTCGAAGGTTTCGTCTGGTTCCGACTTGCATGCATTGGCGACGTACGCTGCATTAACCCCAAATTGGTGTGCGACGACCTCGCCGTTGTAATCCGGGAAGCCACCGTACGTCCTCCATAGGCTAGCAACCTCGCGTCTGGCGCACGTCTCATCTGCTAGGCTCCCAGAGACGCCGAGGTCGCTACGATGAATCTTAAGGAACGAAGATTGCGGTTCAGGAGGATCTGTAGCTCGGAATTCGAGCGGTTCCGTCACTCTGCTTCCCATTTGCTTCCCAATCCACTCTCCTGGGAGCAGGCCGCGAACCTGCGAGGGCTAAGTACTTGATTTTGATGGTACAGCCGCCCCGGCTCGAACGGGGGACCCCCAGATCCAGAATCTGGTGAACTACCTTATCAGCCCATCACAATGCTTAACTGCCACACCTATATAAATTATTGCTTTTGCTGGAAATTTGACAGTTTGTTTGTTCGCGTTATGCTCACTTCACAACGTATCATAACGCGTTGAGTTCGTTACCCGAGCGTTACCCGAAGGCTCCCTATAATTCATTAGGGCTGGTGCCCACGTGAGTTCACTATGCCAAAGGCCTTAACTGCGCAGAGCGTGGAACGGGTTAAGCCTGATCCACAGCGGCGAATGGAAATTCCAGATGCCGTACTGCCCGGCCTGTACCTCGTCGTACAACCAAGTGGTGCCAAATCATGGGCGGTGAGATATCGATTCGGCGGCAAGCCGAGAAAGCTGACGTTAGGCCCCTATCCGGCTCTCAACTTAGGTGTCGCGCGCGAATTCGCTCGAACGGCATTGCAAGCCGTGGCATCCGGTCGTGACCCAAGCATTGAGAAGGCAGAAGCAATCCGCCAAGCGCGTGAGGGGCACCCTAATCAGGATCTGGTCTCATCCGTGATTGACGAATTCATCACCCGCCATGTCCGCTTGAACAACAAGAAGCGAACTGCCGAGGAGGTTGAACGGACATTTAAACTGCACGTACGACCATATTGGTCTGACCGGCGGATTCAGGAAATCGCGCGCCGTGATGTAATTGAGTTGCTCGATCGCATCATTGACGATGGAAAACCTGTGCAAGCCAACCGCACTTTGGCTGTCGTCAGGAAGTTGTTCAATTGGGCCGTTGATCGTTCAATCCTCGATACTTCTCCCGTTATAAGGATCAATGCTCCCGCCCAAGAGGAAAGTCGCGACCGCGTCGTGTTAGACGACGAACTGCGCCTCATCTGGAAAGCGGCGGATGAGGTCGGCTTCCCATTTGGGCACTTAGTGAAAGTTTTAATGCTGACAGCCCAACGCCGTGACGAGGTGGCCAATGCCCGGCGCAGCGAATTCAACAAGGCAGGCGACCTATGGGTGATTCCAAAGGAGCGAACAAAGAACAGCAAGGAACATGATGTTCCGCTTAGCGAAGCGGCACGCGGGATCTTTGAGTCACTGCCTCGGATCAAAGGGGCAGCGGGATTTATGTTCACTACCAACGGAAATACGGCAGTTTCTGGCTTCTCAAAAGCGAAGGCCCGCCTCGACGGGATTATGCTCAGGATTGCACGCGAAGAAGCGGCAGTCCGCGGCGAGGATCCCACCAAGATTCAGATCAAGCCATGGAGATTGCACGATCTGAGGCGAACCGTAGCATCCGGCATGGCTCGCCTCGGTCAGCCGGTCCACGTAATTGAGGCCGTGTTGAACCACCGCAGTGGCGCGATCAGCGGGGTTGCCGCCGTTTATAATCGACATTCTTATCTTCCTGAAAAAAGACGTGCGCTGGAGTCGTGGGGCCAGTTCATTCTGGGTTTGGCGACGTGCACAACTGACGAGAAGTCCCTGGCTAGCGCAACTGCGGGATCCGTGTTGAATGTTAGTCTATCGGAGGCTCAGGCAAGCGGATAGCAGCGCCACAGGAAAGTGCAGGGTCCCTTCTTATATATGCTGAACGCTATCGATCCCCGCTCGGCGGTTTGATCAAGCATACGCAGGTTTCACAAGTTAACTATGGATAAAATTAGAGCCGTGCTGTTGGCGGGATTTCGTGCTTTCAAATCTAGTTAGACTGGCAAATCGCGCCAATGAGCATCCTGAAATGTGCATCAACTTATACCTTTTGAACCGACGCCAGCCCTTAAAACGAGGCATGTGCCGCCCTCATTTAACGGAACAGGTTCTTAGTGATCGCGGTAGGAAGAGCTCCCTGTAGTGTAGAATCGAAAGAACGTGCGGTGCCCGAGATCACACCAGATCAGATGGATCATATCCTTGGAATTCTGAATCCGCAGCACGCCGCTGATATCGCATTCTACCCTTTAATAATCAAACTGATATCGCTCGATTATCAACTGTCTCGCCAGATCCAGCCATTTCGAGTTCCTATAAAAGAGCATCGCAAACAAATAGAGAGAGTTTTTCGCGCTGCTTTTGAGCTAAGAGCAGCGATTAATAGCTTATGGAAAAGAGACTCGTTTATCATTGATATAGATAAGTTAATTGCTTCCAACTTCGAGGAAATAGAAGGTAACAGCGATAAGTTCTTAGCGTCTCTTAGCCTTATTATTGCTCTCACAAGAGGGGCTCTAGATCACGAGGACCTTTTATCGGAGCGGAGGGGTGAGGAGGCATCGAACCAAGGGAAGAAGAGTGTTGAACGATGGGCTTTGTGGGAGCCGCTATTTCAGATTTGGGTCGACGTTAAAGGCAATCTCAAGTTTGCCGAAGATGGTCCCCTGCACAGATTTGTTGATGCTGTACAAGTTGCGTCTGGCGGAGGCAAAACAAATCCTGATTCTTTGAAGAAGGCAGTTAGAAGTTGGAATCCTACGCCAGGGACCAAAGGGCCCTAAACAGCTCCCTTCCGTCCCCTGAAGATTAGATGATCAGTTGTTCATTGTGTGACCGCTTGCACTACCAGGAGCAATCACGTGAACTCTGATGACAGCTACTTGCCCGGTCCGAAGGTCAATTCCCGCTACGATATCTCAACTATGACCCGCTGGAGGTGGGAGCATAGTCAGACGCTCAATTTTCCAAAGCCTATAACCATAAATCGGAGGAAGTTCTGGCGCCTGAGCGACCTTGTAGCATGGGAAGCTACTCGAGCTGGCACTGACATAGAACCTGTGCAAAAAGCGTCATTATGCGGAACCGAAAACAGCAAATACAAAGAGGCGCCGTCTAATCGCCCATCAGTTCTCACCAGTGAACCAAGCCTAAATCCTAGCAACACCTCGACTCCCGCCATTAAGCAGGGAGAGAAGCAATGCAAGCCAAAGAGCAGCAATTAATGAATGCTCATATGCTTGCTCGCGCTCTGGGCGGCAGAGCATCCCACAACCAAGCTCACCTACCTGGAATAGGACATTCTCTTGCGGATCGGTCAGTTAGCGTTCTGTTCGACCACCGTATGCCAGATGGCTTTTGGGTAACCTGCTTTGGCGCTGGGGATCCGTTAGCTGAAAGAGATCGAATTCGGGATGTTCTGAATGGCTCTACGAGCCATCCCTCCGTCAATAAATCGGAATGCTTTGCTTCAGATCCCACAGGCTCAATACGCACACACGCCGCCCTTTCGATTTGGCAAGAAGCCTGCGATCCCTTCGATACGCCGGTAGAACTGTACCTATCTAAACGGGAACTTAAACTTCCTCCTGAAGCTGCGGCTAGAACAGTCCGCTATCATCCACGTTGCCCCTTCGCAGGAACGCATGTCCCTGCCATGGTGTGCCTTGTTCGCGATATCATAACGAACGAGGCAAAGGCGGTTCATCGCACGGCTCTCACTCACAAAGGAGAGAAGGCGGAGATCAGAGGTCTTAACCGCCTCAGCCTCGGGCCTGTGGCAGGGGGCGCCATCAAGTTCACGCCCGATGAGGATGTCACAACATGCCTCGGGGTCGGCGAAGGCCTTGAGAGTGCATTGAGCCTTTGTCGAATACCGGAATATGGCCCCTCCCCGATCTGGTCACTGATCTCAGCAGGCGGGATTGAGCACTTCCCGGTTCTTGCGGGTATCGAGTGCCTTTGGATTGCGGTTGACCATGATGAGACTGGGTTGAGGGTGGCTCGTTCCACCGGGCGGCGTTGGCAGGCGTCCGGAGCCGAGGTGTTCCTGACAACACCTTCGACGGCCGGTACCGACCTGAACGATGTTCTGATGGCGGGAGGGATCTGATGGTGCACTCTCCATACACCATTGAACACCTGCGCCCTGATACGGGATCATCAGACCAAGACCTTACCCCTGGAGTACCGAACTTTGAGACGATCACCTTGGGCGAACTTGTTCGACTGAAACTTCCCGAGCGGCAGCAGATCATCGCCCCTATCATCCCAGTGCAGGGACTGGCCATGCTCTATGCGGCGCGCGGAATCGGTAAAACCCACGTGGCCTTGGGGCTGAGCTATGCCGTGAGCTGTGGCGGCGCGTTTCTCCGATGGCAAGCACACAAGCCGCGCCGAGTCTTGTATCTTGATGGAGAGATGCCCGCGCAGGCTCTTCAGGAGCGCGCTCGGCAGATTATTGCCGCAAGTCCGCATCAGCCTCCAACAGAGGACTACTTCCGGCTTCTGTCGATGGACAGGCAGTCTTTGGGGTTGTCTCTCAATCTGGCAAAGCCAGAGCACCAAGCTGCTTTGGAGCCCCACCTGATCGGTGTCGAGCTTGTCGTGATCGACAACATTTCGACCCTGGTCAGTGGCGGCCGTGAAAACGATGCGGACTCCTGGGATGCCATGCAGGCTTGGCTCCTGCAACTGAGACGCCAGGGGATCAGCGTTCTGCTCATCCACCATGCTGGCCGCGGCGAGAATGCTCGTGGCACCTCCAAGCGCGAGGATGTCCTGGACACGGTCATCCAGCTCAAGCGTCCGGAGGACTACGATCCCGAGGAGGGCGCCCGCTTCGAGGTTCACCTCACCAAAGCTCGGGGTGTCTTTGGCGACGACGCCCTACCGTTCGAAGCCAAGCTTGAGGTGATTGATGGTCAAGCTCATTGGACTTGTAAGACGTTACAAGATCACGAGCTCGTCCAGGTGGAAGAGCTCTCCCAGGCGGGAATGTCCGTGAGGGACATCGCTGCACAAACCGGTCTCAGCAGATCGAGGGTAAACCGCATGCAGATGAAACTGCGAGAAGAAGGACGACTTCGGCATTAGCAGAACCATCGTGTCCCGCTGTCCCGCTCTCTTGCATGTGGGACAGCGGGACAGAGGCTTGGATGGGAGGGGCTGGGACACGTGGGACAGGCGGGGGAAAGCGAACGAAAGCGGAACATTCAAAGCTCGTCCTAGATTTGGATGGATCCTGCCTCCTAATCAAACGAACCTGGTCTGCGTCCAAGCGACAGCCTCAGAAATCAAAAGGAAATCAAATGGCACAGCGTGGTGGGAAGCGGTCTGGAGCAGGCCGTCCGCAAGGCCGAAGGAACAAGGCAACCGTTGCCCATAAGCTGACCCTTGAAGAACTCGCCCGATCACACACTGAAGCAGCACTTAATGTGCTGGTTGAAATCGCCCAGCATGGGCATAGTGAGGCAGCACGCGTCTCTGCGGCCAACGCAATCCTTGATCGCGGCTACGGAAAGCCGCGCCAACTCGAGCCAGAACCGCAGCCGGAAAAAATTACCCCCGAGCAGAGGCATCAGACCAATCGGAGTGCAATCGCAGCCGTGGAAGCGATGATTGAAGCATGTCTTCCTCCACTTCCGAGCCAACCAAGTCATCATGCCGGTAGTCAGGGATCACGATAAACTGCTGGGGCTTAGAAGACCAAATTGACCGAGTTGCGCGGAGGGATCGGCACGCTGGTGGAAGCCAAGTCTCAGTGTCTCGTCTCCTGTCGAAAGCTGACCTAAGGATTTGGTCCGAGAAGTGCCATGAGCGGACATTGAATCCCTGCCACGCATATTGCCGTGACAGGGATCACAGAAAACGTTAGGGACGCGGCTTCACCTGTCCGTCTCTATAGAACAGCATTCCACCGTGGTGGAGTACATCGTCGATGAACTCACCGTCGGCTGTAAATCCCGTATCGTCCCAGTAGTCGATTTTGTTGCCGCGGACTTCGTAGCGCCCCTGATAAGCGCTCTTGCGGGAGTCCCGCGCCTCATCATAACGGCCGTTCGGGTGAAGCTCCTGGCGAATGTGGCCATCCTTGGTGACCCACATGCCGGGATAAGGGTGAGTTGTCATGTCTGTTGCATCCTTGGATCGGGGTTGATCTGCTTTCGCAGGTTGCCCGAGCGTCCCTGGTGCGGCAGCTATTGCGACTGCAAGGACGAGAGCGAGTTCAATGTGTGGCATCGAAGGCTCCTTTCGTCAGTGCGGGCTTGCGGTCGGACGCACGATGATCTCGCTCACGTCCACATCAGAGGGTTGCTCGATCGCATAGCGAACCGCTCGACCAATCGCATCCGGCTCAATGGCGGTCCTGCGAAACTGCTTCATAGCCTCGCGTGCCGTGTCATCCGAGATCGTATCCGCCAGTTCGCTCGTGACAACGCCCGGCGAGATCACCGTTACTCGCAGTCGGTCCGTCTCTTCGCGCAGACCATCAGAGATCGCCCAGACAGCATACTTGGTGGCGCAGTAGACTGCGGCGGTCGGGGAGACCCGATGTGCTCCGACGGATGCGATGTTGATCACATGACCTGAGCCTGTGGTTTCCATGTGAGGCAGCACGGCCGCGATGCCGTTCAGAACACCCTTGATGTTCACATCCACCATCTGGTCCCACTCGTCGACCTTGAGGGCGTTCAGCGGGGACAGCGGCATAACGCCGGCATTGTTGACGATCACGTCGATCCGGCCGAACTCGTCCAACGTCGCGGACACCACCTGGGCAAAATCGCTGCGCGAGGTCACATCGAGGCGGTGCGCTCGTGCGATGCCGCCGGACGCCTCGATTTCCTTCACAAGGCTCTCGAGACGGTCGGTTCGCCGGGCGCCAACCACCACGATGTGTCCCGCTTTGGAAAGCTCCCGAGCGGTGGCCTCGCCGATCCCGCTGGAGGCTCCCGTGATGAGAACAATCTTCTTCTCCGACATAGCTCTTCCTTTCACCTCATCGGGCCGCCAGATCTCTGCACCTGAAGCGGTGATCTACGGCTCATGGGCATTAAATAACCCGCTCCTTTGGATAGTTCGCCTTGCCAATCCTGAATAGGTTGGTAAGTTATTGTCACCAATGAGCACGGATCTGTCTGGAATCGCTGTCTTCGTGACCGTTGCTGAGGCGCGCAGCTTCCGGGCCGCGAGTGAGCGGCTGGGCGTGACGCGCTCAGCCGTCAGTCAAGCCATCCGGCGTCTCGAGGAGCGGATGGGGGTTGCTCTGGTCCAGCGGACAACCCGCAGCGTTAATCTGAGCGAGGCTGGTGAACGCCTTTACCAGGCGGTGCGTCCAGCGCTGGATGATATGAACACTGCCATCGAAGCCGTGGGCGAAATGCGCGAGCACCCCACGGGCAGGCTTCGTCTGACGGTTTCCTCTATTGCCGAAAGGTTCCTGAGCGGCTCGTTGCTCGCTGACTTTCTGCTCGCCTATCCTGATATTCGTCTCGATATCACCATCAGCGATGACGAGTTCGACATTGTCGCTGAGGGGTTCGACGCAGGCGTCCGCCTCGGTGAGGTCATCGAACAGGACATGATCGCCATTCCCGTCTCAGCCGAGCAACGGCAGATGGTCGTCGGCGCGCCTGCCTATCTGGCGCGCTATGGCGCGCCTGCTCATCCGCGAGATCTGCCAGCGCATCACTGCATCGGATGGCGTCCGCAGCCGCAGGTCGCGCCGTACCGGTGGGAGTTCACCGACAATGGGCGGGATTTCGATGTAGCAGTGGACCCTCGGGTCACCACCAATGACATGCACGTCATGATCCGCCTGGCCTGCGCAGGCGCTGGCCTCACCTTTGGAATGGAGGAGAGCTTCCGCTCGTACATCGACCGGGGCGAGCTCGTACCGCTCCTGAGTGAGTTTTGCCCGCCCTTCCCCGGCTTCTATCTCTAGTATCCAGACCGCCGAAATCTGCCGCTCAAGCTGCGGGTGCTTGTAAACTATTGCCAACAACGGCGACGGCAGCTCTGAGGGACGTTCAGTGTCAAGGAAGAACCCCTTGCTCAGCAGCCCACATTTGGCCCATCAGCCGTTTACAAGAGCCTTGTCCGTCGCGGCAATCACCCCGCAGGTGTATAGCTTCGGGAACACTCGACGGCCGGCCGTCGGCGAGTAGACCAAACGCAGGAACCAGGGACGTGTCAGTGCCGACGTCGGACAGCGATAGCGCAACGCCGGAACGGACCTCGGCGAGCGCACACGGACAATATATCGGCGGGCGGGTAATCGCGAGCGGCGACGGCCCAGCCTGGCGCGACTTGTTTGTCGAGGTATTCTCCCACAAGCAGGTGGAGCAGCCGTTCTTAGTTCCCGCCGTGGCCGAACCTCTCATCGTATGGGTGATGTCCGGTGAAGCGAGGGTGGACGAGCGGGATCCGGGAGGCGAATGGCTTTCGAGCCGTGTCAGCGTCGGCGACTTCTTCCTCACACGCACACCCAGCCCCTATGAGATGCGGTGGGAAGCGTACGGCGACACGCCATTTCAGGTCATGCACCTCTACCTTGCCCTTCCGCTCTTCGAACGGGTAGCGGCTGAGATGCTGGGCAAGGCCGGCCCCGCTCCGAGACTGCGGGACGTCTCCGGCGGCCGAGATGAAACTCTGTCTCAAATTCTGGCCCTCGTGCACCAGGAATTGCTGCGAGGCGGTGATCAAAGCCCCCTCTTTGTCCAGGGCCTTGCCCAAAGCCTCGCCGTGCATCTTGTCCGAACCTATGCGGACGACCTTCAGGACCGCACGGCGAGCAATGCTCTTCCCGGCTTCAAGCTACGACGGGCAATCCGCTGTATGGAGTCCGGGCTTCACGAGGAGTTTAGCCTGAGCCGCCTCGCACAGGAGGTCGGGATGAGCGAGTTCCACTTCAGCCGGCTCTTCAAAAAAGCAACTGGGCTTTCCCCGTCACAGTTCTTCATCAAGAGGCGCCTGGCAAAAGCCCAACAGCTTCTTCTGGAGACGGAGATGAGCATCATCGAGGTCGGCATGTCTGTCGGCTACTCGAGTCCAAGCCACTTTGCTCAGGTTTTCCGGCGAGGGACCGGCCTAACTCCCAGCGACTACCGCCGCTCCTGATCCCGCCTTCCCCGCGGCGGATCTGACTTTCGCGCAAAATCGCGACAGGCTGAGCAAGCCGCCGAGAGAGAGGCCCGACTCCGCTCGCTAAATTCCCCTTCGTGAAGCGGGAACACTGATCGGTCTTCAACGACGGTGTTCCTCCCAATGAAGGAGATCATACATGACGAACATCACTGGCAAGGTTGCACTGGTCACGGGTGCTTCAAGCGGTATCGGTGCCGCAACTGCCCTCAAGCTTGCAGCCGCGGGTGCAAAGGTCGGCATCGCCGCCCGTCGAACCGAGAAGCTCGAAAGGATCAGGAGTGAAATCACCGCAAACGGTGGCGAAGCGCTCGTGATCGAAATGGACGTGGTCGATCCGGCATCTGTCGAAGCGGGCGTGGAGAAGCTTATTGGCGCATTTGGCTCGATCGACATCGTTGTCAACAATGCAGGACTTATGCCGCTCTCCGACATCGACCAGCTCAAGACCGACGAATGGCACCGGATGGTCGACGTCAACATCAAGGGCCTGCTGAACACCACCGCTGCGGTCCTGCCGCAGATGATCAAGCAGCATTCCGGCCATATCTTCAACATGTCGTCGATTGCCGGCCGCAAGGTCTTCAAGGGTTTGTCGGTTTACTGCGCGACGAAGCACGCGGTCGCCGCCTTCTCCGACGGCCTTCGCATGGAAGTCGGCCAGAAGCACAACATCCGCGTGACCTGCATCCAGCCGGGCGCCGTCGCGACAGAACTGTACGACCACATCACAGACCCCGGCTATCGGCAGCAGATGGACGATCTCGCCACGCAGATGACCTTCCTGCAAGGCGAGGACATCGGCGACACCATCGTCTTCGCTGCTCAGGCGCCCGCCCACGTCAACGTGGCAGAGCTCTTCGTTCTGCCTGTTGAACAGGGGTGGTGATCGAACCCGGCAACATCTGGCCTCCCCGCGAGAGCGGGGAGGCCATTCAGGAAGGACAGCAAATGAAAGAGATTGCGGCTTCTCAAGCCTATCGTCTGCTGGAGCCCGGCCCGATCGTCCTGGTCACAACCAGCTACGACGGCAAGCCCAACGTGATGACCATGGGCTTCCACATGATGATCCAGCATGCGCCGCCACTCATTGGCTGCGTGATCGGCCCTTGGGATCACAGCTACCAAGCTCTGAGCGAAACGGGTGAATGTGTGATTGCGATCCCGGCTCTCGATTTGGCCGAAACGGTCGTCGATATCGGCAACTGCTCCGGCGACAGCGTTGACAAGTTTCAGCGGTTCGGATTGACGGCCCGTCCGGCGAAAACGGTATCGGCGCCGCTCATTGCCGAGTGCCTTGCGAATATTGAATGTATTGTCGCCGATACGACCGTTGTCGACACGTACAATCTCTTCATCCTGGCGGTGAAGCGGATTTGGATTGACGAAACGCGTGAGGAAACACGGACTCTCCATCACCGCGGCGACGGGAGTTTCACCATCGACGGCGGCACTCTCGACCTCAGAGATCGGATGGTGAAGTGGCGGCATCTGCCATAGGCCGCGCCGCTATCATCGGACGACCCTCTGTTTTGCAACCCTCAGACTCACGAACGAGGCCATCCATGTCAGCCTATCTTGTCGTCGACCTTGATATCAACGATCCGACATCCATCGCTGATTATCGCTCCAAGGCTTTGCCACTCGTTGCGGAAGCCGGCGGCCGGCTCATTGCGCTTGATGAGGCCCCACTCGAACTCGAGGGCTGGCAGGCCACCAATATGTTGATTATCGAGTTCCCGAACATGGACGCGATCCGCGACTTGTTTGCCTCTCCCGCGTATGCGCCGCTCGCGCGTCAGCGACAGGCGGCCGCCGGCTCCCGGATCATCGCCTTGCGCGGGGTTTGATTGGGGCTCCTGGAGCGCGGAATAGACTATGCCTGGTGCTTCTTGCCCGGGCATATTTCGTCATAATGGGCTGGTGGACTGAGTGTCCAAATTATCGCCAACAGCAGTAAGACATATATCTTGCTCCCTCCACAGCCTGCACGATCACCTTCGACAATGTCCGACCGCGGGATCTGGACCACATGGCTTGCTTTCACCTCAATGAGATAGGGGCATTGGGTGCTGCCGGCGACTTTGCAATGAAATCCGCCGGAAACGACCGCTCTTTTCTAATTTTTCGAACCTATCAATTCATTTTATTCGGCTTTTCCGTCATGCTGGGAGATGGCATTTCTCTGTCTGTCTAAGGTGCTCTTCCTAAACAGCGCCTTTTCAGAAGGAAACCTTGCCATGTCTCACTCAGCAGCTCTCTCTCACACCCCCACCCAGGGCCGTTCTGCATCCGCCCTTGCTGATGCAGTTCCTCTCGCTGGCCGGGCGCTCCTGAGCGCCATCTTTGTCATCTCGGGCGCGTCGAAGCTCGCGGCTCCGGCAGCCACGATCGGGTATATCGAATCCGCAGGCCTGCCGCTGGCGTCGTTCGGGTTCGTCCTCGCGGTCATCGTTGAGGTCCTGGGCGGCCTTGCACTGATCGCCGGCTATCGCACACGGCTGGTTGCCGCGGGGCTTGCGGCTTTCACTCTCGCAACAGCGCTCGCATTCCACGCCAATCTCGCGGATCAGAACCAGTTCATCCACTTCTTCAAGAATCTCGCAATGGTCGGCGGATTGCTTCAGGTCGTGGCCTTTGGAGCAGGCCGCTTCAGCCTGGATGCCCGCCGCTGATGGCTTGCCTTATAATCAATGGACATCCCACCGAAAGGCCGCGTTCACTCCGCGGCCTTTATTGTTTGCGGTCTGCTGCCCGCAAGGAAGCGGGCAGCATTTTCATCAGCCCTTGCCGTCGGGCTCTCGGCTTGCTCCTGAAAGCGCTTGATCAGCCATGACCCGGCAGGGCCAGGCGGCGTATCGGTTCGATAGATCGCCTGCAGCCGGTAGGATCCTCCGCGGCAGTCGGGCATGTCGAGGCGGACGAGCCGGCCGGCAGCCAAGTCCTCGCGCACCATGGGTTCGGGCATGTTGCCCCAGCCGATGCCCTCCCTCAGCAGCATGTGCTTGGAGCCAAGATCCGCTAGCCGCCACGTCTGTGTTGCCACAACGGCCATATCCTGGCCCTGTGTGAAGGGCGAGCGGTCGGTCAGCACAAGCTGAATTTGATCGCGTCCTGCACCTGGCGCATTCTGGCCTGCACGGGCCAGCGGATGATTGGGCGCGGCCACAGGCACCAACTCGACGCTGCCGACGCCAATCCGCTCGATCCCGGCGATCTCCGCATCGAGCGGCCAGCCCACCCCGATCGAGGCAGAACGGTTGAGAACCATCTGGGTCACCGCGCCGAGCGCCTCGACATTCAACCGCAAATGTACGGTTGGAAACTCGGCCCGGAACTCCTTGAGAGCATCGACCACCCGCCAGGCCGGGAGCATCACGTCGAGCACGAGATGGATTTCCGCCTCCAGTCCCTGTAACAGCCCTTTGACCTTGGCACGCAGCCCATCGACACCGTTGGAGACAGTCCGCGCTTCTGCCAACACCATCCGGCCGGCTTCGGTCAGCTGAGGCTTGCGGGTAGACTCCCGGTCGAAGAGCGACACCCCCAGCTGCGCCTCCAGGTTGGCAATCGAGTAGCTGATGACAGAGGTCGCCCGGCCCAGCCTGCGGGCCGCGCCGGCAAAACTGCCGACATCCACAATCGTGAGAAAGACCCGCAGCTGATCAAGCGTCGGGATCCCTGGACCGGACGGCATATCGATTTCCTCGAACGTTACGGTTCATATTATGCGAGTTTTCCGGACACAGGAAATCGCCTTCAATGTCCTGACACAGCGCACCACTGGTGGAAAGGACAATGCCATGACTGTTCAGTCCTATGCGACCGAAGTCGAGCAGATCATTCTGCCGGCTGTCCGCGATCTCGGCGATGGCTTTCAGGTGCGCCGCGCCTTGCCCTCCATGCATCGCCGCATGGTCGGACCGTTCATCTTTCTCGACAGCTTCGGCCCTGTCGCCTTTCAGGCGGGTGAAGGACTCGACACGCGTCCTCACCCGCACATCGGGCTCGCGACCCTGACCTACCTCATCGATGGTGAGATTATGCACCGCGATAGCGAGGGCTATGTGCAACCCATCCGTCCCGGCGAGGTCAACGTCATGACGGCTGGTCGCGGCATCGTGCACTCGGAGCGGAGCAGCGACACGACACGGGCCAGCGGAGGGACGGTTTTCGGCTTCCAGAGCTGGGTGGCCTTGCCCGCAGATCAGGAGGAGACGGCACCCGGCTTCCAGCACGTCGACGCCGGCGAACTTCCCCTAATGGAGGGAGAAGGCATAAACCTCAGAGTGATCGCCGGCTCCTTGCATGGACGTACCGCCCCGACGCGCACCTACTCCGACTTGTTCAATGCCGATGTATCCTTGATCGATGGAGCGCGCCTGCGCATCGATGCGGAGCATGTCGAACGGGCGGTATACATCATCAGCGGAGAAATCGAGGTCGCCGGGCAGACCGGCAGCTTCGGCAAGGACCGGCTGGTTGTGTTCAAGCCTGGTGCGGAGATCGTGCTGCGGGCTGTCGGCGCGACCCGCCTGATGCTGCTAGGTGGTGAGCCGCTGCCCGAGAAGCGCTACATCTGCTGGAACTTCGTGTCGAGCCGCCGCGAGCGCATCGAGCAGGCTGCGCAGGACTGGCGCGACCGCCAATTTCCCGGTGTTCCGGGCGAGACCGAGTTCATCCCCTTGCCAGACACCCCGCCGTTCCGGCTGAAGTGACTCCAGCGGCGCCGCACTCAGACCGCCAAACCAAGCATTATTTCCAACCCTGCAAAAAAGGATCTCTGTGCCATGACCTATGCCATCATCGGCTCGGGCGCGATCGGCAGCGCTCTCGCTCGCCAGTTCGCCCGCAGCAATATCGACGTACTGATCGCCAACAGCCGAGGACCGGAGTCCCTCAAGGGCCTGGTTGCAGAGTTCGGACGTCATGTGACGCCAACGATCTTGCCGGACGCTTTGAAAGCAGACGTGGTGATCCTCGCTGTCCCCTTCACGGCCATAGGTGAAGCCGTCGGCGGCGCGGCGGCGTGGAACGGGCGGATTGTCGTCGACGCGACGAACGCCATCGATTTCCCAGCCTTCACACCCACAGATCTCGGAGGCCGCCCCTCGACCGCGATTGTAGCCGACTTGGTTCCCGGAGCACGAGTGGTCAAGGCCTTCAACACCCTGCCAGCAGCCGTGCTCGCCAGCGATCCAACGCAGAATAGTGGCCGCCGCGTGCTGTTCGTCTCGGGCGATGACGCCACAGCCAATGCTAACATTGCCGAACTGATCGAGCGCCTTGGCTTCGCGCCGATCACATTAGGCGCACTGGCTGAAGGTGGGTTGCTCCAGCAGTTCGGCGCGCCGCTCGTTGCTCAGAATCTGACCAAGCACGCATGACGTCTTCTGCTACCTGCTGATCACCCTCACGACGAACCTCTCTGCTGAAAGGATACTCCAATGATCACGTCAAAACCTGTCAGGGTCGGCCTCGACGCCATGCTGACGCCGGATAACTGCGCCCTGATGCTGATCGACCATCAGCCATTCCAAGTCAGCGGCGTCAAGAACATCGATGCGGCTCTCATGATCAACAACGTGGTGGTGCTCGCAAAGGCCGCCAAGGCGTTCGGCGTGCCTACACTGCTGACCACGGTTCTCAAGGATCATGGTGGGAATCTCATCAAGCCGCTCCAGGATGTCTTTCCCGAACAGACGCCCATTGACCGGACGACGATTAACACCTGGGAGGATGAAAGCTGCCTCAGATGGGTGGAGGGCACGGGCCGCAGGAAGATCGTGATTGCGGCCCTGTGGACCGAGATCTGCCTCGCCTTTCCTGTCATCCACGCTCTAGGCGAAGGCTACGAGGTTTATTTCGTCACCGACGCCTCCGGTGGAACCAGCGTGGAGGCCCACGAGATGGGAATTCAACGGATGATCCAGTCGGGTGCCATTCCGCTCACCGCCGGCGTGTTCATGGCTGAACTTCAGCGGGATTGGGCGCGCGAAGAAACAGCCGGCAAGGTGGCAGAGATCATGCTCGAGCATGGCGGCGCCAGTGCCACCAATCTGGCCTGGGAACTCCAGCTTCTCGCCGGTCGGCCCGGCGCCGGCGTCTGACCGGCCAGGAGCGAGGATAACTCACGAAAAGTCCAGGCACCGAGCGGAGACCGGAGATTCCGGTCTCCGCTCGACGGACACGGGCAAAAGACGCGATTTGATTCCCAGCTACTCCGTCCTGTTTCAAGAGATTGCCACGGGTGACTGAACGTCGGCTCAGGGTCATTTTCGGCTGATCCCCTGCCCCTCAGGAACGTCCGCAGTTCCTGCCCTGAGCCGACACTCGTCATATTTCTAGGGCGTGCCATTAGGAGACCTCCCGCGTGGGCGCACTACCCTTTCTCCGACCTCGGAGAGGATCAGCGCGAGTTGATCCCTCTTGCGCCAGGGCTCACTCACGGTGCACGAATTGGAAGCCGCACTGGCGTCCGCCGATAGACAGCGCCCCCCAGACAACCGCGAGGCACTGATCAGGGAATTCTTGGCAGCGCGCGCCGGGATAACGCATGACGGGATGGTCGCCCGAAATCGCGCTGTCACCGCATGGTGGCCGGGCTATTCACCTCCGGCAGGAGATCGCAACCGGGCAAACACCCCGTTTGTCCAAGCACCTACTGCTGATGGGCAGTCTTTGCTACCCAATGCCGCTTGATCCCGAGGTGGGCATCGATAGAGGTTCCGGGTGCGTCCTTGGCGGCCTTACTAGTCACGGGATCGGACTTTAGAACGCCCGGTTGATCTAGCTCGCGACTTCTGCCTGGGCTCTGCATGTTAGTGCTGGCTCGGTTCACCAGTGATAAAGCGCAGCATCTCCTTGCAGATTTTGCATGGATAGTTGGCCAACGCTGCGTTTCGTGAATCAGCCTGCATCCAATGCTTCCGCTCTTGATTGTAGAGGTGTCTACCGCTGTCTCTCCATCGGGTCATCTTCACCCGATTGAGCCCACCGCATTGCAGCTTTTATGTGAGGATCAGGACTCGCCTCCAGATCCGCGAACACTGCTGAGAACTCGCTGATTGCCTCGCGCATGGTGGCAGTATCTGGAATTATGACTCCGTGCACCACACGGTTGCGAAGACTTCTCAAGAAGGACATGCGCCGACTGGTTACCGTATCCATCGGGAATGTTTTGGAAAGGCTTCGTTCTGTAACCGCCGTGGTTGCGCGTCCATTTTCTTGACGGTTGAGCATACGGAAGAACCGCTCAAACGTAATCCACTGATTAAGGAACTCTCCTATCAGGTCATGTGGTGCCCTGTCGTTAGTTGCTGGACGACGAACACTGCTGTCGTGGCCTATGACCTCTTGCTGGATCTCCAAGAAGCTCTGATAGAGATCCGGCCTGGCAGCGAGAATCCTGTCTGCTATCTGGTCGGCTATAGGTCTCGCTTCTGTATCATGGTCAAGAGCTGCGACAAAGGGGCGAACGGTGGCGGGTGTGTCCAAATCAGCTCGGCGAAGTAGGCGCAGCAGTACGTTAAGACGACCCATCGTCGGTTCGGCATTGGACTCGTCGCGGAGTTCTTTCGTCTCCTCATAGAGAAAAGCAGCAAGCTCATAATGGTTCGTGAAACGAGACCCACTTTGGGCAACACGCTTCTCTACGGCTTTCTGGAGTTGTTCCAGTGCTATCTCACCAGAGATGATCAATCCGTTGAGCATGTCGAGAATAGCATGCTCGTCTGAAGAGAGTTCTCCGCTTAAAGGCTTGTATGCAAGGTCATGTTCAACTTCTGACCATGCATGCATGAGGACCGAAGCGACTTGAATTTCGATGATAGTTGAAGCGTAGCGACGTTGAGGCTCAATTAAATCCTCACTCTTCAGCCGAACACGATAGTGAGTTGCGTGGTAGCCGGTAAATCGCTTTTCTGCACGCGGATTGGGCCCTGGGAACTCCCGACGCTCCTGCACATCAAATTTCTCAGCAATCAACCTGTCAAAAGTCATTCGATCGGCTGGGAAGTAAACAGCAGCCCGAACGCCCGCGAGGTCAACAATGTCACTACGGCAATCATCCACCGATGAATATGGGGTCGTTCCGTTGCGCTTTTCCAGTTTCTCGCGCAGGCGGTCAGGACGCTTAGCTCGGTAAGAGACGATTGCTCGGATTCCGTTCGCCTCTAACAGCTTTTCGCATTGTTGAGCGCAAAGCCTCGCAGCTTCTTGGAAGAAGTCGAACTCTCGAAGGTATGCCTGAACAAAATCATCTGTGATCGTCATGCTTCCTAGGCTGACATGTCAGGAGGCCATTTGGAAGGGGGAGGCATTCAGCAAGACGTTCCATTGGACCTTGCTCAAACGGAACAAGAGACTTCCCTGCTCCAGGCGTTCCAACGACATATATTTTGACTTTTGGAACAGATCGTTCCACAATTCTTAGAGTCCAATGGAACAGGAGCGGTTGATGCTGGTGGGTTATGCCAGGACGAGTACCTTAGACCAGGAGGCTGGCTTGGAGGCGCAGCTACGGGAGTTGAAGATCCTCGGTTGCGAGAAGGTATTTCAGGAACAGGCAAGCTCGATCGGTCCACGCATGACCCTAGAGCAAGCTCTAGAGTTCACCCGCGAAGGTGACACCCTTGTCGTGACGAAGCTCGATCGCTTGGCCCGTTCAGTCCCACATATGTGGGAGATCATTCGGACGCTCCAGGCCAAGGGCGTCGGCATCCGCATCGTCAACATGGGGATCGACACTAACACGCCGACCGGCAAGCTCATGCTCAATGTCCTTGGCGGCGTTGCCGAGTTCGAACGCGAGATGATGCTGGAGCGGCAGCGCGAGGGCATCGCGAAAGCGAAAGCCGAAGGGAAGTATCAGGGGCGCAAGCCAACTGCACGAGCTAAAGCCCCGGAGATTAAGATGCTCCACGCAGAAGGGGTGAAACTTTCCGAGATTGCACGTCGGCTTGGGATCGGCAAAGCATCTGTTCATCGTGTCCTCCGAGAACAGATGCTTTAAACCTGGTTTCAAAGAGCGGTGATAAAAGAGATTACCTCAACCCCAGTCTGCTGCAATGGCTTCAGCCTGACGCACGACGAGGTCGACAGCCGCCTTCTGCAGGTCCGGAGGGTAACCGTAGCGAGCAAGCAGCTTGCGCACTTCAATCCGCATTTTTGCGCGAACACCTTCCTTTCGTGTCCAGTCAATGGTAGCGGATGCCCGAATGGTCTGTACTAGGAGTTGGGCGAGCGTCCGCAATGTCTCGTGCGCCATCAACTCCTTTGCCGACCCATTCTCAGCGAGCGCCTCATAGAACGCGACCTCCTCTTGTGAGAGGCCTAGCTCGTTGGCTCGCGAAGTGTTCTCCTGCATTTCCTTTGCGAGCGCGATGAGCTCCTCAATGACCTGAACGCTGTCAACCGCGCGATTGTGATACTTGCGGAGTGTCTGATCGAGGCGCTCCGTCAACTTCGCGGACTGCACGATGTTGGTCCTTGCACGAGCCTTAATCTCGTCCGCAAGCAACCGCCTGAGTGTCTCGACGGCGAGGTTCTTCTGTTTGCTCGCTCGAACCTCTAATAGGAACTCTTCCGAGAAAATAGACAGGTCTGGCTGATCTAACCCTGCCGACCGAAACACATCAAGGATACCATCCGCCATCACAGCGCGCGAAAGAAGCTGGCGTATGTCATGCTCTACAGCCGTTCGGCTACGGCCATCGCCAGAGGTGTATTTGACGAGGTTCGCTCTCAGAGCCGCTATCAATGCGATTTCGCCACTGCGAGCTGTTACGCGTTCATCACCCGCACTGATGGCGTAAGCAACTTCGAGCTTGAGTGCTGTTTCGATAAAGATGTCACGTCGACCGCTAGCAAGGAGCTGCTCAAGGCACTGCTTTAGGATTGTTAGCTTTCCCGTCGGCGGGGCGCCAAAGAACTCTCGCCATGGGGCGCCCTCCAGTAGCGCGAGGGCACTTTCCAAGTGCAAGAAGGTTTGGCGCGCGGCCTCGTCTGAGTCCATGCGCACTTGGTCTCTGTCGCCTTGAGTATATTTGCCAAGAGCCGCCCGAAGCTCCGTCCCGATCCCAAGATAGTCTACAATAAGACCGCCAGGCTTATCCCCCCAGACGCGGTTGACGCGGGCGATGGCCTGCATGAGGCCATGCCCACGCATAGGCTTATCGATATATAGGGTGTGCAGCGACGGCGCATCAAATCCAGTCAGCCACATATCCCGAACGATCACGAGATCGAAGCTGGAGTTAGGGTCCTTGAAGCGGTTCGCCAGCGCTTCAAGACGCGCCTTGGTTCGCAGATGAGGTTGCAATGACGCGGGATCATCCGCCCGGTTTCCAGTGATCACCACCTTGAGAAGCCCAGCATTGTCATCCCGGGGATCTGCTGACACCCAACCAGGGCGTAGCTTTGCGATCTCGTCATACAACATCACCGCCACGCGGCGGCTTATAGTGACGATCATACCCTTGCCGCCGGCCATGGCCTCCCGGCGTTTCTCGAAGTGCTCCACAGCGTCGGCAGCAATTTTAGCGATGCGGTCAGGAGCCCCAACGATTTCCTCGAAGCGCGCGAGCTTTCCCTTGACGCGTTCTGCTACCGCGTCATCTCCTTCGGAGAGCTCTTCGGCGAGCGTATCGAGCTCTGTCCTATCATCATCACTCAGATGAAGGTGGAGCTTAGCAAGCCGGGCAGTGTAATGGATCGGCACCGTCGCTTTGTCCTTGACCGCCCTTGTCATGTCATAGGTATCGATCACCTCTCCAAAAGTGCCGTATGTGTCGCGATCCTTCTCCTCGATAGGCGTTCCAGTAAAACCAACCACGATGGCATTGGGCAGTGCCTGCCTTAAATAGTCTGCGAAGCCGACAGCCTCGTGCATCCCGCCGTCGCGCTCAACATACTTCTTTTTAAATCCGTATTGGGTGCGGTGCGCCTCATCTGCGATGACAATGACGTTGCTACGGTGAGTTAGTAACGGGTGCTCTCCATCCTCGCCGCGGAAGCGCTGGATGGTGGTGAAGACGAGTCCCCCGATATCGACTGTTAGCAGGCTGCGCATCTCCTCCGCTGTCGCGGCTTTCCGTGGTGTCCCTCGCAGGGCTGCCCCATGATCTGCAAATGTGCCGTAGAGCTGGTCATCAAGATCATTGCGATCCGTCACCATCACAATGGTGGGGTTCTTCAGCGGCTTTGCAAGCTGCAGCTGACGCACGAAGAACAGCATGGTCAGGGACTTGCCCGATCCTTGTGTGTGCCAGATAACGCCACCCTTGCGTGTGCCGGATTGAGAGGCAGCGAGTGTGGATGTAAGTGCCTTCTTCACTGCATGGAATTGGTGATAACCGGCGAGCTTCTTGGATTTTACGACGCCGTCCTTTACCTCGAAGGCTACGAAATCAACAATGAGGTCTAAGAACCGTTCCGGGGCAAAGACACCCCGGATCAGAACTTCAAGTTCGGAGCGCTCTGCGTCATCACGGTCTGTGCCGTTGATGGTGCGCCAATGAGTGAAACGATCAAGTCCCGCCGTCAGTGAGCCGATGCGCGCGTTCGTCCCATCGCTGATAACAAGCACCTGATTGCATCGCATCAACTCTGGGACCTTCAAGCGATACGTCTGAAGCTGATTGAAAGCCTTTTCCAGGGTCGCATTTGCGTCGGATGGGCTTTTGAGTTCGAGAACGGCGACAGGCAAACCATTGATAAACACCGTAACATCGGTCCGTACAGTGCCGTGGTCGCTCTTGACGATAAACTGGTTCGCCACCAGTAGCCTATTTGCGAGCGGGGTCTCTCGATCGAGAAGCTTCAATCCGACTGTGCGCGACTCGCCTCGCTCATTGACCTCAACTGGTACTCCAGAGACGAGGAAAGGATGGAAGAGGCGGTTGTTTTCAACCACATCCTGACTAGGAACGGCCATGATTTTGCGGATTGCTCCGTCGACCATAGCTGCCGTAGCCTCAGGGTTGAGCTGGGCAATGGCGCTACGCAGCTCAGGCTCAAGGATGGCTTGGCGATAGTCCGTTCGAGCACCCATTGGACCATCAGGAGCGAGGTAGTCTCCGGGCACGGTCTTCCAACCGATCAGCTCGAACCATGATAGGGCAGCGAGCTCAACCGCTGCCTCGGCAAGCCCCAAACGCTGTGTATCGGATGGCAGCTCGTATGTGTCGCTCACGCGGCAGCCTCCTTGCCTTCATCCTCAGTCCCTATCTCAGTCAGCCAAGCGGTCTTTTTTGTCTCATAGACCGTTTCATCAAGTGCATAGAGGACTTGGCTGGCAGAGTATTGGGCCTCATCAACCTCGAAGCTTCCATAGAATTCATCGATAAATTCATTGAAGGCAGGGTATGTATCGTAGGGAGCTCGCTGCTCGGGAGCAGCGACGGACCGGGTCCAAGCTACGTCAAAGAGAAACGAAACAAGGCTGTCACACAGTCCGCCAAGCATCTTGGCATGTTGCCTGCCAAGGCTAGACCAATCGGGTGAACCACCGTGACGTAAATTACGGTAGTTACTAAGTTCAGATAGCGCGCCTGCCATCCCATTGATTGATCCGAGGAGTTTCTGAATAGTTGCTCCGATCCGTTCAGCATCGGGATGTCCTGCAATGGAGAAGTCCATTGCCTTGAGTATGCGGCTCGTGCGTGCGGGGAACTCCGTCTGTTCTGCAAGATTTACGCCGAGATGTGGGGCAAGGGTGTGGTGCGCAACTTCGAAAAGCGATCGGACGCGGTGGAGACACATCTCTGGTTCACCTTCGATGCTTGCTTCCAACGCTTCAACGGGCCGTTGTAATGGAGCAGCCCTATCCGGATGTTCGACAATGAGTGCTCGAATGAGCTGTAGTTTGAACTCCTGTGCCATTATGCAGCCACTCCCGCTTCGGCCGAACTTTGGATAGACAGCTCACCGAAGATTAGCTTTGGAAGCAGGATGTCCCGCAACTCTCCAAGTGTTTGGCTCTCCTTAGCAAGATTGATGATGCGTGAAACAAGCTCATCAGCCCGTCCAGAGAAGGCTTCAATAATGTCATTGGGTGGCGCGAGCATTGGCAAGGACCTCAGCGTTCCCTTACTAATCTCCGGGAACGTTGAACCTCCTGCCACTGAGATAAACATATCGACGTTCTGCTCGCACCATAGCCAAGCGTATGACGTAGACCATTTCTTCGCGACGATGCCTGCCATGCCTTGGTTTATCGCGACCGGAACAACGGCGAAGGCGAGATAGCCAATTGGCGCGCGCGTTGAGAGCAAGATTGAGCGTGGTGGAAGCAGTCCAGAGTTTGACTGTTCAAGCCCTGCTTTCGAAAGCTGGCGCTCAGTTGCGAGTAAGATGGGCGAGCTGAGGCGAGAAAGATCACGCGGCGTCGCCCAGGAATGCTCTTCGCCCCAATACTCTGGCTTGTCGGTACTTGGGGTATTGCCGCTACGCACCTCGAACAGTTCGCCAAACGGAGCGGTACTCCACCCCTCTGGCAGACCGTCGTCGCCGAAGCAGGAGGGGAACAGGGCCGCGATGTCATCTGGGAGACCGGTTGGGCGACCTTCGGCTTTGGCGCGAACGGGATCGAAATCCACGAACCAGCTCTTGAACAGTGCCCGTGCGATCTCCTCTAGCGTTTCAGCCATCCGTTGGTTCAGCTCTATTTTGTTATCTAGAGTTGAAGTGATCTCTCCTATTGAACGCTGAGTGTCGATGTGCGGAAGAGGAATGGAAAATCGGCGTTGTGCGGTTAGGCTCACATAGGGAGCCATGTCGGTCTCCCCTTGCACCTTATAGAGTTGCTTCGCGAACTCTGATGATCTCATAAAAGCATAGAGATAGGCACGGTCCAGCTTATTTGGATCGAGAGATCGCCAGACAGTAGTCTGCGGGGAACAGACAAATGCTGGAGGATTTTGGCCCACTCGAGCTATCTTGCCGACTGTACCCTTGTGAGACAAAATGATGTCGTTGGGAGCACCAATTCCTTTGCGGACACGCGCTGCCGCAGCATCATTGATGTGCTCGCATGTCGAGAACATGACGTTTCCATCTTTGAGGTCGGCCGCACGGATGAACGCCATACCGGACGGAACAAACTCGTGAGGTAACGGTCTGTATTCACCGTGATTCCCGTCCTCGACAAAAATCACGCCTTCGGCTTGCAGCTCTTCGACGGTCCTTGTGGGATTACCAGCCATAGCCGACGCTCCCAAGTACCTTACGGATACCTGCGTCGAGCCTTTCGCCTTCGGCCATCTGGTCGTGCAGTGCCTTAGTAAGCCGCATCATCTTGGCCTCGAAGGGCTCGTCTTCCCCTTCAGCCTCCGGCGTGCCGACATAGCGGCCCGGTGTGAGTACGAAACCCTGCTCAGCTATCTCCGCCAGCGTCGCAGATTTAGCGAAGCCCGGAATGTCCTTGTACTGACCTCCTGCCTCACGCCAGGCATGGTAGGTGTCTGCGATCTTGGCAATGTCCTCGTCAGTCAGCACTTTGAGTGTACGGGTCTCCATAGTGCCAAGGGCGCGTGCGTCGATGAAAAGCACTTCGTCCATGCGGCTCCTGAGTGCCTTGTCGCGCACTAAGCCATTTGACTTATCCCGTGTCAGAAACCAGAGGCAAACTGGGATTTGGGTGGTGGAGAAGAGTTGACCGGGGAGCGCCACAATGCAGTCGACAAGGTTGGCCTCGGCGATCTTACGCCTAATATCGCCTTCACCCGATTGCTGGCTTGAAAGCGATCCGTTCGCCAACACGAAGCCCGCGTACCCGTCTGGCGCGAGGTGATGGATTATGTGCTGTACCCATGCAAAGTTAGCGTTGCCCGCAGGCGGCACTCCGAACTGCCAGCGGTCACCGGATCTTAGCTTATCGCCGCCCCAATCGCTGTCGTTGAAGGGTGGGTTGGCAAGAATATACCTGGCCTTCAGACCGGGATGCAGGTTCTCGTGGAATGTGTCCGCCCATTTTGGGCCGAGATTTGCTTCAATCCCACGAATGGCGAGGTTCATTTTGGCGAGCCGCCACGTGGTAGGGTTCGACTCCTGCCCAAATACTGATACGTCGTTCAGTTTGCCGCCGTGTGCCTCCACAAAGCGCTCAGACTGCACGAACATGCCGCCAGAGCCGCAGCAGGCGTCGTAAACGCGGCCCTTAAAGGGCTCAAGCATCTCGACGAGCAGCTTTACTACGCAACCTGCCGTGTAGTACTGCCCACCCCGCTTGCCTTCGAGCTTGGCGAATTCGCCAAGGAAGTACTCATAAACCCTGCCTAACACTACTTTGGCAGGCATGAGGAACCCCGCGAGGCCTGCCGACGTCTTCCCTGAAGGATCATCCGCAGGAGGTTGTCATGAGCACCTCAGTGGCGTGGGAGCATGAACTCCAGTCCTGGCTTGAACCTTTCCTCACTCCTCTTCATCATCCGGCTCGGCGGCGCATGTGCCCGCTCTATGTCGCTGGCCTGATCGGTCCCGGCGAACGCAAGAGCCTGCAGCCGATGGCGGCGCGGGTGGCGCCGGCTGACTATGATCAACTGCATCACTTCGTGGCCGTGGGCCCGTGGGACGAGGCGCCGCTCGAAGCCGAACTGCTGGCCCAGGCCAACCGGCTGGTCGGCGGACCTGAGGCCATCCTGGTGATCGACGACACGGCGCTGCTCAAGAAGGGCTCCCATTCCGTGGGCGTCACCTCGCAATATGCCGGAGTGGTGGGCAAGAACGCGAATTGTCAGTGCCTGGTCTCGCTCACCCTCGCCAAGGGCGAGGTGCCGGTCCCGATCGTGCTGCGGCTGTTCCTGCCTGACACCTGGATCCAGGATCCCGCGCGCCTGCACCACGCCGGCGTGCCCGAGGCGTTCTGGACGCAGCGCTCGAAGCCCGAGATCGCGCTGGCGGAACTCCAGCAGGTCATGCAAGCGGGCGTCAGCTTCGGAGCCGTGCTGGCGGATGCCGGCTATGGCATCAGCGGGCCCTTCCGCCAGGCGCTCTCGGCACTCGGGCTGCTCTGGGCCGTGGGCACCGTGCGGATCCAGAAGGTGTATGCGGCGGATGTGCAGATGATCCCAAGTCCGCCCTCCCGTGGCCGCTCCCGCACGCGACAGATCCCGGATCAGGAGGCGGTGACGGCTGAAGCCATGCTGGCGCAGGCCTCCTGGCGTCGGATCACGTGGCGACGCGGCACCAAAGGCCCGCTGAAGGCGAAGTTCGCGGCCGTGCGCGTGCGGGTCGCCGATGGGCCTGCGGTTCGTCTGCACGGGCAGGCCAATCAGCATCTGCCGGGTGACGAAGTGTGGCTCGTGGGCGAGCATCGCTCGTCGGGCGAGCGCAAGTACTACCTATCCAACCTTCCGCCGGACACAGCCCTGAAGCAGCTGGCGGCCCTGATCAAGGCGCGCTGGGTGTGCGAGCAGGCGCACCAGCAGCTCAAGGAAGAGCTCGGGCTGGATCACTTCGAGGGCCGCTCGTGGCGCGGGTTGCACCGGCATGCCTTGCTGACCCTGATCGCGTATTTGTTCTTGCAGCATCTGCGGCTGCAGGCCGCCACAGGGGGAAAAAAGAAAGGCTGGCGGGCCACCGCCACAACCCAGCTTACCGGCCGTTCGGCGCATGCTGCTTGATCACATCACGCACGCCATGCGCCTGCGATGTCCCTTCTGCCGCGCCCGCTTCACTCTTGGATCACTGATGAAAGTGCCAATGTAGTGCTAATACGTCTTGGCACTACTTTGGCAGGCATGAGGAACCCCGCGAGGCCTGCCGACGTCTTCCCTGAAGGATCATCCGCAGGAGGTTGTCATGAGCACCTCAGTGGCGTGGGAGCATGAACTCCAGTCCTGGCTTGAACCTTTCCTCACTCCTCTTCATCATCCGGCTCGGCGGCGCATGTGCCCGCTCTATGTCGCTGGCCTGATCGGTCCCGGCGAACGCAAGAGCCTGCAGCCGATGGCGGCGCGGGTGGCGCCGGCTGACTATGATCAACTGCATCACTTCGTGGCCGTGGGCCCGTGGGACGAGGCGCCGCTCGAAGCCGAACTGCTGGCCCAGGCCAACCGGCTGGTCGGCGGACCTGAGGCCATCCTGGTGATCGACGACACGGCGCTGCTCAAGAAGGGCTCCCATTCCGTGGGCGTCACCTCGCAATATGCCGGAGTGGTGGGCAAGAACGCGAATTGTCAGTGCCTGGTCTCGCTCACCCTCGCCAAGGGCGAGGTGCCGGTCCCGATCGTGCTGCGGCTGTTCCTGCCTGACACCTGGATCCAGGATCCCGCGCGCCTGCACCACGCCGGCGTGCCCGAGGCGTTCTGGACGCAGCGCTCGAAGCCCGAGATCGCGCTGGCGGAACTCCAGCAGGTCATGCAAGCGGGCGTCAGCTTCGGAGCCGTGCTGGCGGATGCCGGCTATGGCATCAGCGGGCCCTTCCGCCAGGCGCTCTCGGCACTCGGGCTGCTCTGGGCCGTGGGCACCGTGCGGATCCAGAAGGTGTATGCGGCGGATGTGCAGATGATCCCAAGTCCGCCCTCCCGTGGCCGCTCCCGCACGCGACAGATCCCGGATCAGGAGGCGGTGACGGCTGAAGCCATGCTGGCGCAGGCCTCCTGGCGTCGGATCACGTGGCGACGCGGCACCAAAGGCCCGCTGAAGGCGAAGTTCGCGGCCGTGCGCGTGCGGGTCGCCGATGGGCCTGCGGTTCGTCTGCACGGGCAGGCCAATCAGCATCTGCCGGGTGACGAAGTGTGGCTCGTGGGCGAGCATCGCTCGTCGGGCGAGCGCAAGTACTACCTATCCAACCTTCCGCCGGACACAGCCCTGAAGCAGCTGGCGGCCCTGATCAAGGCGCGCTGGGTGTGCGAGCAGGCGCACCAGCAGCTCAAGGAAGAGCTCGGGCTGGATCACTTCGAGGGCCGCTCGTGGCGCGGGTTGCACCGGCATGCCTTGCTGACCCTGATCGCGTATTTGTTCTTGCAGCATCTGCGGCTGCAGGCCGCCACAGGGGGAAAAAAGAAAGGCTGGCGGGCCACCGCCACAACCCAGCTTACCGGCCGTTCGGCGCATGCTGCTTGATCACATCACGCACGCCATGCGCCTGCGATGTCCCTTCTGCCGCGCCCGCTTCACTCTTGGATCACTGATGAAAGTGCCAATGTAGTGTTGGCCCTTGTGTGCGTCCTCAAACTTGATGTCTGAAAAGAGCTTGAGCACGTCACCCAGCTTAGTCTGATCGAGCTCCTGACGGGCGTAATTCTTCGTCAACACGCCGCGCAGGCTGGGGTTCTCCGCCTCGATGTCGATCATCGCCCGGTCGATGAGCGCGCCAATGGTCGGGTCGGCACTGGTGGCGTTCTCCTTCAAATAGGACCAGCGAGCCTTCTCAGGCACATAAAAGATGCCGTCGGCTAGATAGAGATCGCGATCCTCGACCAGGACACATTCCTCAGGGTCATTTGCGGCGAGCTGCCGGCGCGCCTCGAACCTATCTGAGATATATTTGAGGAAGATGAGCCCAAGCGCGACATGCTTGTATTCGGCAGCGTCCATATTGCCGCGCAGCTTGTCAGCGGCAGCCCATAATGTCGTCTCGATAGATTGTGCAGTTTTCGCCGGCTTCCCTGCGTCATTTTTGGTTCCAGGTTTACGTCCACGTGCCACTGCGCTTCCTCGACCTCTCATTGTTAAGGGCGAAGATCACAAAGCATCGAAGCGTAACAAGCAATTGGGTGCTGCAAATTTTTGCAATGCGAAACATTTTAGCCACTGGCAATCTCACCTCTGTTACATCCCCCCAACTGACCCCTCAGTTCCACCAAACTCTAACTTGAGAGAAATCCTTGAAGTTTCCGAAACAGAGCTGGGCACCCTCAACATCAAGTCGACCCATCCGTCACAGCGTTGTCACGGCTGGATAGATCTTAAGTATGATCTCCATTCATAAGCGTGGCTCCTCTTGGCAAGCACAGGTGCGCCGTGAGGATAATGCGCCGTCCTCAAAGACATTTGCCACCAAGGCTGATGCTCAGGCGTAGGCCAGAGACCAAAAGAGGTCGATTGACAGTGCTGAGATTCCTACGGCCACCTGAGAACTTAAAGGCCTCCTCGGTACCAACTATTGCGCAGATGCGTTCTAAGGTAACATAGAGTGAATCAGGAGCAGGACTAGAGAGCTGTCGTCTCGCAACAGTCTTTGGATTGTCACTTCGTCATTCGACAGATGGAGAAATATAGATGGCGCAGAGAAAAACGAAACGTCGTTATAATAGTTCATCAGGAAATAATTCTTTTACCCGCACTATATCCGGGATCATGTTCCTCGACCTGAAAGGCTATAGCTCAATGAGCGAGCCACAGTTGAGGTCGTTTGGCGAGAATGTCTTACCTGAGCTTGCCAATATGGCCCTTAAACATGGACCTGATTACATCAATACATGGGGCGATGCGATAGTGATAGCGATGCAGGACATCAAGTGCATGGCGCAGACCGCTGTTGGAATCCGCGATTTCCTTCGAGCATTTGATTGGGACAGTCACCAGCTTCCAATGATTGACGCACGAATTTCAATTCACATGGGTTCCATCTATAAAGGTAAGGATGCGTTCTCGGAGAGGGGAATGATTATCGGAAGGGCTGTCAATCTTGCTGCACGAATCGAGCCAATGGTGACGCCTGGGCAAGTTTGGGCCACAAACGATTTCATTGTTGCGCTGAACAGAGAGCAGCAAAATCTGTTCAAATGGTCATCTCTTGGTGTCAAAACGCTTGCTAAGGAAGCAGGAGAGGAAGAACTTTTTGTTATCTACCGAGCACACGAGCCGAATCCCGAGGTTAAGGGGCGAGAGGTTGCTGTGACTGTTGTTAGAAAAGATGGTCAAGTACTTTTGGTGCGGCGCATTGATAGCAGCAGCCCGACCTGGCAGTTTCCAGCCGGCCAGATCAAGCCAAACACTAGACCAGAGGACGCAGCAGTTCGAGAGGTGCAGGAAGAAACCGGCGTTAGTTGCGTTATCGTTTCAAAGATTGGAGATCGGTTCCACGAAGAACAAATGGTGCATCTTCATTACTTTCTCGCTGATTGGAAGGATGGAGATGCAGTGAATGGTGATCCGAAAGAGAATGATCTCGTAGAATGGGTTAGCCCGAGAGAAGCGTTAAGTCGCTTCACCTTAGATGTAGATAGTCGGATCAAGTCATTACTTGAAAACATGACCTAACATTCAGGAGATCACATGGGCGCTGAAGTCGTAGTGGCAGTGGTAATGCGACCTGATGGAAGGGTCCTAATGATCCGTAGGAAGCGTGCGGTTGGCAACCTCCGATGGAGCTTTCCTGGAGGCAAGATCAACAGCTTCGAAACCGAACAAGCTGCGTCAGAGCGGGAGGTCAAGGAAGAAGCCGGAATTGAATGCGCCGCCTTTCACAAAATCGGTCAATGGTATCACCCAGATGTCAAGAAGGAGATATCCTACTGGCTTTGCTCGCACTTAAGCGGTGAGCCAGTCGTTTCAGAGCCACATCTGATCGATCGAGTCGGCTGGTTTACGAAAAGCCAAGTCGAGGAGCGCGTTACCACAACAATCTTTCCACCTCTTGCGGCAGAGCTTGGCATTTCACCCCGAGCACAACTTCAATTAGAAAGTTAACGAACATCGTCATCAAATTGGTCGGTACAGGTATTCTCGCAGTTCAACCTTGATTGTTCTTGCTTCGGTGCAACCCGCTCGAATATCGCGTCGAGTTTCTCATCGGCATATCCAGCAACGTCCCGGGTTATAGGACAAAGGGCCTCCTAGCTCTTTTGGTCTCGAAGGTGAGTTGAGGTTTCCCCACAGCCTTCCTTTGGGCACCTGAACCTGGAGCTATTCTTTCGATGGGTGTGGTGTTCCCAGAACGGGCGTGGGTGGCTTATCCCCAGGATGATCTTCAAATGAGCCTCGAGACTGTTCAGGATCTACCCCTGCCGCATGAGGCCTAACAACAGTGACCACAATGTTTGACGAGGATTTGTGAGTGGGTCGCCCCATTCATGGGGGTGGGGTCTATATGAAACCTGTGTGCGTGACGGAACCGGTCCAGCCACAAGGCTCCAAAAACGGGCAACGCGTTACCCCAGATGTTACCCGGAACGAATTTCTCGGGAAAAACACTTCGAACCTACGAGATGCTAAGTCCTTGACTTTGAAGTGGTACAGCCGCCCCGGCTCGAACGGGGGACCCCCAGATCCACAATCTGGTGCTCTAACCAACTGAGCTACGGCTGCACGTGAGGCAGGGTGTAATCGTCCAGGCGGGCAATTTCAAGCCCTGTTCGAGAACTCAGGGCCCGAAATGACGGCGGCGGGCCCGAAGGCCCGCCGCTGCGAATGCTCAAGCTGCCGCCGGCTTATTCGGCCGTAGCGCCGGCCGCCTTGAGGACCGGGGTCCAGCGGGCAACCTCGCTCTCGACGAGCTTCTGGAGCCCCTCCGGGGTCCGCTCCGAGGCGGTCGGCAGCACGCCGCCGAGATCGAGAAGGCGCTTCTTGGTGTTCTCGTCCTCGAGGGACTTGATGAGCGCGTCGCTGAGCTTCTTGACCACGTCCGGCGGGGTGCCCTTGGGCGCGAAGACCGCGTTCCACGCGCTGACCTCGTAGCCCTCGAGGCCGGCTTCCTTGGTGGTCGGCACGTTCGGCAGCACCGGGGAGCGCTCGGGAGTCGCGATGGCGAAGGCCTTGATGTTGTTGCCCTGGATCTGCGGCGCCACGTTGACGATCTGGTCGGTCATGAAGTCGACCGTGTTGCCCATGAGGTCGTTCAGGGCCGGGCCCGTGCCGCGATAGGCCACCATGGTGGGCTTCACCTTGACCACGGAATTGAAGAAGATGCCCGTGGAATGGGAGACCGAGCCCACGCCCGCATGGGCCATGTTCACCTTGTCGCCGTTGGTCTTCACGTAATCCAGAAAGCCCTTGAGATCATTGGCCGGAAAGTCCTTCCGGGCCACGATCACGATCGGCGTGCCGGCCGCCACGCCGATGGGCGCGAAGTCCTTGGCCGGATCGTATTTCAGGTTCGGGTAAAGGGCCGGCGCGGCGCCGTGGGTGCCCATGTGGCCCATCATGATGGTGTAGCCATCGGGCTGAGACTGCGCCGCGCGGGTGATGCCCGTGGTGCCGCCGGCACCCGCCACGTTCTCGATCACGATCTGCTGGCCGAGCGTCCGGCTCATGTGGTCGCTGACGATGCGGGCGATCACGTCGGTCGGGCCGCCGGCTGCGAACGGCACGATCATGGTGACCGGCCGGGTGGGGTAGTTCTGGGCCTGGGCGCCCGTTGCGGCCAAGCCGGCGACAGCGGCGAGAGCCAGTACAACCTTCTTCATCAGTTTTCCTCCCTGGAAAAGTTATGGCCTTACATGTGGGCTCGAGGCGATCGAAGGCAAGCTACTCCGTGAACACCTCGTCGCGACCCTTGCGGATGGACGGCAGGAGGGCGATCACGAGCAGGATGGCCGCGACGGCGAGCAGGCCGGCGCTGATCGGACGCTCGATGAAGGTCTCCATCGACCCACGCGAGATGATGAGCGCGCGGCGCAGGTTCTCCTCCATCAGCTTGCCGAGCACGAAGCCCAGAAGCATCGGAGCCGGTTCGAAGCCGAACTTGATCAGCACGTAGCCGACGAACCCGAACAGCCCGATGAACATCACATCGGTCGGCAGCGAATTGATCGAGTAGATGCCGATGGCGCAGAACATCAGGATCGCCGGGAACATCAGCCGGTACGGCACCTTCAGAAGCCGCACCCACATGCCCACCAGCGGCAGGTTGATGATGAGCAGCATCAGGTTGCCCACCCACATGGAGGCGATCATGCCCCAGAACAGGGTCGGGTTCTTGGTCATCACCTGCGGGCCCGGGATGATGCCGTGGATGGTCATGGCGCCGACCATCAGGGCCATCACGGCGTTCGGCGGGATGCCGAGCGTCAGCAGGGGGATGAACGAGGTCTGCGCGCCGGCATTGTTGGCGCTCTCAGGACCTGCCACGCCCTCGATGGCGCCGCGGCCGAAGCGGCGCGGATCCTTGGCGAGCTTCTTTTCCAGCGTGTAGGAGGCGAACGGCCCGAGCACCGCGCCGTTACCCGGCAGGATGCCCAGGATGGCCCCGATGAAGGTCCCGCGCAGCACCGGCTTGTAGGATTGCCGGAAGTCGTCCTTGTTGGGCAGCAGGCGGCCGATGGCCTGGCGCACCACGTCCCGGTGCTCGGTGTGGTCGAGGTTGCGCATGATCTCGGCGATGCCGAAGATGCCCATGGCCAGCACGGCGAAGTCGATGCCGTCGGCCAGGAACGGCAGCCCGAAGGTCATGCGCTCCTCGCCGGTCTCGAGATCCGTGCCGACGGTGGAGAGCAGCACGCCGACCAGGATCATGGCGATGGCTTTCAGGATCGAGCCGCGCGCCAGCACCACGGCGAAGACCAGACCCATGACCATGAGCGAGAAGTACTCGGTCGGACCGAACACCAGGGCCAAGCCGGTGAGCGGTGCGCCGAGCGCCGCGATGACGAGCGTCGCCACCGTGCCGGCGAAGAACGACCCGATGGCCGCGATGCCGAGCGCGACGCCGGCGCGGCCCTGGCGGGCCATCTGGTGGCCGTCGAGGGCGGTCACCACGGAGGTGGCCTCGCCGGGGATATTGACCAGGATCGCCGTGGTCGAGCCGCCGTACTGGGCGCCGTAATAGATGCCCGCCAGCATGATCAGCGCGCCGACCGGGTCGAGCCCGAAGGTGATCGGCAGCAGCATGGCGATGGTGGCGATCGGCCCCACGCCGGGCAGCACGCCGATCAGGGTGCCGACAAGGCAGCCCAGGAAGGCGAGGCCCAGATTCTGGAGCGACAGGGCAACCCCGAAGCCAAGGCTGAGATTGGAGACGAAATCACCCATCAGATCCTCCCGCTGTGGTCGGCGACGTCAATCGGGCCACGGCGCCGATTGCGGGTTGTGAGGAATACGACGACGGCCGCAATGGCCATGATGGCGGCACAGGCCCGCAGCACCGCCTTCTGCGACCAGTCGGCGGGAAAGAGCCCGGTGAGCGCCTGCGGGAAGACCGGGATCGGCAGGTTGAGCAGATCGCCGAACAGCACCATGCAGAAGGGCGTGAGGCTGAGCGCCAGGATGACGAGATCGCGCAGGCGCGCCTCCGGGGTGGCGAAGCCGCCCAGAATGATGGCGAGCGGACCCGCGACCAGGAGGCCGAGACCAGGAATGCCGAACGATCCGAAGGAGTAGCCGCGGATGGTGAGCGCGAAGGCCACGATGGCGCCGATCACGAAGACCGGACCGCGCAGGCTCCAGCGCTCGAGAAGATCGCCGTCCTTGAGGAAGGCGGCGGCGAGCAGCGCCAGGCCCGACAGACCGACTCCGATGGCGAGCCAGCGCGGCAGCATGGCCGGCCCCATGGCATTGAGCGTACCCTGGTCCAGATCCCGCGTCAGCCACAGCGCCAAGGCAGCCAGCGCAACGAGAAGAAGGCCACCGGCCAGGCTTTGCGGGGCCCGCACGGGCCCGCGGTGGCGTGAAGGCTCGGAGCCTTCGTGGAGAACAGACATGGACGACCTCCCGACGGACGCAGCCTGCGCCCAAGGCTATTGAGACCGATATGGCCCGAGGCCGCAGTCTGGATCAAGCTTCTGTTGTCCTGCCGAGAATGCTTCTCAACAAGACCTCCTCGAATGAACAGCCATGGAGAAAACGTCTATTGAACTATTGGACAGTAGCCTGTCCTTTTCGGGAGATCACTTGATCCCTCGCCGCATCTTGTCTAGATGGACCCTTGTAGCCAGGCCGGGCCCCTCTGGTCGCTCCTTGGGGAGCGGCGATGTCGGACTGGATGAAAACCAGGGCGGCCTGGGTTCGTTCAAACAGACGGTTTTGCCTGCATTTCGGCTTCCGATCCGGAGATTTCGGATCAAGCCAAAGCCAGATGCGTCTTTTTGAGCGTTTCGCATGCTTTGCCCCTCACCCGACAGATGAGGCTCTGCATGTTTGATCTCTCGCAGTTTTTCGGTCCCGAGGTCGTCGCCTTCCTGATGGTCATCGGCATCGATCTCGCGCTCGCCGGCGACAACGCCATCGTCATCGGCCTGGCGGCGGCCGGCCTTCCGAAGGAACAGCGCAACAAGGCAATCCTTCTCGGCGTTCTCGCCGCGACGGTCCTGCGTATCGTGTTCGCGCTGGTCACCACCCAGCTTCTCCAGATCGTGGGCCTTCTCCTGGCCGGCGGCATTCTCCTTCTGTGGGTCTGCTGGAAGATGTGGCGCGAGCTTCGCACCGGTCACGAGCAGGAGGAGCAGGCCGCCGAGGAGGCTCTCGAGGGCCGGGACATCAACCAGGACGGCACCGTCGCCGGCGGCGCCCCGCGCAAGACTTTCGCCCAGGCCGCCTGGCAGATCATCATCGCGGACGTGTCCATGTCCCTCGACAACGTCCTGGCCGTGGCCGGGGCCGCCCGCGAGCACCCCTACATCCTGGCCTTCGGCCTCATTCTGTCGGTTGCCCTCATGGGCATTGCCGCCTCGTACATCGCCCGCCTGCTCCATCGCTACCGCTGGATCGCCTATGTGGGCCTTGCGATCATCCTCTACGTGGCGCTCAAGATGATCTACGAGGGCTGGATCGAGGTCGCGCCGCACGTCACCGCGGCGATCGGCTGAATCGGACCATCGATCCGAGATCATCAATCCTCGATTGACGGCGGAGAGATGGGAAGGCACAGAGCGTGACGCTCATGTCTCCCGCTCTCCGCCCTCATTTTTCCACGGCCGGGCTTCGGCACGGCGCCCGCGCCGCCCTGCCCGCCTTTCCCGGCTTCATCATGTTTGCCGTGGCGTTCGGCACGGCGGCGGCCCAGAAAGGCCTGTCGCTCGGCGAGACACTGGGTCTCTCCGCCTTCGTCTATGCCGGCGCCTCCCAGATGGTCGGGCTCGAGATCTGGCAAAAGGCGTGGACGCCTTCGACGATCCTCACGATCATGATGGTCACGGCCGTCGTGAATGCACGGTTGATCCTTCTGGGCGCCACTCTCCAGCCCTGGCTCAAGGATGAGCCGCTCGCTCGCACGGCCTTCAATCTTTTCCTTCTCACCGAGGCCGGCTGGCTCGTCGGTACCCGCTATCACGGCGAGGGCGGCCGCGATGTGGGTGTGCTCCTGGGGTGCGGGATCATCCTCTGGCTGGTGTGGCTCGTCGCGACGCTCACGGGTTTCTTTGCCGGAGCCCTCGTGCCGGAGCCGAGGCGCTTCGGCCTCGATCTCGTCATGCCGATCTTCTTCGGCGTCATGCTCGTTCCCTTGTGGAAAGGCGCGAAGCCCGCCCTGCCCTGGCTCGTCGCGGGCATCGTGTCCCTGATCGTTCACGCGCTCGTCCCCGGCTATGTCTTCATCATCGCCGGCGCCTTGGCCGGGGTTGCTGCCGGGATGCTGATCGAATGACCACGCTCGGCAGCGTCATCGCGAGCCCCTGGGGCTCCGTCCTCGCCATCGGGGCCATGGCCGTCGTGACATATCTGTGCCGCATCGCGGGCGTCGCCGTCATGAGCCGGGTCCGCCTGACGCCGCGCATCGAGCGGGGACTTCGCGCCCTTCCCGGCTCCATCATCCTGGCGACGATCCTGCCCGTGGTCATCGACAACGGCTTTCCTGCGATGGCCGCCCTCGCGGCGGCGATCGTCGCCATGGCCGTGACGCGGATCGACATCGTGGGCCTGCTCGTGGGACTAGGCACCCTCTCCGTCATCAGGATGCTTGGCTGAGCCCTGCTTGAGGCGAAGGCGGATGCGGTACATCAATCCGTCGCGAATGTTGCGGTAGGAATCGAGCACCTGCTCGCGCGAGCCCTGCGTGATCGTCGGATCCGGGGTCGGCCAATATTCCACCTCGGCCGCGATGGTGCGGGTCAGTTCCAGCGCCGCGTGATGCGCCTCCGGCGAGAGCGAGATGATCAGGTCGAAGTTGAGACCCTCCCACTCCTCCAGCTCCTCGAGCGTGCGCGGCTTGTGCTTGGATCCATCGATGCCGATCTCGGACAGGATCGATGCCGTGAAGGCATCCGTGTCGCTCTTGCGGACACCGGCGGATTGCACATAGATCGACTTGCCGAAATAGTGCCGCGCAATGGCCTCGGCCATCACCGAGCGCACCGCGTTCATGGCGCAGACGAACAGAACGGAATGGATCCGTTTCGAGCGGGGCTCGTCCAAGCGCTCGTCCAAGCGTCAGCCCTTCCAGTGAAGCGCGAAAATCAGCGTGAAGATGCGACGCGCCGTATTGAAATCGAGGATCAGCTTGCCATCGAGACGCTTCATCAGGAGTTCGGCGGCTTCGTTGTGCAATCCGCGCCGCCCCATGTCGATGGCTTCGATCTGCGCCGGCGAGGCCGAGCGGATGGCCTGATAATAGCTGTCGCAGATCATCTCGTAATCGCGAATGGCCTTCCGGAAGGGCGTCAGGGACAGATGATGCGAGACGAGATGCGCACCGTCCTGAGCGGTCACTTCGAAACAGAGCTTCTTCTCGATGAGCGAGATGCGCAGGGCATAGGGGCCCCCGTCATAATTCGGCAGGCCGAAGGTGTTCTCCTCAAGGATGTCGTAGATGGCGATGGCCCGCTCGTGCTCCTGATCGGGGTTGCCTCGACCGATGGAGGATTCGTCGAGGGTGACGGCAACCAGCCGGGTCCGCTCCTTCGCTTCGCTCGCCATCCCGTCCCCTCGCCGTTACAGGTTCAGGCGGATCGCGACCGACCGCGCATGCCCCTCCAGCCCTTCCGACCGCCCGAGCGTGATCGCCGCGGGACCGAGCGCCCGCAGAGCGTCCGCATCGCATTTCAGGATCGAGGTTCGCTTCATGAAGTCAAGCACGCCCAGGCCCGACGAGAAGCGGGCGGAGCGGGCCGTGGGCAGCACATGGTTCGGGCCGCCGACATAATCGCCGATGGCTTCCGGCGTATGGCTGCCAAGGAAGATCGAACCGGCATTGCGCACCCTGGCGGCCAGTTCCTCCGCGTTCTCCGTCTCGATCTCCAGATGTTCGGGAGCGAGCCGGTCCACGAGGGGAATGGCGTTCTCCAGTCGGTCGATCAGGATGATGGCGCCGTAATCGCGCCAGCTCGCGCCGGCGATCTCCGCCTTCGGCAGGGTCTTGAGCTGCTGCTCGACGGCCTTCTCCACGGCGTCGGCGAGAGCGGGACTGTCCGTCACGAGGATCGACTGGGCGGCCGGATCGTGCTCGGCCTGAGCCAGGAGATCGGCCGCGATCCAATCGGGATTGCCATGGGCGTCGGCCATGATCAGAACCTCGGAGGGGCCGGCGATCATATCGATGCCGACCTGACCGAAGACGCGGCGCTTGGCGGCCGCCACATAGGCATTGCCGGGGCCGACGATCTTGGCGACGGGCCGCACCGTTTCAGTCCCGTAGGCGAGTGCCGCCACCGCCTGCGCTCCGCCGATGCGGAAGACCTCGTCGACGCCGGCGAGGCGCGCGGCCGCGAGAACGAGCGGATTGGTCTCGCCCTTCGGGGTCGGCACCACCATGGCGAGGCGCGGAACGCCCGCGACCTTCGCCGGAACCGCGTTCATCAGGACCGAGGACGGATAGCTGGCACGCCCGCCGGGCACGTAGAGGCCGACGGATTCCAGCGCGGTCCAGCGCCAGCCCAGGGTGACTCCGAGCGCGTCCGTGGACATGCTGTCCTGCGGGCGCTGCGCCCGGTGGTAGGTCTCGATGCGCTCCTTCGCCAAAGCCAGGGCGTCCAGGGCCTCCTTCGAGCACTGGGCCTCGGCGGCGTCGATCTCGGCAGCCGATATGCGCAGGGTCTCGGGCTGGAGCGCCAGTCCGTCGAAGCGATAGGTGAAGTCGATCAGGGCCTCGTCGCCCTTGACGACCACGTCTTCGATGATGGCGCGAACGGCCTGGTCCACGTCCTCCGACACCTCGCGCTTGGCCGAGAGGAGCGCGGCGAATGCCTGCGGGAAGGATGGCTCCCGCGCATCGAGCCTCTGCGCCATTACAAGCGCCCCGCCGATTGGACCGGCTCTTCGTGCGAAGGGCGGCTTTCCGCGGCCCAGACGGGGCCGGTATCCTTCATCTGCATTTCGATACACTCCAGGTCCACCTGGATGGCTCCACCTTCCGCAAAGATCAAGGTGGCAGTGCCCGACGGGGCGCTGGTCTCCTCGAACGCGATGGCGAGAAGGTTGAGAACCGCATCCTTGTTGGTCTGGTCGATGCCGCGGACCCGTACGCCCGTGACATTCTCAAAATGCATGCAGGTCAGCCGGCGCTGGGGGGTCGCCGCCTCCCAGTCATAGCGACGCGTCTGGATGGCGAAGCGCCGCTCCCGGGGCAGATAGGCGATGTCTCCCACCCGCAGCAGCGAATCCTGCAGGTGGGCGGAGATGACGGCAAGATCTTCCGGATCGAAAGCGACAAGTCTCAGGAGGTCCATGGGCCACCAACCTATTGTTGAACTTTAAGGTTTAGGTAGAGAGCCCTTGGCCCCAGCGCAACCTGCCCAGGGCGGCTTCTTCTTCATGCCTCCTCATGGAAAAGGCCGGCTGCCTCAGCCGGCCCCTCCCGATCCCTATCCTCTCAGGCGCTCGATCTGAGCGCCGCAACGGGCGAGCTTGGCCTCAAGCGCCTCGAAGCCCCGGTCCAGGTGATAGACCCGGTTGATTGTGGTCTCGCCTTCGGCCACGAGCCCTGCGATGACCAGGGACACGGAGGCACGCAGATCCGTCGCCATGACCGGCGCCCCCTTGAGGCCGGCGACGCCGTCCACATAGGCGCTGTCCCCGTCCAGGCGGATCTGGGCGCCCAGGCGGGCGAGCTCCTGCACGTGCATGAAGCGGTTCTCGAAGATCGTCTCGCGGATGCGGGACGTCCCGTTCGCCCGGGTCATGAGGGCCATGAACTGGGCCTGCAGATCGGTTGGGAAACCTGGGAAGGGATCTGTGGTAACATCTACCGGCTGAATCCCATTTCCGTTGCGCCGGATACGGATGCCGCCATGGGTCGGGGACACCTCGGCACCCGCCTGCCCCAGCACGTCGAGGGCGGCCTGAAGGTACTCGGACCGAGTGTTGTCCAGGATGAGGTCGCCGCCCGTCATGGCCACGGCCATGGCGTAGGTTCCGGTCTCGATCCGGTCCGGCATGACGTCATGGGAAGCGCCGCCGAGGCTGGTCACGCCTTCCACGATAATCTCCGAAGTGCCGGCCCCCTGGATTCTGGCCCCCATCTTGATCAGGCATTCCGCCAGATCCACCACTTCCGGCTCGCGGGCCGCATTGCGGATCACGGTGGTGCCCTGAGCAAGTGTCGCCGCCATCAGGGCCACATGGGTTCCGCCGACCGTCACCTTTGGGAAGTCGATCTCGGAACCGATAAGCCCCTTTGGGGCTGTCGCCACCACATAACCGGCCTCGATCTCGATGGCCGCGCCAAGCTTGGCGAGGGCCATGATGAGCAGATCGACCGGCCGGGTCCCGATGGCGCAGCCGCCGGGCATGGACACCTTGGCATGGCCGAACCGGGCCACCAGGGGGGCGATGACCCAGAAGCTCGCCCGCATGGTCGAAACCAGTTCGTAGGGAGCGGTCGTGTCGATGACGTTCTTGGCGGTCAGGCGGATGGTCTGGCCCGTTTCCGAGGACTGGCCCGGCCGGCGGCCGGCGATCGAATGGTCGACGCCGAAATTGCTCATGATCCGCAGGAGGGAGGAAATGTCGGCGAGCCGGGGCACATTGCCGAGTTCCAGGTTTTCCTCCGTCAGCAGGCTGGCGATCATCAGTGGCAGGGCCGCATTCTTGGCACCTGAAATCGGAATCAAGCCGTTGAGAGGCGCGCCGCCCCGGATGCGAATGCGATCCATCGAATTCCCTTTGCAGTATCTTGTCGAGCCATGCGCTATGCGCGCCTTGAGCGTTCTAAGCTAGTCGGACGGCTTGTCGCGCTCGGCGGAAACGCCCAAGCCTCCGGCTTCGTTTCCGGATGGCTTTGCAGCCTGACGTCCCCGGGCCTGAGCCTTCCGACGCTTGAGATTCTCTTTCAAGGCCGCCTTCAGCCGGTCAGCTTTCTCTTGCGATTTCACGTCAGTCATGGTTCACGCGACCCATCGTCGCCTTTACCAAATAGAGGCTTCGCAAGCGGCGCTCAACCGCAATATCACAGTTCAGGACTTTGACCCGGATCAATGTGATCTGGCATAATAGGTCCACTATCCCCGGGCATGTATTGCCCACCCGGTGAGATGATGGATTACCAAAACTTCTTCACGTCAGCCCTCGACCGCCTCCAGGCCGAGCGGCGTTACCGCGTTTTTGCCGATATCGAGCGACTGGCCGGTCGTTATCCCCAGGCTATCTGGCACTCTCCCGAAGGACCGCGCCCGATCACCGTCTGGTGCTCCAATGACTATCTCGGCATGGGCCAGAACCGGGATGTGACCCGGGCCATGGTGGAAGCCGCCTGGCGGCTGGGCACCGGGGCCGGTGGCACCCGCAACATCTCCGGCAACAGCAATCCCATCGTGGCGCTCGAGGCCGAGCTCGCCGACCTGCACGGCAAGGAGGCGGCCCTTGTCTTCACATCGGGCTATGTGTCGAACCAGACCGGCATTTCGACTCTGGCCAAGCTGATCCCCAACTGCCTGATCCTGTCGGACGCGCTCAACCACAATTCGATGATCGAGGGCGTGCGCCAGTCCGGCTGCGACAAGGCTATTTTCCGCCATAACGACCTCGAGCATCTGGAGGAACTCCTTCAGGCTGCCGGGGACCGGCCCAAGCTGATCGTGTTCGAGAGCGTCTATTCCATGGATGGGGATATCTCTCCGATCCACGCCATCTGTGACCTGGCTGAGCGCTACGGCGCCATGACCTATATCGACGAGGTCCATGCCGTCGGCATGTATGGCCCCCGCGGGGCCGGCATCGCCGAGCGCGAGGGCGCCATGCACCGGATCGATGTGATCGAAGGCACCTTGGGCAAGGCTTTCGGGGTCATGGGCGGGTATCTCACCGGCACCCGGGCTGTCATGGACGCCATCCGCAGCTTCGCTCCGGGTTTCATCTTCACCACCGCCCTGCCGCCCGCTGTCGCCGCCGCGGCCACCGCGTCGATCCGGCACCTGAAGGAATCCTCCGCTGAGCGCCAGCAGCAGCAGCGCCAAGTCGCTCGGACCAAGGCGGTTCTGGCCGGGGCCGGCCTGCCGGTCCTCGACACGGTCACGCATATCGTTCCGGTAATGGTGGGTGACGCGGAGGCCTGCAAGGCGGCCTCGGACCGCCTGCTGGAGAAGCACGGGATCTACATCCAGCCCATCAACTACCCCACCGTCCCCCGCGGCACGGAGCGCCTGCGCATCACTCCGGGGCCATTCCACTCGAACGCCCATATTGATGCCCTGGCGGCCGCCCTGGTGGAAGTCTGGACGGCGCTCAGGCTTCCTCTGGAGCCCAAAGTCCAGGCGGCCGAATAAAGATCATTTTCAAGCTTGCATGGAGGGCTGCCCTGTGGCAGTAAGCGGCCCTCCCCGTTGGCGCGCTGCCGTAGCTCAGTGGTAGAGCACTCCCTTGGTAAGGGAGAGGTCGAGAGTTCGATCCTCTCTGGCAGCACCAGCCAAAACCTCGCAAGTTCATGCATCGCAGGTTCTATAGCGGGATACTGGAACGCCGGTGCCGTGTAGAACACTGCAAGAACGATGGCCGCGACGCCCATTGGCCGCGTGAATGGCCGCCGTTCCGGCTAAAGCCATCAGCGGCGCCGCAGCTTGATGCCGGTGAGTTTATCCCCCGATTGGAATTTCCGAGGGATCCTCCTCAACATCGTTTTCACATGTTCCTTAACGGTATTCTGGCGGGGTACAGGGGTTTTTGAGTTCGGCTGCGTCATCCCACACTCCTCGTCCTGCTGGGCACGCGACGGCAGGTGCGGGCGACGATTGCGCATCCAGAAGATTTCTTCTGTGACCAAAGTCACACAATTCCCAGAATGAGACTAATTGCCAATAGACGCTTCCCCGTCCGGATGGAGTTGGCCGTCGAGGCGTTAGAACCAGGCGTTTTATGCAGGTCAATGTCCGGCGGTCGAGCATCTGCAGGGCTTAGAGAATTGGACGTTCTATGACGCGCCTCTGATCCAGCAACATCTTGGATGTTGAAGCCCGTGACGGCTTTCTCGGCGTGCCGGTGACATTCTGATTGGCCTGCCTTTCCGGATATAGGCGTTTGCTCAACCTACCTCCCTTGGATATCGGCGATGCTCCAGCATGGGTTTGCCACAATTGAGTGTCCAAACACGGTCTCCGATTGCGTGATTGTCGGAGAGCCCGGTGACCCACGTCTACGCCGCCAATGAAATGGTCGACCTTCTCGCCGTCCGGCACCCGTTCGACGATCCTGAACTCGTCGCGGTTAGAGTAGACACCATGCCTCTTGATCAGGCGACCGCAACAGTTGTCGAGACCTGGGCTGGGGACGAGTTTCGACAGATGAATGCCGTGATCCGTCGGCGGTCCGGCCCGAGCATCGATAGCTTCGAAGAGATCAAGCGTCTATACCAGCTCAACTTTGGATCGGTCGGCCACCTGCTCAAGCTTGGGCTCATCGGTTTTGGTCTGTTCATATAGCACTCAGGCAACCCCTGATCTGAGCGGCCCACTCCTTTAAACTCAACGAAACCCATCGCTCGGCATGGCTATGCTCCGGAAGATCTCGTGCTCATGGCCGCTCGCGCGGATCAGAGGATAGAGCGAGACAGGCTCAGGATGCCAGCTCAGAAAAATTCGCACGAGCCCGGATTAGGAGCCTCGTAGGTTGCGTATACCTGGCATGAACGACGTGAAGCGCATGGACATCATCGGCCTATTGGGTCCTTTACGGCGCTATGCCCGCTCCCTGACGCGCGACGAGGCGCAGGCGGAGGACTTGGTGCAGGATGCACTCGTGCGGGCCTACGAGCACAAGGCATCGTTCCGTCCCAGCGGCAACCTGCGCGGGTGGCTGCTCTCGATCGTCCATAACGCCTTTATCGACAACCGGCGTCGTCGCATCGCGGAGCTTCGACGCTGGGAGCAGGCTGCGGAGCTGGCCGAAAGCGCCGCCATGCCCGACCAGGAGAGCCGCGTCCGGCTTCAGCAGGTTCAGGCGGCCTTCATGAGCCTGCCCGACGAGCAGCGGGCCGCCCTGCATCTGGTGGCCATCGAAGGCTTGTCGTACCAGGAGGCCGCCACGGCCCTCAAGATTCCCGTCGGCACCCTCATGTCCCGACTCGGGCGCGCCCGTGCCGCGCTCCGCGCTTTCGAGGCGGGCATCAGCCAACCCGGAGAGCCCGCGCCCAAGCGCCCCGACCTGCGCATCGTTGGAGGATCTGATGTCTGATCCGATCACAGAAACGGATCTTCTCGCCTATGTGGATGACCAGCTCGACCCGGCCAGGCGGATTGAGGTCGAGGAGCATCTAGCCCGGGATCCGGACGCGGCCGCGCGTATTATGGCCGATCTGAAGGACAGAGACACGCTCCGCTTGCTCCAGGCGGCTCCCCTGCCCCGTCCCGGGGAGCCTATGTTGGCGGCGGCAACCCGGCTCGAGCGCGCGCTCGCATGGCGGGAGGTCGGTCTGAAGTTGCGTCGCATCGCGGCCGTCGCGGCGCTGATCGGAATCGGCTGGGTCGCTCACGGACAGGTGGGCCTGGGCATCACCGACAGCGAGGCCTCGCCGAAGCCGCCAGCTTTTGTCGAGGATGCCGTCCATTCGCATGCAACCTCGCTCCTGCGGGCCCGCATGACGTCCCAGCACGAAACGACCGATTTCGACACTGCGGAGATCCTTGCGGTAACGGGAATCCAGCTGCCCGCCTTCCCTGCCGAATGGGTGGTACGGGATGTGCAGGTCTTTCCATCGCGGTACGGCCACAGCGTTGAGGTCGCGATCGATGCCGGCTCACTCGGGCGCGTGTCATTGTTCGCCGCCCAGGTGCCCGCGTTCGACGTGATTTCCCCGACCCCTGCCCGGATCGAGAACGCGCAGGCTGTCTATTGGCAGCGAGGCCTGCTCGCTTACGCCCTGACCGGTGCCGGCAGCGACAAGGCCATCGAGCGGGCCGCCCTGCGCCTGTCCCATACGCTTCAGTGATACATAACAGGAGGACCAGTGATGAATACACCTTACACTTGGCAGACGGCCGCGGCGCGTCCGAGCGGCGCCGTCTTCGACGAAGGCCTGCGCCAGCACATGCTGCGGGTCTACAACTACATGGGGATCGGCCTCGTGGTGACGGGACTCGTGGCGTTCTTCGTCGCCTCGACCCCTGCCCTCTACGTGCCGATCTTCCAGACCCCGCTTAAATGGGTGGTGATGCTGGCGCCGCTGGCCTTCATCTTCTTCTTCTCGTTCCGCATGGATCGGATGACCGCGGCCTCCGCACGCACGGCCTTCTTCGCCTTCTCGGCCGTGATGGGACTTTCGCTCGCATCCGTATTCCTGGTGTTCACCGGCGCGAGCATCGCGCGCACCTTCTTCATCACGGCCACCATGTTCGGCGCCACAAGCCTCTATGGCTACACGACCAAGCGCGACCTCTCCCGGTTCGGCTCCTTCCTGATCATGGGCCTGATCGGAATCATCATTGCGTCGCTGGTCAACATCTTCCTCGCATCGAGCGCCTTGCAGTTCGCGATCTCGATCATCGGCGTGCTCGTGTTCACGGGACTGACTGCCTACGATACGCAGACCATCAAGGAACAGTATGCCGAGGGCTTCGGGCACGAGGCAAACAGCAAGATGGCCGTGTTCGGCGCGCTCTCCCTCTATTTGAACTTCATCAACCTGTTCCAGCTCCTCCTCAGCCTCACCGGGCAGCGGGAGGAATAATCTCTCCACCACAACGTCATTGCATCAGAGGATCCTCATTCATGGACCATCAGGACCGTCAGGCCATCGAGCAGCTATTCGGCAAGATCACACAGGTGGAGCGCCAATCCACCCCCCCGGACGCTCAGGCGGCGGAGTTCATCCGGGCGCAGATCGGCCAGCAGCCGAATGCCCCTTACTACATGGCCCAGACCATCGTGGTGCAGGAGCAGGCGCTGAGCGCTGCCCAAGGCCGCATCCAACAGCTGGAGCATGAACTCGCCAGCCGCCGTGCAGGTGGAGGCGGATTCCTTGCCGGCCTGTTCGGCGGGCAGTCCCGTCCGCAGCAGCAACCCTCGTACCAGCCCTATCAGCAGCCGGCGCAGGGCATGCCGCCTCACATGGCACCCGGCATGATGGGCGGCATGGCACCGCAGCGCGGCGGGGGCGGCTTCCTGGCCGGCGCCGCTCAGACTGCGATGGGTGTCGCCGGCGGCGTTCTCATCGGCAACATGATTGCGGGAGCCTTCTCCGGCGGAGAGGCGAACGCGGCTGACGCCGGACAGCCGGAGCCGCAGCAGGCTTCGGCCGAGGATGCCGGTGACGACTTCGGTTTCGAGGAAGACATCTAAGTCAAATAAGCGATGGAGCGGCCCCCTGACCATGGGCAGGCCGCTCCATACCCATATCTCCCGGTCCGAGATCCGCCTACTTCATCCGGATCCCGGCAGGACTCGGCATCGCCGAGACATCTGTCCCTGCAGACATCACAACAATGGCCGAACGTCGGATCAGCCGAGATTGCCACCGGCCCATCCGGCTGAAACAATGCGTGTCAAGGCAGGGATGAAAGGAACATCGCGTGGACTTTTCCTGGCTTTCGGATCCGACGGCCCTTGTCGCCTTGGCGACCTTGGTCGTCATGGAGGTGGTGCTCGGCATCGACAACCTGATCTTCATCTCGATCCTCACCAACAAGCTGCCCGAGCATCAGCGCTCCAAAGCCCGCCGCATCGGCATCGGCCTGGCGCTGATCCTGCGCCTCGGCTTGCTCGGCACCATCGCCATCATCGTCACCTTGACGGAACCGATCTTCACCCTGTTCGGGCACTCCTTCTCATGGCGCGACCTGATCCTGATCGGTGGCGGTCTCTTCCTCGTCTGGAAGGCCACGAAGGAGATCCACCACAATGTGGATCCGACCCCGTCAGAGGATGTATTCGACACGGCGAAGCCAACCCTGACCTTCGGCTCCGCGATCACCCAGATCCTTCTGCTCGATCTCGTCTTCTCACTGGACAGCATCATCACGGCGGTTGGTATGACCGACATCGTCATGATCATGGTGATCGCAGTCGTTGCCGCCGTAACGGTGATGCTACTGGCCGCCAACCCGCTCGCGACATTCATCCAGAACAACCCGACCGTGGTCATGCTGGCGCTCGGCTTCCTGTTGATGATTGGCATGACTCTGATTGCGGAAGGCTTCGGCGCCCACGTGCCCAAAGGCTACATCTACGCCGCAATGGCATTCTCGGCCCTGATCGAAGGCTTGAACATGCTCTCGCGACGCACCGCGCGCCGGAAGGCTCCGTCTGGCCAATCCGCCGAACAATAAATGGATAGAAGGAGGCGTTGCCCGCGCCTCCTTTACCTTCAGCACGATGATACGAACGGTAGAACTGAATGATCAGCCATAATCGCTTCGCCGCGTCCGCCTTGGTCCTATTCGGCACCCTCTCGGTTTCCCCGAGCAGCGCCCTTGCTCAGGGTGCCAGCGCCCATCGAAGCACGGACGTGGTGGCGGGCAAGTCGCATCGGCTGGGCGTCTACGGCAATGTCCAAAAGGACTGCACATCGGGACCGTTGCCGGTGATCAAGGTGATGACCTCGCCAAAGCATGGCGAACTGAATGTGCGCAGTGGCACCCTGAAAGCAGGTCGCATCGCCCGCTGTCCGAGCCTCGCGGCGAAGGCGCAAGGAGTCTTCTACAAGGCAAATCCCAATTTCAAGGGAAGCGATCAGGTGGGCTACGAAGTCCGCTCAGCCAGCGGCAAGGTGGAAAGCCACTTCGTCACTGTTGTGGTGAAAGAAGCACCCGCATCGGGTACTACCCCGGATACGGATCAGGATCTCTGAAGGCGGCCCCTGATCCGCTCACGTTAGATCGAGACGACCCAGGAACCCGCAGATGTCATGACGACGTGCTTGATCCCCAGATGACGGCAGGGAAGGCGTCCTCGGCATTGGATGCCTGACGTATCGCCGTCATCATGCTCCCATCGCGCGGGCGGCACATCACGCGGGCCGGCGCATTCAGCGGCTCTCCAGGATGCGGGAAGAACCTACGATGGTTTCATGGGAAGCGCGAGACGACCTTAGCTTTGGATTTCAGTTGGGCTTTCCTTGCGAACTCCAATCCAGCCCCGTCGCAGCTGATCCAAGTTGACAGCAATGGCACCCGCGGCGGCCATCACAGCTAAGGCGGCCCAGGTGAATGCGTAGACGAGATGGTTGTTCGAGAAGGCGATGACCGTCAAACCTGCGACAGGTAGGCCAGCGTCACCCGGCGAGCGTTCGGCATCGATGAAATAGGGCGCAACGTCACCCAACCCACGCGCGGCAGCGATCGCGGCCACGTCACGTGAGAACCAGCGGTCGGATCGAGGGTCGTTCATGCGCAGGAAACCGCCCCGTGGCTCTGACATGCGCAGGAGACCGACCACCGTGGCGGGCTTTGGGCCCGGCCGCCACGAAGTCGGCTCGCGCCCTGACGCGGGAACGAAGCCGCGGTTGACGAGGATCGTCGTTCCATCATCTCGGGCCAAGGGGGTGACGACCCAATACCCGCCACCCAAGGCGGTCACGGCCTGGACAAACGTTGAGCGATCCTCAAGCCAGTCACCCGTTGCAAACACGCGACGATATTCGTCCGTAGCAGATCTCACGTCAGACCAGCGTCCTGGTCCTGGCGCTGGAATCGGGGCTGCGTGGACGCGTGCCTCCACACGTTCGATCAGGTCAAGCTTGTAGGCGCGGCGATGGACTTGCCAGGCGGCGAGCGCGACGAGCAAGGCCACGAAAAGCAGCGCAGCGACATCGAAGGCGACCAACATCGCGATTCGCTTGCCCGTCAGGGCCGTTGCAGCGCCTCGTGGGGCGACATCGGCATCATGTTCTGGTCCATGTGGTACATAACCCATATCGAGCCAACCAGCGTGATGACGACAAGAATGAGGGTGAACAACAGGGCCAGAAAGGTCCAGCCGCCCTCCGACTTCGTGTTCATATGCAGGAAATAGATCATATGGACAACGATCTGCGCCGCAGCCAGCACTATGATGATGATGCTGGTCGTGCGTGTGTCGCCCAGCACATCACCCATTACGAGCCAGAACGGAATGGCCGTGAGGATGAGCGACAGGATGAAACCCGTCATGTAGCTTCTGAACGTACCCTGCGCGCCATGGGAGTGATGCTCCCCGTGCACCTCGCTTTGGCCCTGCGACTGTCGGGTGGTTCCGGGTTCGGCAACCTGGCTCATCGCATGACCCCCATCAAATAAACGAAGGTGAACACGCCGATCCAGACCACATCGAGGAAGTGCCAGAACATGGAGAGGCACATGAGCCGGCGCTGATTCTCCAGGATCAGTCCGCGTTGCCGCACCTGGACCATAAGCGTAATGAGCCAAAGGATGCCGAATGTGACATGCAGTCCGTGTGTTCCCACCAGAGCGAAGAACGAGGAAAGAAAGGCACTGCGCTGGGGCGTCGCGCCCTCGCCGATCAAATGCGAGAACTCATAAAGCTCGATCCCGACAAAGGCTGCTCCGAACAGACCCGTGACCCCCAACCAGGCAAGGGTCGGTCTGATCCGGTCCCTGTCCATCTCCAACATGGCAAAGCCGTAGGTGATCGACGACAGAAGCAACAGACTCGTATTGACGGCAACGAGCCGCAGGTCGAACAGGTCGGCTCCCGACGGTCCCGCTGCGTAGTTGCGGCCGAGTACGCCATAGGTGGCGAACAGAACTGCGAAAATGAGGCTGTCGCCCATCAGGTAGATCCAGAAGCCGAACAGCGTGCCTCCATCGCCGTGGGCGTGCTCCTCCTGCTCGTAGAAGACGGGCGCCGTAGCGCCAGGTGGGGGAGTCGTCTCGTGCATCGGCTCAAACCCCTCCTGCGGGCTGGGCCAGCCTCTGGCCCTCAATTCGGACAACCTCCTCGGTCGGAATGTAGTAATCACGGTTGTAATTGAACGTGTGGGCGATAGCCGTCGCGATGATACCAACAAACGAAAGAGCGGCCAGCCACCAGATATACCAGACCAAGGCGAAGCCCAGTATGGTGCTCAACCCGGCCAGGATGACGCCTGTACCCGTATTCTTGGGCATGTGGATCGGCCTGAACCCTTCCAAAGGATGGTCGTAGCCGCGCCGTTTCATGTCCCACCATGCATCAAGATCATGGACCACCGGGGTGAAGGCGAAGTTGTAGGGCGGCGGCGGCGAAGTCGTCGACCATTCAAGGGTCCGTCCGCCCCAAGGGTCGCCCGTGACGTCGCGCAGCTTCTCACGCCGAACATAGCTGATGAAGAGTTGGAACACGAAGGCCGCGATTCCCGCCATGATGATGAAAACGCCGATCGCAGCGATCGTCAGGTAAGGCTGGACGGCTGGATCTTCGAAGTGCTGTGTCCGCCGCGTCACGCCCATGAGCCCCAGGATGTAGATCGGCGTGAACGTGATCCAGAAGCCAACCAGCCAGCACCAGAACGACACCTTTCCCCAGAATGGGTCGAGCTTGTAGCCGAACGCCTTCGGGAACCAATACTGGACGCCTGCGAGCAGGCCGAACACGACGCCCCCGATAATGACGTTATGAAAGTGAGCCACCAGGAACAGGCTGTTGTGCAGGACGAAATCGGCGGGCGGCACAGCCAGCAAAACCCCGGTCAGGCCACCGATCACGAAGGTCGGGATGAAGCCTATGACCCAGATGAACGGCGTCTCGAACCGGATCTTGCCGCGGTACATGGTGAAGAGCCAGTTGAACACCTTCGCTCCCGTCGGGATCGAGATGATCATCGTCGTGATGCCGAAGAACGCGTTGACGTTGGCGCCGGCTCCCATGGTGAAGAAGTGGTGCAGCCAAACAAGCCATGACACGAGCGCGATTACCATCGTGGCGTAGACCATCGACGTGTAGCCGAACAACCGTTTGCTGCAAAAGGTCGAGACAACCTCGGAATAGATCCCGAAGGCAGGTAGGATAAGGACGTACACCTCCGGATGACCCCATATCCAGATGAGGTTCATGTACAGCATCGAGTTGCCGCCGAAATCGTTCGTGAAGAAACGCGTCCCCACGTAACGGTCGAGCGCGAGGAGAACCAAGGTCGCGGTCAAAACCGGAAAGATCGTAACGATGATGGCGTTGCTGGCCAGCGTCGTCCAGGTGAAGACCGGCAGCTTCATCATCGTCATGCCCGGAGCGCGCATTTTCACGATGGTTGCGATCAGATTGATTCCCGACAACGTGGTGCCGACGCCCGCGATCTGAAGACCCCAGATATAGTAATCGACTCCGACGCCGGGACTGTAGGCGGCGCCTGACAGCGGGGGATAGGCAAGCCAGGTGGCTCGAGAGAACTCCCCCACGAACAGGGACATCATCGTGAGAACGGCCCCTCCCGCCGTCATCCAAAAGCTGAAATTGTTGAGAAACGGAAAGGCCACATCACGCGCGCCGATCTGCAACGGCATGATATAGTTCATGACGCCGGTCACGAAGGGCATCGCCATGAAAAAGATCATGATTGAACCGTGGGCCGTGAAGACTTGATCATAATGGTGCGGCGGTAGGTATCCCTCCGACGCGCCAACAGACAAGGCCTTCTGCGTGATCATCATGACGGCGTCGGCGAAGCCGCGCAGCAGCATCACGATGGCCAGGATGACGTACATGATGCCGATCTTCTTGTGGTCGACGCTCGTGAACCATTCCCGCCAGAGATAGCCCCACTGACCATACCACGTGATCGCGCCGACGAGCCCCAGGCCGCCCAAGGCGACGACGATGAAGGTCCCGACCAGAATCGGCTCGTGGTAGGGAATGGCTTCGAGCGAAAGGCGTCCGAAGAGCAATTGGCTGAGATCTGAGTTCGAGAACATGCGGAGGCCCGTCCGGATCAGTGCTGGTGGGGTTCGGCAGGTCGAGGGTTCAGTTGGGACGGTGCAGGGCCGCTGCCTGCACCGGGCGGGGTGGTACCCTGCCCCTGGTCGTTCGGCCCTTCGCCGGGTTGATCGCGCGGCATCACGCCCTGGGGCTCCTCGAGACTCCTGGGCGGGCGACCGGAGGCGGGGAATGTCGCGCCAGACGGTTCGGTGCCGCTTTCGAGGCGGCGGCCGTCGTAGTCCAGCCGCTTGCGGTTCTCCTCGCTTTCATCGGCAGCCCCGCCCGTCCTGTCGATGTGATGCATCTCGTGCACGCACATTTGGCCTGGCGCGACGCACAGGCCGAGGATGGCATCGAAGAGTCCCTCCTCCACCGCGCCGAATTGGCGAACCGGTTCCTGCTCGCTCGGCTTCTCAAGCTTGAGGTAGGCCTCACGGTTCAAGGGCGTCCCGGCCGACTTGGCCTTGGCCACCCACTCATCAAAGCCCTGCGGCGACAGACTTCGGAAACCGAAGTTCATGCGTGAGAAGCCCGATCCGCTGTACATCCCCGAGATGCCGGCGAACTCCCCCTGCTGGTTCATCACGGCATGCAGCTTCGTCTCCATCGCCGGCATGGCGTAGATCATGCCGGCGAGAGCAGGAACGTAGAACGTGTTCCAGACGGAAGAGGACGTGATCCGGAAGGAGATCGGCGCGTTCACGGGGGCGGCCATCTCGTTCACGCTCGCGACACCGTACTCGGGATAGATGAACAGCCATTTCCAGTCGAGTGCGACGACCTCCACCGTCAGGGGCTTCACGTCGGCAGGCACCGGCTTGTCGGGCGCAATCCGGCCAAGTGGCCTGTAGGGGTCGAGCGTGTGCGTGCTGATCCAGGTCATGGCGCCGAGCGCGATGATGATGAGCAGAGGGATTGTCCAGATAATCACTTCGAGCTGGGTCGAATGGTGAAAGTCCGGATCATAGGTCGCGTCATTGTTCGAGGCGCGGTAGCGCCATGCGAAAATGAACGTGAGCGCGATCACCGGCAGGATGACGAGGAGCATGAGCGCGGTGGATGCAATGATGAGGTTGCGCTGCTGAACCGCGATATCACCGGAAGGGTTCATGACGACCAGATTGCAGCCGGCGAGAAGCCCTGCGACGGCGATCAGAACCAGACCGTGGAGAGATCTGCGCCGCCAGCACGTGCGCGGGCGATGTGGCGAGGGCGGTTGAGTGGGAGATTTGGCCAGGGCAGTCACTCCATGATTCCCCGCAGAACCGTGCCACGAGACGCGTTCCAGGGGACCCCGTGCATCGGCTGCCGCATGCTTCAGACCTGCCGGATTTCCGAGCGCGACAGGCTCAGTGCCACAAGCGTCGTGACGGCCCCTGACAGCAAGTACAGGCCGACGCAAGCAAGTCCGTATCGGGCCGACAGGAACAGGACGATCAGCGGCGCAAAGCCCGCGCCGAGCAACCAGGCGAGGTCATTGGTGAGGGCAGCGCCGGTATAACGGTATCGCTGCGCGAGCTGCGACGTCACTGCGCCGGATGATTGTCCATACGACAGGCCAAGCAGCGCAAAGCCGGCATTGACGTAGATCGTCTGGCCGATTGCATTCTCCTCGACGATCAACGGAGCGATGGTGCTGCAAACTGCGAAGACGGCAATGAGGCCGGCGGAGATCAGGAGGAGCCTTCGGCGTCCGATTTGGTCGGCGATGAGACCCGAAGCCACGACCGCGACCGCGCAGATGAAGGCACCGGAGCATTGAACCATCAGGAACTCTCCAGCGGAACGCTGGGTAAACAGGGTGATCCAACTGATAGGAAAGACAGTCACGAGATGGAAGAGAGCGAAGCTCGCCAGCGGGATCAGCGCCCCGACCAGGAGAACGCCCGAGTGGTTCCGGATCAGCGGCAGGATCGGCGATGGTTCGAGCCGTCGGCGTTCGAGCAGGCGAGAAAACTCTTCAGTCGCGACGAGCCGCAAGCGTGAGAACAAGGCCACGACGTTGATGGCGAAGGCACAGAAGAACGGATAGCGCCAGCCCCAATCCAGAAAATCGGCCTCTGACAGGTTAAGCAGAAAGAAGGCGAACAGCACGCTGGCGACCATGAATCCGAGTGGTGCACCCAATTGCGGAATGGCGGCGTAAAAGCCTCGACGCTCGACGGGCGCGTTGAGGGCGAGAAGCGACGCAAGCCCGTCCCACGCACCGCCCAGGGCGAGGCCCTGGCCGATCCTCAGAACGCCGAGAAGATACAAGGACCATGCGCCGATCTGAGCGTATCCGGGCAGGAAGGAGATCGCCATGGTGGAGAAGCCGAGCAAAAACAGCGCGATGGTCAGCTTGACGCCCCGACCGTGACGGCGGTCGATCGCCGTGAAGATAATCGAACCAACCGGCCGGGCGACAAAGGCCAATGAGAACATGGCAAACGAATAAAGCGTTGCCGTCACCGGTTCCGCGAACGGGAAGAACACCTTTGGGAACACCACCACGGAGGCAATGGCAAAGACAAAGAAGTCGAAATACTCTGCGGCGCGACCGATGATCACCCCGATGGCGATTTCGCTTGGCGCAACCTTGTGATCGGTGGATACCAAGCGGGCATCGCGCTCAAGGGGCGTGGAGGAAGAATGAGACCCTTGAACCTGATCCATCGTCATCTGGGTAATAGCCTCCAGTGAGAATAGTTCAGCCCAGTCGGTAGATCTGGTTCAGACCTCCAGAGGTCTGTCTTCCCGCTACGCGATCCGAGGCTCTGTCGACACAATCGAGGTTAGAGTTAACCGCAAATTTTAGGGCTGAAGACTGGTTCAGCAACCAGCATCGCCAAGCATTTTCACGTGCGGCATCGGATTTCGTCGCGTTGGCGGCGGGCGGACGCAAAAGCATCGCCGTCCGGGACGACGATTGTTACTTAATTACAATGTTTCATGATGTGAGTCGGGGTCGTTTCTCTGTCTGTGCCGTTGTGAGTTCCTCGACAGAACAGCAACAGCCAGTAGCGTCGAGGCAATCGAACGGCGGGTGTTCGAGAGCATCGACTCCCCTCTCGAATTTCTCATGAACCCAGAATAAAAACGATATCTAGTTATATATTGCTTCCCTCTATAATTCCCGCTTGTAATCATCTGCCACGGATCATCGATGATGTCTGCGAAATCGCCGAACCGTGTCGACCGACACATCGGGATGAAAATCCGACTCCAGCGATGCGTCATCGGCCTCAGCCCGGAACGACTCGGCAAGCGCCTCGGCATCACGTGCCAGAAACTTCGGAAATATGAGAATGGCCAAGACCGTGTCGGCGCCGGGCGGCTGCAGGACATCGCCCATGCTCTTGGCGTAACCGCCTCGTATCTTCTCGAAGGGCAGACGCACTCCGCCCTGTCGGCAGAGAATAGAACGGCCGTCCAGCGGTTCCTTGAGACGCAAGAAGGCATGGAACTTGCTTCCGCTTTCGTCAAGATCGAGAACCCGGCGCTACGCCGGGTTCTTTTGGACCTCATCAAAGCAGCGATTTCCGACAAGGGTTCTCAAACTTGACCTGGAGACTTCTTGTAGCTTCGCGACGCTTCTCCCGGTTCGTCTCCCCAGCCGATTTCCTTTGGCAAATCGAGAACAGCTTCTATCACTACATTGGCACTTTCATCAGTGATCCAAGAGTGAAGCGGGCGCGGCAGAAGGGACATCGCAGGCGCATGGCGTGCGTGATGTGATCAAGCAGCATGCGCCGAACGGCCGGTAAGCTGGGTTGTGGCGGTGGCCCGCCAGCCTTTCTTTTTTCCCCCTGTGGCGGCCTGCAGCCGCAGATGCTGCAAGAACAAATACGCGATCAGGGTCAGCAAGGCATGCCGGTGCAACCCGCGCCACGAGCGGCCCTCGAAGTGATCCAGCCCGAGCTCTTCCTTGAGCTGCTGGTGCGCCTGCTCGCACACCCAGCGCGCCTTGATCAGGGCCGCCAGCTGCTTCAGGGCTGTGTCCGGCGGAAGGTTGGATAGGTAGTACTTGCGCTCGCCCGACGAGCGATGCTCGCCCACGAGCCACACTTCGTCACCCGGCAGATGCTGATTGGCCTGCCCGTGCAGACGAACCGCAGGCCCATCGGCGACCCGCACGCGCACGGCCGCGAACTTCGCCTTCAGCGGGCCTTTGGTGCCGCGTCGCCACGTGATCCGACGCCAGGAGGCCTGCGCCAGCATGGCTTCAGCCGTCACCGCCTCCTGATCCGGGATCTGTCGCGTGCGGGAGCGGCCACGGGAGGGCGGACTTGGGATCATCTGCACATCCGCCGCATACACCTTCTGGATCCGCACGGTGCCCACGGCCCAGAGCAGCCCGAGTGCCGAGAGCGCCTGGCGGAAGGGCCCGCTGATGCCATAGCCGGCATCCGCCAGCACGGCTCCGAAGCTGACGCCCGCTTGCATGACCTGCTGGAGTTCCGCCAGCGCGATCTCGGGCTTCGAGCGCTGCGTCCAGAACGCCTCGGGCACGCCGGCGTGGTGCAGGCGCGCGGGATCCTGGATCCAGGTGTCAGGCAGGAACAGCCGCAGCACGATCGGGACCGGCACCTCGCCCTTGGCGAGGGTGAGCGAGACCAGGCACTGACAATTCGCGTTCTTGCCCACCACTCCGGCATATTGCGAGGTGACGCCCACGGAATGGGAGCCCTTCTTGAGCAGCGCCGTGTCGTCGATCACCAGGATGGCCTCAGGTCCGCCGACCAGCCGGTTGGCCTGGGCCAGCAGTTCGGCTTCGAGCGGCGCCTCGTCCCACGGGCCCACGGCCACGAAGTGATGCAGTTGATCATAGTCAGCCGGCGCCACCCGCGCCGCCATCGGCTGCAGGCTCTTGCGTTCGCCGGGACCGATCAGGCCAGCGACATAGAGCGGGCACATGCGCCGCCGAGCCGGATGATGAAGAGGAGTGAGGAAAGGTTCAAGCCAGGACTGGAGTTCATGCTCCCACGCCACTGAGGTGCTCATGACAACCTCCTGCGGATGATCCTTCAGGGAAGACGTCGGCAGGCCTCGCGGGGTTCCTCATGCCTGCCAAAGTAGTGCTATTGCCTCTTCCAATCCAGGCACAGCCCGCAATTGCTCCGCACTGAACTTCTGCGCGATGTCGATCCCGTGCGCCCAGAATTGCAGGATCATCATTTCATCATCCGGGGTCAGTAAATCTCTCGACTTTTTCATGGCTTAGCTCGCGAGGCGATGGACCGGCTTCTCCGGCTCAGCAAGAACGCGCTGTCGGTCGCCTCGCATTTCCTGGAGGCGAGCCAAAGTCCTGCGATCGAACGAGGCGGTGACGGCCACAACATCCTCACCCCCTACCTGTTGGGGGAGGCCAAGCGGCATGACGCGGAAGTGGAGTTGCACCAAGCGCAGCAACCAGAGGGGATTCATCTGGATGATAATCGTCTCGACACCGCTCTCTAAACCCCATTCTACAATTCCGGAGAGCAGCGTGTTGGCGACGGGACTCAGGGTACGTCCGCGCTCACGATGCGCCGGCTCGACGCAGTACCGTGTCCATTCCCAGATATGTTCGCCAATGGGCAAAACATCCTCACACAAATGTGGGAGCACATCGGAGAGCAGATGAGGCCGCGTGGACGGCAGCATGCGCTGATACCCCAGGACCTTTCCGCCGTCGATGTAAAGCATGTGGATCGCGTGCTCATTGTCGAACTGATCGATCTCCCGACCATCCGGCTTTGCGAGATCCATCCATTTCTTCTCCTCGACGAAAACGCGATGGCGCAGGCGATAAGCCTGCTCCATCAATTCCTCATAGAGGTGGTGATTGTCAGGGGATACAATATGGATCATAGGCTCCTCCGTGGATGGCGATATCTAATCACCACCGATGAGGCGCATAAGTACGCGTTCGCGTACCCTCTATTTGATGAGGCCGAGGCGTATACCTTCCGCTACGGCATGTGCGCGTGTACGCGTTCGGAGCTTCTCGCGGGCAGACCGCATATGCTTGTCAACCCCATGCTCCGAGATCCCCATGCGTTCGCCGATCTCCCACTCGGTTTCGCCCTCGGCTGCCCACTGCAGAGCTTCACGCTCCCTTGGTGTCAGCCTGACCCCGCCACGCTGGTCCGTCTCGCGCAGCAGGATCGAGCGTCCCAGCGAATACGTAGCCAAGAGTGTCAACACCCCTCTATCCTCCGGCCCGAGTTCCAGCCGCTCTCCGGCGATCGATAGTGCGGCGATCTCGCCATCCAATGTTGTGACGGGAACGGTGAACCCCTGTCGAAGCCGGAACTCCCCAGCTTCCTCCATGACACGGCGTCCCGCCGCATCTTCGCGATACAAGGGCTTGAGCTCACTCCACAGAAACGGTGCACTGCTTCGTCTCACAGTACGTATGGCCGGGTCCTGTACGATGTAGCCTTGAGAGAAGTAGCGACGGCTCCACTCGATCGGCCAATGGTCGAGGATGATGCTTGAGATCTGGTGCTGACGACTTGCTCCAGGAGTAGGAATGACACCTGCTAGCACGTGTTCGGCTCCAAACTGCCGGACGGACTTCAGCAGAATTCCACAGACCTCGGCTGGTGCTCTCGCGCGGTCGAGGCTGCGGATGGCTTCTATTGTTCTCTGGAACGCTCTGGATGACATACGATTTTGCCCCCAGATCAGAATGTTATGACGTCATTCAACCGTCAACGTTACCAATCTGATACCAGATGCTCTCCGGCTCTCGCGACGGGCGAGACACAGGCTTCGCAGGAGCTTGCCCCATTAGGCTCCTGCTCCCGGTCACGAACCCTGTCCGAAAGTGCAGTTTCTTTAACGCTCCAGCTTTGCAATACTTGCCTGAGGAAACGCCCAGATCCTCTGTTCACAGGCGTTCCGACCAAAATGACTGAAGGAAAACCTTCGGCATATGGGGGAAATCATGAAGAACGCGGCCGATGCGCCCGGCGTCGTTGATCCATACGCAACGCTTGAGAAAATCCTCAAGGTGATTGGTCGATCCTGGTTGAGCGAAGAGTGGCGACTTGAAGACATTCGCCTCCTTGCTCAGGAGGCCATCACAAAACGGGGCAAGAGGGAGGGCGCGAAGGCCGCCCGGGCCGCTGCCCCATCCCTTGAGCCACAGATTCGCTTCGAACCGGGCATCCATCGAACCTCGGTCAAAAGGGGCAACCGGCTTCCCTCGTAGCCTCCTGCAAGCGGAGACCGGTGTTGTCTCAGGGAATCCTCATGACCCGCCTGAGGACACCGGCCTGGAACTCAGAGGCAGCATGGTACGGACAATCCATGCGGCATGTTGTCGAAAGAGCGAACAGCCACACACATCTGCTTTCGGAAATTCCGAGGACCGCTTATAGCTCGTGGAGCGATTTATTCGCGCGAGATCAAACCAGTAAAAACAATCTCGTCGGGGCTCGGATCAGGCAATCACAATGATATTCTATAACAAATTCGTCTGGGATGGGCTCCCTCGGCAAGCTTAAGTCTTTCGGAAGGGACTTACGGCATCCTGCAAACACCAGCCTGCTTTCCGTTCGCCGGCCGGTTTCCGTGCGAATACTCGCCTTATCCGTTTCTGCTCTATTCGTTTGAAGAACCATGCCTGCTGTCGAAACATACAATTCAACGGGAAATGCTTACATCGATGCTGTTCTCGGTACGATGAAATGGGTACCAGGCAATCTGACTTATAGCTTCCCCGCAACGGCCGCCTCGTATGGATCGTCCTACGGCGGCGGCGAAACCGCGAAAGGCTTTGGCGCGTTCAACGATGCCCAGCAGGCCATCACGCGCTCGGCATTGAATCTCTATGCGGCAGTCAGCAGTCTGACCTTCCAGGAGCAGAGTGGAGCCAGCACATCCTCTGCCGATCTGCGATTTGCACAATCGGACTTGCCCAGCACGGCATGGGCCTATTTTCCGACAACCGATGCAACAGGCGGCGATGTCTGGCTCAATAATTCCAGCCGTAGCTACGCGAGTCCGGCGATGGGGAACTATGCCTATCTTACGATCATGCATGAGATCGGGCATGCCCTTGGGCTTGAGCATTCGCATGAGGGCAACATGCCCCAAGATCGCGACAGCCTGGAATACACCGTGATGAGCTACCGCTCCTATGCGGGCGCATCGACCAGCACGGGCTATACCAACGAGACCTGGGGTTATCCCCAGTCCCTCATGATGTACGACATCGCCGCAATCCAGCACATGTATGGTGCGAATTACGGGTTGAACGGTGGCGATACGACCTATGCCTGGAGCCCCACGACTGGCGAGATGTTCATCAATGGCATCGGACAGGGCCTCCCCGGCGGCAACCAGATCCTGCTGACCGTCTGGGATGGCGGCGGGATCGATACATACAGCTTCACCAACTACACCACCGGTCTCTCCATCGATCTCGAGCCTGGAGCCTGGACGATAACCGCCCAGGAGCAACGCGCAAAGTTGTATTGGGACGGCTCGAAACTCGCTGCCGGCAATATCGCCAATGCGCTCCTTTATCAGGGCAACGAGCGCTCTCTTATTGAGAACGCCTCCGGTGGTTCCGCAAGCGATGTAATCAAGGGCAACATGGCCAGCAACACGCTGCAGGGCAATGGTGGCGACGACACGCTCTACGGCCAGAACAACAACGACGTTCTGATTGGCGGAAGCGGCAGCGACCTGCTCAACGGCGGGATCGGATCAGACACGGCGAGCTACATCACAGCGAAGGCAGCCGTGACGGCTGATCTCCAGTCCTCCTCGGGCAATCGAGGCGATGCCGCCGGCGACACCTACGAGAGCATCGAGCACCTTACCGGCAGTGCTTACAACGACATGCTCTATGGCAATGGTGCTTCCAATGTCATTCATGGAGAAAGCGGCAAGGATACCCTTTTCGGGCGCAGCGGCAATGATACACTCGATGGTGGATCAGGCAGCGACAAGCTCTATGGACAGAGCGGCAAGGACCTGCTCATCGGAGGAAGCGGCGCAGACGTCTTCGTTTTCCAGACGTTGAGCGATTCTCGTAAATCCACTGTGGATACGATCACCGATTTCCGCCGCGGCTCCGACCATATCGACCTTCGCGGAATCGACGCCAACACCAAGGTTGCAGGCAACCAGGCCTTCAGCTTCATTGGCAAGACTGCATTCCATGGGAAGGCGGGAGAACTGCGCTTTGCCGATGGCATCGTATCGGGCGACGTGAACGGCGACAGGTCCGCGGACTTCAAGATCAAGGTCGCAGACTTGACCGCGCTGTCGAAGAACGACTTCTATCTGTGATCAGATTTTTGTGATCTCTCGGTCGGGCAGACCGGGGTTGCCTGCTGGCGAGGGATGGTGCGAGGACAGACTCTTCGGAGCCGAACCGATTCCATCTCGGGAGCCATGCATGCAACCCTCCATCGCCGCCTGTCTCATCCTGCTCGTTGGAACGGTCGCCCCGGTGGTTACGCTGGCAGCCGACAGCGAGCGATCGCTTCCGGAAACGGATCTTGCCGCCCCTTTCCGCACGAAGGAACGCACCTATTTCCGCGAGCACCGACTGCGTGCGTACGAGCGCTCGCGGGCAGGAACGAGCCAAGGCGCCACCTGCACGACGCCGAGAGGCGTGTGCTGGATTGCGGAGCCCCTGTCCGAGAGCAGTGACTGCGCCTGCGAAAGCCGACACCTCGGAACGATCCACGGCACAATTGGTGGCTGACTAAAATAATCCGTTAACCATCTGGACAGATAGCAAGCTCAGGCATTATCCACATCGTGAACCTTCCGGCTTTCGAGGAAGCACGATGGAACAGACGGGAAAACGCCACCCCGCCAACGATGCCCTGGCCTATCTCATGAACCTGATCGCGCTCGCGTTCAGTTTCAGCTGCCTTTGGATTGTCGCATCCGCTGCCAAGATGTGATCTTGTATCCGCAACTTAGCGGGAGCGGAACTCCCTGGCCGCATCGGCGACTTGATAGCTCCAGTAGGTGAGCTGGGCGGCGGCACGACCGATGATGCCGCCATTCCACGTCAGACCGAAGGGCGCGAAGAGACGGTAACGGTCGCTCTCGCCCGTAATGCCTTCTGCGACCACCGTACCGCCGATCGCCGTGGTGTTCATACCGTGACCGCCGAAAGCCGTGCAGTACCAGACGCCTGGCTTCCATGACCCGATCTGCGGCATCAGGTGTCGGGCGTACGACATGAGACCCGACCAGGCGACCTCTACCTTCAAATCAGAGAGTTGCGGATAAGTCGTCACCATCTCCCGTCTGAGCAGAGACGCGATGTTGCGCGGATCGGTCGTTCGGGTGGTGATTCGTCCGCCCCACAGAATTCGGCTCCCCCCATCGACCCGACGATAGTAATCCCCTGCCCGACGATCATCGAGAATCGCCGCCTGCATGCGAATGGCTCCCTGGACCAGATCCGGCGACGACTCGGTCAGCAGAACATAAGTGGCAATCGGCAGGAATGCGCGTTTGAGGGCGGGCAGCACGTCATCCGTATAGCCGCCCGTTGCAAAGACCACGTGCTCGGCGGAAATCTCCGCGCCCGTCGTGCGGACGATCTTGCGGGGTCCCTCAAGATCTGCCGACGTCACGGGCGAGTGCTCGTGAATGGCTGCGCCCAGCCGCATCGCTTCGCGCGCCAGCGCACTCCCGTAGTTCAAGGGATGGAAGTGAAAAGCATCTTCATCCAGAACGGCCTCGTGGTATCTGGGCGAGGCGAGCAACTCTCTCACCTCAGCCCGCGGCAAGTAGCGCAGCGTCTGACCGAACTCGCGCTGCTGGCTTTCACTGGCCGCCTGCAAGGCTCCCCGCGAGTCATAGCGCAGGACTTTTGCGATTCCCGGCACCGGATGAGCGTCCTTGATGCCGAGTTCGTCGATTTCGCTGCGCACGATGTCCACGCCTTCCATGGAAAGCCGGAACAGCTCCCGCGCGTGATCGGATCCTACGCGCCGCTCGATGGAGGAAAGGCCGGTCGCATAGCCTGCGGAGACGAAGCCGCCGTTACGGCCAGAGGCGCCCCAGGCGACACGACGGGCTTCGAGCAGAACGACGCTCCGTCCGGTGCGCGCGAGCTTCAGTGCCGCGGTGAGGCCGGCCAGGCCGCCGCCGATGATGCAGACATCTGCCTCCATGCGGCCCGCAGCCTCCGGATAGGTTTCCGATATGGCGGCCGTGCGGCTGTAATAGGTGTCGACATGGGCTGGCAGCATGCGTCGGGCTAAAGCGTGAGGTCGGAAGCATTGAGATAGATCTCAACCAGCATCTCGCAGCCCTGACGGTCCTCTTCATCGAACCGGTTCGGGCTGGGGCTGTCGAGATCGAGCACACCCAGAACCTTTCCGTCCTTGGTGAGAGGCACGACGAGCTCGGAGCGCGAGGCACTGTCGCAGGCGATATGGCCCGGGAAGGCATGCACATCCGGCACCACGATGGGTTCCTTGCGCTCAACCGCTGCGCCGCAGACGCCGCGGCCGACCGCGATCCGCACGCAGGCCGTCTTGCCCTGGAACGGCCCGAGAACGAGTTCCGATCCACGCATGAAATAGAAGCCCGCCCAGTTCAGGTCCGGCAGGAACTGGTAGATCAACGCCGACATGTTGGCGGCATTCGCGATCGCGTCCGGCTCACCCGCCAGAAGCCCGGAGAGTTGCTGAGCGAGGGAAGCGTAAAAGTCCCGCTTGCTGTCGGAGACCGGAATATCTTTGACTTCGAACATGGCAATTTCCTTAGGATTTTCAAAGAATTTTGTCCAGACGTCCTATTCTGCGGCCATATCGGACCTAGCCCCTTTTGCGAGGTCCAGACCCTGGTGGTCGCACAGGCGGCGGTAGAGGCCGCCTTTTCTGTAAAGCGTGAGGTGGTCCCCCTCCTCCACGATCCGCCCCCGGTCGAACACGAGAATGCGGTCGAGAGCCCGCACCGTGGACAGCCTGTGTGCGATCACTACGGAGGTGCGCCCCACCATGAGCCGTTCCATGGCCTGCTGGATCAGCACCTCCGATTCCGAGTCAAGGGCCGAGGTCGCCTCGTCCAGGATCAGAATGGGCGCATCCGCCAGGAAAGCGCGCGCGATGGCGACCCGCTGCCGCTCGCCGCCCGAGAGCTTCACGCCGCGCTCACCCACGAGCGTAGAGTAGCCTTTGGGCAGACTCATGATGAACTCATGCGCATTGGCGAGACGCGCCGCCTGCTCGATGTCGGCCATCGAAGCGCCGGGCCGCCCGTAGGCGATGTTCTCGGCCAGGGTGCGATGGAACAGGATCGGTTCCTGCTGCACGATCGCAATCTGCGAACGCAGGGACGCCTGCTCGGCCTGAGCGATGTTCTGCCCGTCGATCAGGATCTGCCCACCTGTCACGTCGTAGAGACGCTGGATCAGCTTGACGAGGGTGGTTTTGCCGGAGCCCGACGGCCCCACGAGGCCGACACGCTCGCCTGCTCGGATCATCAACGACAGATCCCGATAGAGCGGCGTCTCGTGTCCGACATAATGGAACGTGACACGCTCGAACGCGACTTCGCCACGGGAGATGTGGATCGGCCTCGCGCTGGCATGGTCCGGCACACCGATGGTCTCTCGATGGATCTCGACGAGTTCCTCCATGTCATTCACGGAACGGCGCAGGTTGTTGATGTGCATGCCGACATCGCGCAGGTATCCGTGGATCACGAAGTACGTTGTGAGCACGTAAGCGAGATCACCCGGCGTCGCGCGATCCTGCCACCATAGCCAGATGGCCGTTCCGATGATGGCGGCGCGAATGCCGAGCAGCGCGATGAACTGCACCGTGCCGCTGTTGGTGCCCCGCTGCCAGACGCGCCGGGTGCGGGTCTGCCACTTTCCCAGCACCCAGGTGAGGCGCCCGTCCTCGCGTATCTCGGCACCGAACGCTTTGACCACCGGGTTGCAGCTCAAAGCATCCGCCAGAGTGCCGCCGACACGGGTGTCCCACGCATTCGCCAACCGGGCCGCAGGCGCGACATAGAGGGTCGCCAGGAAGCCGGTCATGACGATGTAGGCCAGCGCGCTCACTCCGATGACGAGCCCCATCACCGGCCAGCGCAGGCCCAGGATGATCATCGAACCCGCCAGCACCGTGAGAGAAGGCAATAGGGCCAGCAGGAGCGTATCGTGCATCAGGTCGAGCGCCCACATGCCGCGCGTGATCTTGCGCACGGTGGAGCCGGCGAAGGAGTTGGCGTGCCAGTCGGTCGAGAACCGCTGCACACGTGCGAACGCATCCTGCGCGACGCGTCCCATCACCCGCAGCGTGAGCTCCACGATGCCGTAGAAGGCCAGATGACGCATGACGATCATGAGCAGGCCGAGGCCGGTCATGAACGCGAAGGCGACAAGCGCCGCATGCAGGGCAGCCTCGCGGTCGCTGCTGCCCGTCGCGATGGCATCGACGAGCCGCCCCGCGAAGACGGGCATGAACACGTCGGCCAAGGTCGACACCATCATGGTCACCATGATGAGCACCACATAGCGCGGCTCTTCACGCCAGTGGCGGAACGTGAATTTCAGGACATCGCGGGTGGCGTCCCCGCTTTTCTTCGACTGGTTCATGGAAGCGAACAGGCGGCGCTCGGAGCACGCACCTCTCCCCGGAAGAGTGAAGAGCGACCGTAGAAACGCCGGCTTACGGCGTCCGATGCCGCTCGAAGATCATCACACGTGATAGCTTGGTAAGGTTTGCCGGGCCTTGGAGCCCCGCCTGATCCGACCTAAAGTTCGGACGCGGGAGGAACGTTCAGCAAGCACATAGAAGCCATGCAGTCCTCCCTCTCTAGAAATTAAACCTAGACTCAAAGTAGTCCAGTTCCTTCAACTTGGCAACCGCAGTTTTGTTGCAGGATGATCTGGACCTTCATACGACTTCGAGCGGCCGATAGGGCCCGGACGGCAGTTCCAGTCGAACGGCATCCCCCGCTCTTACCTCGCCATCATCGACGACAACCCCCATGATGCCGGATTTTCGGACGAGATTTCCATGCGCGTCCCTGCCGAGGACAGCCTTCATGAGGCCTTTTTGGAAGCGATCAATCTGCACACAAGGGTTTCGCAGCCCTGTGACCTCGATCACGGCTCTATCGCCGATGAGCAGTCGCGCGCCCGTCGGCAAGCCGAGAAGGTCGATGCCACGCGTCGTGACATTCTCGCCCATATCGCCCGCACGGACGTCGAACCCTGCCTCACGCAACTCGTCGTGCAGCTCGGCATGGATCAGGTGAACCTGCCGCAGGTTCGGCTGGTTGGGGTCCTTGGCCACCCGAGAGCGATGCTTGACCGTCGTGCCGAGATGCGCATCACCCTCGACCCCTAGACCTGCCAGGAGACGAATGACATCCTGATTGGGCTTGCTGAAGCTGTGGCTAGGACTCGCACTGACGGCGGTAACGAATGCATGCATCGGGTGTCTCAGCCGCAAGGGAGTATTTCTCCCTTGTAGCGTCAGAGAACTGCCAGATCCACCGTTTCGAATCCCTTTTCGGCCAAGTGCTGCGCCAACACCCGGCGGTGGCAATTGGCGGGATCGCGCTCGAAGCAGAGCAGGCAGATCGGGCGTGTCAGCGCCAGGGCTTCGAGTTCCTGGAGGGATTCCTGGGCCGGCCCCGTGGCCAGAACCTCGTCGCAATAGATCCGGCGCATCAGTTCGCCGTCACCGGCTCGCGCCGCCTGTCGCCCCGCCTTCGGCGTCCCGAGCCTGATGAAATGCTGGTAGCCGATATCCTGGCCCGCCAGGGCATCACGCAGGGCCGATTTCGAGAACCCACGCTTGCGCGAGAGCGCGACGGCACGCACATCCGCGAGAACCGCGACGCCAGCATCCTTCAAAGTCGTGAGGAAGCGGTCCACGTCCGCTCCCTCGTACCCGATCGTAAATATCTGCGGCCTGTCCATGCCGTTAGGTTACATGGACGGTTGCGGATGTCGAGGCGCCTCAGGTTGCGTGTAGGGCCGCAGCGCTTCAGGCGTGCGGAAGTCGCGCGGCACCTCAAAGTCTCGCGCCGCCCCGTGGCTCTGCTCGATCCCCCGGGGATAGCCCGTGCGGCTGGAGTAATCCTGCATCGGCGGCAGCGGATGGGGGCTTTCGCGACTGAGGGTCTGGGCGCAATACACATCGAGGGCCGTCACGCCCGCCACAGCCGCCATGGCAATCCCGACATTGCCCTTCTTCGGGTTGTTGCCTTCGAGTGCGGTCGCCAGGGTCGCCAAGTCGAGCCCGTCACCCGCGACCCGCCCCCAGATCCACGGTGTCGGGTCCTTCGATGCCAGAATGCCGATGCCGGTCGCGATCTCACGAAGGCCATAGCCGGCAATCAGACCCTCCTGCCCCTTCATGCCCAACGCTCGCGCCAAGGCCCGAGGCGCGGCGATTTCAGCGATTCCAAGAGCAATGGAGAACAGCCCGAGCCCACGGGCGAGAGTATCGGTTGCCGTGTCGGCATGACCACGACGGCGCGTTCTTTCGGTTTCGTAACGCATGATCTCACCTATCAGGGTTTGATGACGACCTTGATGCAGCCGTCCTGCTTGTCGCGGAAGACTTTGTACATGTCGGGCCCTTCGTCGAGGGACACCGTATGCGTGATAACGAAGGACGGATCGATCTGGCCATCCTCGATCCGACGCAGGAGGTCGTCCGTCCAGCGGTTCACATGCGTCTGGCCGGTGCGGATGGTCAGCCCCTTGTTCATGATCGCCCCGAAGGGAATCTTATCGAGCAGGCCGCCATAGACGCCAGGAATCGAGAGGGTTCCGGCCGGGCGGCAGACATAGGCCATCTCGCGCAGCACATGGGGACGATCCGTCTCCATCATCGTTGCCTGCTTCACCCGGTCGTACATCGAATCGATCGTCGCGGTCGCATGCGCCTCCATTCCGACAGCGTCGATGCACTTCTCCGGTCCACGGCCATTGGTGAGTTCATTGAGCCGTTCGATCACGCTCTCCTCGTCGAAATTGATCGTGATGGCGCCTCCGGCCTCCGCCATCGCGAGACGCTCGGGGACCCGGTCGATGGCGATGACCTGCTTCGCCCCGAGCAGGATCGCGCTGCGGATCGTCATCTGCCCAACCGGGCCGCATCCCCAGATCGCCACCGTGTCGGTCGGCTGGATGTCGCACTGAACCGCCGCCTGCCATCCGGTGGGAAAGATGTCGCTGAGGAAGAGGAGCTTCTCGTCGGGAATACCGTCCGGCACCTTGATATGGGTTGCATCGGCGAAGGGCACGCGCAGGTACTCGGCCTGCCCGCCGGGATAACCGCCGGTCAGATGCGTGTAGCCGAAGAGCCCCGCCGTCGTATGGCCGAAGGCCTTCGCGGCAATATGCCCGTTGCGGTTCGTCCGTTCGCAGACCGAGAAATTGCCGCGCTTGCACTGATCGCACTCGCCGCAGATGATGGTGAACGGGATCACCACGCGGTCGCCAACCTTGAGCCTGCCTTTCGACTCGGCTCCGACTTCGACGACCTCACCCATGGTTTCATGCCCCATGATGTCGCCGGACTTCATTCCGGGCATGAAGTGATCGTAGAGATGAAGATCCGAGCCGCAGATGGCGCAGCTCGTCACCTTGATGATCGCGTCGCGCGGGTGCTCGATCTGTGGATCGGGGACTGAATCGCAACGGATGTCGGTGGTGCCATGCCAAACGAGCGCCTTCATCGAATTCTCCTCAGATGCCTGCAAATGGCCAAGCTCCGCCGCTCGACCGCCTTCGTCACAGGAAAGACTTCTTGAGGAGCGTTGCGTTCCCTGAAGCGAGCCGAAAACTGCTCACTATTCCGTAGAAACGATATCGAGAACGTGCTCGGGCAGGCTTAGGATCAGATCGGCGAGTGCCGGTTCCAGAACCTGATGGGCGGCCTCCTCGACCGGAAACCACTGAGATTTCCGCTGCCCCTTCTCGCGCCAGGACTTGAGCTGCTTGGAAACCTCGAGCGGATAGACGTTGACGCGGCACAGGTCGAAGTGAGCAGCCCGACGCTTCCAGTAATCATAGGAGCCGAGAGGCGTGTTCTTGATCTCGCCCTTGACGCCAGCCTCCTCCTCCGCCTCCTGGGCGGCGGCCTTGTGGGGCTTCTTGCCCTTCATGGGCCAGCCTTTCGGAATCAGCCAGCGCTTGGTCTCACGGGATGTGACGAGAAGGACCTCGAGCTTGCCGTTCTTGATCCGGAAAGGGAGTGCCGCAACCTGGCTGAGTTCTTCTTTTGGGGTCTGGGGCATTCGACGAGAGTAGGACTCCTAATGGGATAACTTGTAACGTAGATGATTTGAGCCGGCTAAGAAAGGGTAAAGTCGAAAGCTGCCGAGAACGCCTCCGGCCTCATACGATTCTCTATCCTCTCAAAGCTTCATGACCGCCTCATAACAATGGAAGCCTCCATTTTGATCCAGAAGGACGCCCACCGTGATGACGACTGAGAGCCTGGACATGAGATTCGCCGCAGCCTGCGCCATCGCCCGCGAGGCCGGCGTACTGGCCCGTAAGCGCTTCCTGGAAAGGCCGCGTTCGCAACGGCCGGACTTCAAGGGTCCGCAGGACTTCCTGACCGCGACCGACGCGGAGGTGGAGGAACTGATCCGCGGCCGCCTGAGCGAGCTGTTCCCGGGCGATTCCTTCTTCGGCGAGGAAGGCGGCGGCTCCTTCGAGCGAGATGTCTGGGTGGTCGACCCCATCGACGGCACGGCGAATTTCGCCCGCGGGATCCCTCACTTCGCCATCTCCATCGCCTTCGTGCGCGAGAACCGGGTCGAGATCGGGGTGATCTACGACGTGATGCATGCCGAGCTCTACACGGCCCAGCGGGGGCGGGGTGCCATCCTCAACGGAGAGACGATCCGCGTCAGCGGACTCGAAGACATGAAACAGGCCACCGTGGAGGCAGGCTGGTCGCCACGCCTGCCGCCCGAGCCCTATATCGCCGTGGTGGACAAGCTCAAGACGGCCGGCGCCAACGTGCGCCGTGCCGGGTCGGGCACGCTGGGCCTTGCTTACGTAGCGGACGGGCGTATCGACGCCTATTGCGAACTCCACATCAATTCCTGGGATGCCTTGGCGGGCCTCTTGATCATCGAAGAGGCCGGCGGCTGGACCAACAACTTCCTGGCCAAGGATGGCCTCAGGAAAGGCAATCCCGTTCTGGCCTGCACGCCCGGACTGGCCGCTGCTCTCACAGAGGCGACAGGGATCGCGAAGGAGCCCTGAGACCGCATCTTATTCTAAAGATTCAGATTTGGAGCGCCGGCCAGGCACTTGACCCGCCGCCACAATGGAGGGAGCTTAGCCGACCAACCAATAACAAGAACGACATCACGGGAGGATAGAATGAGCGCAAAGAAGAATCTCGTTGCGGCAACCATGCTGGCAGGGACCGTGACGGCCCTGTCCTTCATGTCCGCAGGAACGGCTCAGGCCCAGGGCGCGCTGGTCATGTATTGCGGCGTGCAGGAGGAATGGTGCCGCGCCATGACGACCGCTTTCGAGCGTGAGACGGGCATCAAGGTCTCCATGACTCGTAAGAGTGCGGGCGAGGTCTACGCCCAAGTCAAGGCCGAGGCCGCCAATCCCCGCGCGGATATCTGGTGGGGCGGCACGGGCGACCCGCATATGCAGGCTGCCGAAGAAGGCATTACGGACGAGTACAAGTCGCCGAAAATGGGCGAGTTGCAGGACTGGGCCGTGCGCCAGTGGGAGCAGTCCAAGGGGCGCACGGTCGGCATCTATTCCGGCGCTCTCGGCTTCGGCTACAACACGGAACTCGCGCAATCAAACAAGATCGGCGAGCCGAAATGCTGGGCGGATCTGCTGAAGCCCGAATTGAAGGACGAGGTGCAGGTGGCGGATCCGAACTCCTCGGGCACCGCTTATACATTGCTCGCAACCATCGTTCAGATCATGGGCGAGGACAAAGGCTTCGAGTACCTGAAAGCCCTGCACAAGAATGTCAATCAATATACCAAGTCGGGCGCTGCTCCGGCCAAGGCCATGGCACTCGGTGAGACGACCGCGGGTATCGCCTTCATGCACGACATCGTCACGATGGTGGTGGACAAGGCGCCCGTGAAGGTGGTCGCCCCATGCGAAGGTACTGGCTACGAAATCGGCTCCATGTCGATCATCAAGGGAGCCAAGAACCTGGACAACGCCAAGAAGTTCTATGATTGGGCGCTCACCGCGGATGCCCAGAAGCTCGGTGCGGAAGCCAAGTCCTATCAGGTGCCGTCGAACAAGAGCACTCCGGTTCCGCCACAGGCTCCCAAGCTCGCCGACATCAAGCTGATCAACTTCGATTTCGCGAAGTATGGATCTTCGGCCGAGCGCAAGCGCCTCCTGTCCAAGTGGGACAACGAGGTCAAGAACCTGCCGAAATAGGCGGACTTGAAGCAGTTTCTGGCGAAGTGGGACTCTGCTTCGCCAGAATCCATTACTGTTGTGATCATGGGGGCCGAGTTCAGCATCGGCCTTGAAGCGAGAACAGAAGATGTCACGGGCAACCCTTGGCTGGATCGTTCTGGGCTGGGTCGGCTTTGCCCTCCTGCCCTGGTACGGCTTCGACCGCACGGTCGTCCCGACCCTTGCGGATTATTTCGTCGGCGGGTCGGCTTTGATCCACGGCATCAAGGGCGCGTGGTGGCTTCTGCCGATCCTGATACCCTTGTGTCTGGGCCTTATTCCCGTGATCCGCCCCTTGGCGCAAGCCAACGGTGGCTGGCTCATCGCGTCCGGGCTTCTGGGCCTCGCGCTCTTCATCCTTCAGGGCTTCGCCATCGGTCTCAATGGCTGGACGCTCGACATCCTGAAGGGCCTCTTCGGCTTACCTGGACCGAGCCAGGCCGGGATGGGCTATGGCGCGGCTCTCACCGCGACCGCCTTCCTCATCATACTCTGTCATGGCCTTGCAGCACGCGGCTGGTGCCGGGGCGATGCATTCGTCACCTCATCGATCGGTGTCGTCATTGCGCTGATCATCGTGTTCGTCTTCTTCCCGGTCACCACCATTCTTGCGAGTGCCTTTGCGGACAACGACGGCAACTTCGCCCCGTACGAATTCCTGGTGAAGTTCCTGGATCGATCGATCTGGGGGCTCGACTGCCTGTCAGGTGATCTGCGCTGCGGCGTCGCCTGGAACACCCTGTTCCTGGGCCTTCTCGTAGGCGTCGGCACCACCGCTCTCGGCCTTGCCTTCGCGCTGATTGCCACGCGCACGGATTTCCGCTTCAAGAAGCTCCTCCGCGTGATGAGCGTTCTGCCCATCATCACGCCCCCCTTCGTGATCGGCCTCGCCCTGATCCTGCTTTTCGGCCGCTCAGGCGCGCTGTCGGCCGTCCTGTGGGACTGGTTCGGCGTGCCGCGGTCACGCTGGATCTACGGATTGCCCGGCGTGCTGATCGCGCAGCTTCTCGCCTTCACGCCAATTGCATTCCTCGTCCTGATCGGCGTCGTGCAAGGCATCAGCCCGACGCTCGAGGAGGCCTCGCAGACCCTGCGCGCGAAGAGCTGGACGACCTTCTGGACCGTGACGCTCCCCCTCATGCGTCCGGGGCTCGCCAACGCCTTCCTCCTCGGGTTCGTGGAGAGCCTGGCCGATTTCGGCAACCCGCTGGTGCTCGGCGGAAACTACGAGGTGCTTTCGACCAAGATCTTCTTTGCCGTCGTCGGTGCGCAGCAGGACCAGGGCCGCGCGGCTGTCTTGTCCATCATCCTGCTCGCCTTCACTCTCGGGGCCTTCTGGCTCCAGCACGCCTGGCTCGGCAAGAAGGTCTACACGACCGTCACCGGCAAGGGCGATGCCGGCATCCCCCTGCCCCTTCCACGGCGGGTCGCGCTGGCCTCCTATCTCACCGCATTGCCCTGGGCGATCTTCACCGTTGCCGTTTATGCGATCATCCTGGTCGGCGCCTTCGTGCGGTCCATGGGCCGCGACTACACGCCGACCTTCGAGCATTTCCTCACGGCATTCCGGGTGGAGAGCTCTGGCTCGGGACTCTACTTCTCCGGCTCAGCCTGGGACTCGTTTTTCGCCACCGTGAAAGTGGCTGCGCTCTCGGCACCGCTCACGGCCGCCATCGGCCTGCTCACCGCTTATCTGCTCACGCGCCAGCGCTTCTCCGGGCAGCGCGCTTTCGAATTCGGCACGCTGCTGAGCTTCGCCATCCCCGGCACGGTCGTCGGCGTGTCCTACATCCTCGCCTTCAACGTGCCGCCGATCGAAATCACCGGAACCGGGTTCATCCTCGTCATGTGCTTCGTGTTCCGCAACATGCCGGTCGGCGTCCGCTCCGGCATCGCGACCCTGAGCCAGATCGACAAGAGCCTCGACGAAGCATCGCTGACGCTGGGGGCCGGCTCGTCAACCACCATGCGCCGCGTGGTTCTGCCATTGCTGCGCCCGGCCATCGTTGCGTCCCTCGTCTATTCCTTCGTGCGCGCCATGACGGCCGTCAGCGCCGTGATCTTCCTTGTCACGGCCGAGTACAACATGGCGACGACCTATATCGTCGGTCGTGTCGAAGCCGGCGAGTTCGGCCTCGCAATCGCCTATTCCACGGTGCTTATCCTCGTCATGCTGGTTGCCATCGTGGCGATTCAGCTCGCGGTCGGCGAGCGGCGCCTCGGGCGCCGCAGTGCGAGCACTGCTCCCTCTCCCGTTGCCGTGCAGGCGGTCCCATGAACAACATATCCTCCATCCACGCCTTGTCCCGCTCGGCACCCTCGAAGAAGCAGGCTGCCTCGGTGCAGTTCCGCAATGTGACGAAGCGCTACGGCAGCGTCACCGCCGTGGACGACGTCTCCTTCACCATCGAGCCGGGCCAGCTCGTGACCCTTCTCGGCCCGTCCGGCTGCGGCAAGACCACGACCCTGCGCATGATCGCGGGGCTCGAGATGGCGAGCGAAGGCCAGATCCTGATCGGTGGACGCGATGTGACGAACCTGTCGGCGGCCGACCGGGACGTGAGCATGGTGTTCCAGTCCTACGCGCTCTTTCCTCACATGTCGGTGCTGGAGAACGTCGCCTACGGGCCGTCCGTCCAGGGAGTGCCGAAGAGGAACGCGATCGAGATGGCCATGGAGAAGCTCGCGCTGATCGGCCTCAAGGGTCTTGAGAAGCGCGCTCCCTCCGAACTCTCCGGCGGGCAGCAGCAGCGGGTGGCGGTCGCCCGGGCGCTCGTTCTCGAGCCGCAGGTTCTGCTTTTCGACGAGCCTCTGTCGAACCTCGACGCCAAGCTGCGCCGGCGCGTGCGCGAAGATATCCGCGAGCTTCAGCAGAGCCTCAACCTCACCGTGGCCTATGTGACGCACGATCAGGAGGAGGCGCTTGCCGTCTCCGACCACATCATCGTTATGTCGAATGCCCGGATCGCCCAGACCGGAACGCCGCGCCAGCTCTACGAAGAACCGGCGAACCTGTTCGTCGCCGATTTCATCGGCGACGCCAACATCATCCCAGGTGAGGTTGTGGACGTCATCGGGCCCACCGCGCAGGTGAATGTCGGCAATGTCCTTCTTCAGCTCCCGCATAGAAATTCTGGTCTGGGTTCGGTCAAACTCGCCGTCCGGCCTGATGCGATCCTGCTCGATGAGGCCATGACCGGCCCCCTGTCCGGCACGGTTCGCAAGGCGTCCTATCTCGGCACGCAGGTGGAATACGAAGTGGAGAGCCCGATCGGGAATCTGTTCGTGGTCCAGTACGGGCGCAAGGAGCCAATCGCGCCGGGCACACCGGTGTCGGTCGCCTTCACGGCACAGCGCGGCCTTGCCGTCATCCCGAACTCGTAAGGACTTCAGATCGCCCCCTCGTCCGGAATGTTGAGGACGGTGCCGCAAGCCTTGCAGTGCACCGCATCCCGGTCATGGCGTTGCAGGGCGCAGACGGGACAGGGAAACCTCACCTTGTCGGGTCTCAACAGCACCTGAACCAAACGCAGGAAGAGCGTGACGCCGAAGATCATGATGATGACCGAAATCAGATGCCCCAGTGTGCCGGTCAACGTGATATCGCCGAACCCGGTCGTGGTGAGCGCCGCGATCGTGAAATAGAGCGCGTCGATGTAGTTGCCGATCTTCGTGTTCGTCCAGCGCTGCGTCTCGTAGACGAAGCCCGTCATGACGAAGATGAAGACGCCGAGGTTGACCGAAGCGATGATCAGATCTTCATTGCGCCGGAAGAAGACGCTGTCGGACCTCAGGCGGGCGAGCAGCTGATAGGTGCGCAGCAGGCGCAGGGTGCGCAGGATTCGCAGGAACCCGATGCCCTCTCCGACGACCGGCGCAAGAAACGACACGATGGCCGCGACATCCGCCAGGGTCGCGGGATGAGCCAGATCCCGCCAAGGCGTCCGGCTGATGGCCAAGCGGGCTGAGAAGTCGCCCAGAACGATCAACCCGATGATCACGTCGACCCACTCGAAGGCCGGCGAGCGCGGCAGGAACGATGTGATGACGATGAACAGGATCGTGGTCACGTCGAAGACCAGCAGAGCATAGCGGAACTGATGCGCTTCCTGAGTATCGCCCTCGTAGAGAAGCCTCAGCCTATCTCTTATCCGCATCGGGAGGTCTCGTCGAATGGGCGGAAGGAAGTGCGAACCATCGGTCGAATCACGTTTTATAGGGTTTATCGACTCCCTGATTATCTATAGAGCAGGGTTGCAATTCCAACGGGGTGCCATCCGGGACGAAGCGGTCTATTCCCTCGCCTCGAAACCCGATGCTGTTGAGAGATGTCCCGATGCTGAAAGCTCTGATCTTCGATATGGATGGAACACTGGTGCACAGCGACCCCGTGCACCTCGAGGCCTTCGCCGAGGTCCTGAAGGCCGAGGGCGTCGACATCACCGAGGAAGTCTATCGCTCCCAGATCATCGGGCGCACCAACGAGGCGATTTTCGCGTCTCTCCTGCCTCACCTGCCGGTGGAGCGGCACGAAACCTATGCCGACGAAAAGGAGGCCACCTTCCGCCGCATGGCGTCGGACCTCAAGCCGCTGGACGGGCTTCTCGAACTCCTCGACTGGGCCGAGGCGCGCCATATCCAGATCGCCCTCGTCACCAACGCGCCGCGGCTCAATGCGGATCACATGCTCGAAGCCTTGGGACTAGCGGGCCGCTTCAAGGTCGAGATCACCATCGAGGAGGTGGAGCGCGGCAAGCCCGATCCCCTGCCCTATCTGACGGCCCTGGAGCGGCTCGGCATCCGGGCCGAGGAGGCCATCGCGTTCGAGGATTCCCCATCAGGAATGAGGGCTGCCAAGGCTGCAGGCCTCTTCTCCTTCGGTGTCCTGACCGGCCTGACCGCGGGCGAGATGAGGGAGATCGGCGCCGACGGCGCCATCGTGACCTTCCACGACCGGGCCCTCTGGGAGATCCTGGAGCACAGGATCGCGTCCTAGTTGCCTCAGGCGGCGTCGGGCCGCAGCTCGCTGGAATCATGGCCGGCACCGCCTTCATCGAAGCGTCGGCGCGCCGCCAGAATCTCATCCCGGTTCTGGATCGCCCACTCGCCGAGCCCCCGTACAGTCCTGAGCAGGGAGCAACCCAGCTCTGTAAGCTGGTAATCCACCCGGGGTGGAATGGTCGGGTAGACGGTGCGCGTCACGAGCCCGTCCCGCTCCAATCCGCGCAGCGTCAAGGTGAGCATGCGCTGGGAAATGCCCGTGACCGAACGGCGTAACTCGTTGAATCTCTTGGGGCCCTCGCCCATCTGGACCACGACCTGCACGCTCCATTTGTCGCCGACGCGCGACAGAATTTCGGTCACGGTCCGGCAGTTGGTGGGCACATGGATGTGACTGGGTGACATGAAAGTGCCTCCTTGCGCGACGCTCAAGAAGTTACTTAATGAGCCTCGGTTACAAAACGGAACTTATGTGCTCCGGCCCCCGAATGCAAACCAAGGACATCCCATGAAGCCCAAGCTTCACATCATCATCGCCAGCACTCGCCCCGGCCGGATCGGTCCGAGCGTCGCGGAATGGTTCCGCGATTTCGCCGACGAGCACGGCAGGTTCGATCCGGTTCTGGTCGATCTGGCCGACTTCAACCTGCCGGTCTTCAACGAGCCCGAGCATCCGCGCCTGCGCAACTATCACCACGCGCATACCAAGGCCTGGAGCGACAGTGTGGCAGAGGCGGACGCCTTCGTGTTCGTAACGCCCGAGTACAATTTCGGCCCCCCGCCTTCTCTATTGAACGCCCTCAACTATCTCGTGGCGGAGTGGCAATACACCCCGGCCGGTTTCGTGAGCTATGGCGGCATCTCGGGTGGACTTCGCGCCGTCCAGATGACGAAGCAGATTCTCACCACCTTCAAGGTGATGCCCATCACGGAAGGCGTGCCGATGCCGATGGTGTTCCAGAACCTGGAAAACGGAAAGCTGAAGCCCGCCGAGATCTACAGGACCTCGGCCGCGGCCATGCTGGATGAACTCCACGTCTGGACCGAGGCCCTGAAGGGCGTCCGCTCCAAGCACAAAGCCTCTCTGGAGCGCAAGGCCGAAGCCGCCTGATTGTCCTGTCGAACCAAGAGGCACCGCTTTCGGCCAGAGCGGTGCCTCTGTGCCTTTGTCAGCCGTTCAGAGACGTCCCGCCAGCGCATCTTCGAAGAGCGTGCGGGCGCTCTCCCGGGTGATCGGCACTGGATTGCCGCCGGCGGTCGGATCGTTCGGCGCCATCTCGGACATCTCGTCGAAGCGGGCCGCATCGACCTTCAGCCCCTCCAGGGTGTGCGGCACGCCGAGATCCTTGCGCAGCTGCAGCACCCAGTCGAAGAAGGCCTGGAATGACGGCTCGAGGCCGATATAGGCAGCGAGGCGCTCGATCCGGGTCTCGATGGCCTCGCGGTTGTAGACCAGCACGTAGGGCATGAAGACCGCATTGGTCAGGCCGTGATGGGTGTCATAGAGCGCGCCGGTTGGATGCGAGAGGGCATGGATCGCCCCGAGGCCTTTCTGAAACGCGGTCGCTCCCATGGCGGCGGCAGACATCATCTGCGCGCGGGCCTCGATGTCCTGACCGTCCTTGTAGGCGCGGGGCAGGTACTCCTTCACGAGGCGGATGCCCTCGACCGCAATCCCGTCGGCCATCGGGTGATAGCCCGGTGCGCAATAGGCCTCGAGGCAGTGAGCCAGCGCATCGAGGCCGGTGCCTGCCGTAATGTGCGGCGGCATGCCGACCGTCAGCTCCGGATCGCAGATCACGATCTTCGGCATCATGAGCGGATGGAAGATCACCTTCTTGGTATGCGTGGCCTCCTGGGTGATCACCCCGGCACGCCCCACCTCCGAGCCGGTGCCGGCGGTCGTCGGGACGGCGATGATTGGCAGAATGCCCTTGGGATCGGCGCGGGTCCACCAATCGCCGATGTCTTCGAAGTCCCACATGGGTCGGGTCTGGCCCGCCATGAAGGCGATGACCTTGCCAGCATCGAGCGCCGAGCCTCCGCCGAACGCGACGACGCCGTCGTGCTTCCCGGACCTCAGGACATCAAGCCCCTTGTAGACATTGGTTTCAACCGGATTCGGCTTGATGTCCGAAAAGATCGCGGCTCTCAGACCGGCGCCCGTGAGCTGGTCGAGGGTCGCCTTCGTCATCGGCTGGGTGGCGAGGAACGGGTCCGTGACGATGAGCGGAGCCAAGATTCCCGAAGCCTTGCAGGCCTCGGCCAGTTCCGCAATGCGGCCTGCGCCGAAGCGCACGGCGGTGGGGTAGTTCCAGTTGGAGCGTGGAGATGCGGTCATGATGGTTTCAATCAGATCTGACGGAGATGGTAGGATTTCGGGCGTGTGAGCGCTTCATAAGCCAGCCTCGACAGGCTCGCCCCACGACCCGTGTCCTTCACGCCCGTCCAGGCGAGCGCGGGATCGAGATAGTCGCAGCGGTTCATGAAGACGGTGCCGGTCTCAAGCTTCTCGCCGATGGCCTCGGCCGCATCGACATCGGAGGTCCAGATCGCCGCGGAGAGGCCGTAGGGGGAATCGTTCATGAGGCGGATCGCCTCCTCGTCTCCCTTCACCTTCATGATGCCGACCGTCGGGCCGAAGCTCTCGTCGCGCATCACGCTCATGGAATGATCGACGTTCGTCAGCACCTGTGGCGCCAGATAGGCCGTGTCGCCCACGTCCGCCCCGAAGCGCTTGGTGTCGATATGCGCCCTCGCGCCCTTTGCCACGGCCTCCGCATTCTGGTGGCGCACGAGATCGGCAAAGCGCTTATGCGCCATCGGCCCCAGCGTCGTCGCCTCGTCGAGCGGATTGCCGAGCACGTATCGGTTCACGAGATCGACCGCGCCTTCGACGAAGCGGTCGTAATGCCTCTCGTGCACATAGATGCGCTCGATACCGCAGCAGCACTGGCCCGAGTTGAAGAAGGCGCCGTCGACCAGATTCTCGATGGCGTGATCGATGTTGGCGTCCTCGCGCACATAGGCGGGATCCTTGCCACCGAGTTCGAGCCCGAGCGACGTGAAGCTGCCCGCCGCCGCCCGCTCGATGGCGCGACCACCCGAGACGGAACCGGTGAAGTTGCAGTGATCGACGAGGCCGGCACTCAGGATGCGGCTTGTCTGATCATGGCTCAGATACAGGTTCTGGAACAGACCTTTCGGCATTCCCGCCCGGTCCATGGCCGCCTGGAAGCGTTCACCCGCAAGAACCGTCTGGGAAGCGTGCTTGAGCAGGACCGCATTGCCGGCCATGAGCGCCGGCACGATTGTGTTGATGGCGGTGAGATACGGATAGTTCCAGGGCGCGACGACCATGACGAGCCCCACCGGCTCCCGTTTGATCATGCGGCGGAAGCCCGGTCTCTCGTCATCCGCCGGGATAGGCTGGAGGCTCTTCTCCGCGATCCCGATCATGTGGCGCGCCCGCTCCTCGACGCCGCGGAACTCGCCCCCGTACCGCACAGGGCGGCCCATCTGCTGGGCAAGCTCAGGCACCACCTCCTGGTTCATGGCGAGCAGCGCGTCGAGAAAAGCGGGGACCTTCTGCGCGCGCTCGGCGATGGGTGTGTTGCGCCACGCCTTTTGCGCCTCGCGCGCCGAGACAAGGGCGGCCTCGATGGCAGCCTCGGACAGGATGGGGCGGCGGACGAGCTCGCGTCCGTCGATGGGGGAAATGCAGACGATATCGGTATCGGCCATGATGGTATGCCTGAATGACCATGATCCCCGAGAATCATGGTCGCCTCCTGTGCGTTGATTATGGGACGGTCTTTTAGATGATCTCGAAGTAACGGGCGAGCTGCCAGTCGGTGATGGCCTTGCGGGCCTCGCGCTCCTCCCATTCGCGGGTGGCCGCATAATGGTCGACGAAGGTGTCGCCGAAAAGCTCTCGGGCCGCCTTGGACCCCTTCAGACGCTCGGCCGCCTCGCCGAGGGAACGCGGCAAGGCCCGCTCCTTCGGATGCTCGACCGCATAGGCGTTGCCTTCGATGGGGTCTCCGGGATCGATCCGGTTCTGGATGCCCCACAGGCCGGACCCGATGGCCGCCGCCAGGGCAATGTACGGGTTGATGTCGGCGGCGGCGACCCGGTATTCCACGCGCTGCGATTTCTCCGATCCGGGGATGACCCGCAGCGCCGTGGTGCGGTTCTCGACGCCCCAGGCCGAATCGGTCGGTGCCCAGAAGCCCGGGATGAGCCGCGTGTAGCTGTTGACCGTGCAGGCCACCATGGCGAGGAGCTCGGGCATCAGCGCCTGCTGGCCGCCGACGAACCAGCGCATCGTCTCGGACATGGTGTGCTTGCCGGACGGATCGTAGAATGCGCCTTTGCCGGACCGCAGGTCGCGCAGGGACGTGTGCAGATGGCCGGATTGACCGGGCCAGTCGCGCGACCATTTCGCCATGAAGGTCGCCATCCAGCCACGGCGTTGCGCCAGAATCTTGGTGTAGGTCTTGAACAGCGCCGCCTTGTCGGCGGCCTTCAGGGCATCGTCGACGCGGATCGCTGCTTCCAGAACACCAGGCCCCGTTTCGGTATGCAGTCCCTCGATCTCGAAATCCATCCTGTTCGCGAGGTCGAGGAGCTCATGGTAGAAATCCGCATGGACTCCTGACCGAAGCACGGAGTATCCGAAAAATCCCGGCGTAATGTTCTTGAGGTTCTTGTAATCCTTCTCCCTTACGGAGTGCGGCGTTTCCTCGAACAGGAAGAACTCGAACTCGGCCGCGGCCGACACGGCAAAACCCATTGCCTCCGCCCGATTCAGGACGCGCCGAAGCACCCCACGTGGGCAGGCTTCCTCCGCATAGCCCTCGAACTCGGCGAGAAAGAACGGCAGATCGTCCTCGAAGGGAATGAGCCGCATCGTCTCCGGCAGCACCCGAACCGGCGCATCCGGATAGGCCGTGTGCCAACCCGTAAGCTTGGTGTTGTCGTAGAGCTGATCGTTGGAGTCCCAGCCCAGGACCACGTCGCAAAAGCCGAAGCCCTTTTCGAGGGCTGATTCGAATTTGTCGCGTGCCATGTACTTGCCGCGCATGATGCCGTCGACATCGGTCACCCCGACCTTCACGAAGCGAAGATCGCGGCTGCGCACATATTCTACCGCATCCGCGGCATTCTTGATCTTGGGAGCGTCCATACGAAGAACCTTGACCTGGCGGAGGAGAGGAGCGCGCACGACGCGCGCTCCCTTGTGGCGTCAGTGCGTCTTGTATCCGCTTTCACCCTTGGTGAGCGCGAATTCCTCCTCCGGCGAGAGGATGAGCTTGTGGCGCCCGATCAGGAGGAAATAGGCCATCATCACCACATAGTAGATGGCCACGCCGGTCACGCCGGCCCGGAACACGGGGTCGGTCAGCTGGAAGACGAGCGTCACGGCCGCTATCGCCATGCAGATCACCGCGCCCGCGATGCCGAAGGGGCTCGTATAGGGCCGATGCAAGTCCGGGAACTTCCTCTTGAGCACGATATAGGACATGCCCTGCATGAAATAGGCCAGCATTGCTCCCGCGACCGCCATGTTGAGCAGCGTCCCGCCGATGACCGTGGCTCCGGCTTCGGCACCGACCGAAAACCAGATGACCAGCATGACGAGAAGGCCGATCACCGCTCCCGCCACCAGGGCCACATGCGGCGTCTTGCGCGCTCCGTGCGTGACTGACAGGAAGCTCGGAAAGTAGCCTGCCCGCGACAGCGAGTAGATCTGCCGTCCGAAGGCGAAGATGATGGTGTGGAAGGATGCGATGAGCCCGATCACCGCGATGGCCGCCAGGATCTTCGCGATATCGGTGCCGAACAGGGTCCGGAACCCGTCGAGCAGCGGCTCGCCGGACTTGCCGAGCCCGACCGCGCCCGGTGCGATGCCCGTGTTCAGGAACAGCACGAGGAACGCTGAAGCGATCAGGGTCAAGATGCCGGCGATGATGCCTTTGGGCATGTCCCGCTGCGGGTCATGCGATTCCTCGGCCGCGAGCGGCAGTTGCTCGATGGCGAGGAACAGCCACACGGCGAAAGGCAGGGACGCCAGGATGCCGAGGGCGCCATTCGGCAGGAACGGGCCGTTGCCGCTGGGAAGCTCCGCACCATCGGGGCCGATGTTCAGCGCCCAGCGGGCGAAGTCGAACTGACCGGAGAGCAGCACCGACACGTAGAAGAAGGCGAGCACCGCGAGAGCGGCCAGCGTCACGGTCACCGTGACCTTGAACGACAGTTCCACCCCGATGATGTTGAGGCCGACGAACAGGGCGTAACACAGCACCCAATAGACGGGCTGGAAGGCCGGCGCCGTCTCGAAGATCGCCGACAGATACGAGCCGATGAAGAACACGATCACGGCCGGAGTCAGAACGAACTCGATGTTCTCCGCGATGCCCGTGACATATCCCGCCCACGGTCCCATGGAGGTGCGGGCGAACGAATAGGCGCCGCCGGTGTGTGGCAGGGCCGGCGACATCTCGGCCAGCGAGAAGGTCAGGCCGAGATACATGACGGCGATGACGATGGTGGCGAAGAACATCGACCCGAAGCCGTTGGCGAGGCCGAGATTCCAGCCTGAATAATGGCCCGAGATCACCGCCCCGACGCCGAGCGCCCAAAGCGACCAGACGCGGGCGTGGCGCTTGAGCCGCCGCGCCTCGAAATAGCTCTCATCCACGGTCGTGTAGGTAATGCCGGCGGCACCCTGCACGCCGGCCGGGGGCGCATGCACCCCGGTGCTTCCTTGTCCGACTGACATCGAGTAGATCCTCCAAGAAGTTCTGTCGTTCGGGTCACGGCACGGTCCGCGCCATGCCCGTCATCAGAGCGTCCGTGCCCCCTCCCTCAAAAGCGGCGCAAGACGGCGAGCCCACGACGCCTGTCCGTCTTGTGCGCGGATCAGGTCGTTGCGGATTTCGATCATCAGCGGATGGAGGCCTCGCCTCACGGCGTGTCGCTCGAGGGTGTGGAACACCCGGTCCGCTGGAGAATAAGGTTCGTTCATGCCGACGATGAGCGTCGGGTCCTGCCGCAATCCGGCTTCGACGCTGCGCGCATAACGCTCGTCGCGATCGAAGATCAGGCCGATTTGCCAGGGGCGCGGCACGTCCCGATAGACCGGCGTGAACGAGTGAATGGACACGACGGCGGCCAGCTGTCCTGCGGCCGTGCGGGACTTCACGAGGGCGTCGACCACGCCGTGAAAGGCGTCATACACCTCCCGCACCCGGACTGCCCTCTCCGTCTCGTCGAGATCGAGATTGCCGGGGATCGTGGTGCGTTCGCTGAGCGTCCAGATCGAATCCGGCGCCGAGGGATCTCGGTTGAGATCGAGCACGAGGCGCGAGACGCCCGCGTGGATCAGCGGCGCGTCGAGGAGCCGCGAGAGATCCTTCGCCACGCCGAGCGCGCCCGGATCCCAGGCGATATGGCTTTCGAGATCCGAGGGCTGGAGGCCCAGCGTGCCGTAGCGGGCCGGGAGGTGATTGGAGGCATGTTCGCAGATGAGCAGGATGGGCGAACGCCCGTTCGGGTTCTCGATGGTGGCAACCGGTTGTTCTGCCGTTACGGCAGGGGGCAGATCGTCCGTCTTCCGACTCGCCTGCGTCATGCGGTTCTCCGTCGACCCGCCCGAAGGCCGGCCAATCCCCGTTTGAACGCTTGATACGTTTCTTGTACTTTTCTCTCGTGATGAAATTTCTGATACAGGTTTTCAGAACCGTCAAGGAGGGGGTGTGAATCAATCCGGTATGCGCGACGACCACCGCCCTCCCCTGACCGCACCGCCGAGCCTCGCCGAGCGCATCCGTCTCGAGATGGATTCGTTCACACCCAGCGAGAAGCGCGCTGCGCATCTTCTCCTGAGCCATTATCCGTTCGCGGGCCTCGACACGGTAGCCGAATTCGCCTCCCGGGCCGGGATTTCCGCTCCGTCAGTCCTACGCTTCGTCACCCGCCTCGGATTCGGTGGCTTTCCGGACTTCCAGAAGCACCTGCGCGAGGAGTTGGAAGCTCAGCTCCTCTCCCCCTTGGCCAAGGCGAGCCCCTCCGACAAGAGCCAGAGTGCGCCGGCGCTCGCGGCCTTTGCGGAGGCGGTGATCGGGAACCTGCAGGCGACGGTGGAGAACATCGCACCGGCCGAGTTCGAAGCCGTGGTCGCGCTGCTGTCGGATCCGCGCCGGCACATTCATTTCACCGGCGGGCGCTTCACCGGCGCTCTGGCCCGCTATGCGGAGAGCCACTTCCGCATCGTGCGCAGCCACATCGATTTCATCGAGGGGCAGCCGGTGCTCTGGCGCGATCGGATGATCGAGATCGGACGCAAGGACGTGGTCGTCGCCTTCGACATCCGGCGCTACCAGGAGGACGTCACGGCCCTGTGCGAGACGGCCGCCAGGCAGGGCGCGACGGTGGTTCTGCTCACCGATCCCTGGCTCTCGCCGATCGCCCGTGTGGCCCGGCACGTGCTGCCGGCCCATATCGTGGCGCCTTCCAACTGGGACTCGTCGGCGGGCCTCCTGCTCCTCACCGAAGCTCTCGTGGCGGCCGTCACGAAACGCCTGTGGGAAAGTGCCAAACCGCGCATGGAGGCGGTTGAGCGTCTAAGGAACCGGAGAACCTAGAGGAGGCCAGCCTCATATTTAGGGTATTAATGTTATGTTATAGAAGATATAAGGAGATGGAATAACATTTAAAGAAGCTTCTCCTTATGGAACCTCAAGCTTACCCACGGGGCTTTCTCCTCTCCAGGTACGGCACTATGCCCCCGCCAGGTTTCAAGGCGGGTCCGATCTTCGACAATTTCTTCATCGAAGCTGCGAATTGCGTTGATTCCGCATCAAGCGGCGAACTTGCCGTGGTGATCCTGGGGACGTGCGTCAGCACCGAGACGGATCGAGGGCAAACGTCCTCGACAAGCCTGGACACTGATCATAATCCGCTCGGCGAAGGGCCCGCCGAGGAAACTCCCGCTCAGCACCTGCTCCGTGCGCTTCTTGCGAGCACGGCGCTGTTCTATGATGCCCTCGACCAATATTGCGGCAGGCACGTCATCATTTTCGGCCCCAAGGACGTCCCATCCGTTCTTGGCGATGCCACGGGGATGCGCACGATCTTTTATGCGGCAGAAGGCGGCGTCGTCGCATCCCACGCCCGGCTCGTCGAAGAGACCCTTGGTGGTGAGATCAAGCGTGTCACTCTTCCCTATCGCTACGGCTTTCCGGGAAATCACACGCCTTATGTCAGAACGCGCCTGCTGACAGCCAACACGCTGTACGATTTCGCGAAAGGCAAGGTCGTCCGCTTTTGGCCGCGCGGTCGCATCAGGGAGGTCGCGCCTCAGAGGGCAGCGGATATCGTTTGCGAGCGCGTGACAACGGCTCTCAAGAGAATTGCAGCAGGAAGACGCGTTTCCCTGAGCATCACCGCAGACCTCGATTCCCGAACGATGCTGGCCCTTGCACTCCAGGCCGGGATCCCGTTCGACGGGTACACGTATGATCGTGGAGACAGAACATCCGTCGATTGCGAGCTTGCCAGCGAACTGGCCCGGATCGCAGGAATTGCACACGTCGTCGTGCCGACACCGAGTGTTGCTCCTCCCGATCTGAAACGTGTCATCAATAGGACGACTTACTACAATCATCATCATTCGGTGGTACAGCCGATGCAGGACCATTTTGCTGACACCGACGCCCTCACCGTGACGGCCAATCTCCTGGAGATCGGCCGATTCTTCTACAAGGGGCAATGGTATGCAGATAATCTGCCGGACAATCCTCGATCCATGACAGACATGGCCCTTGCCGCGATCCCCAACTCGGCCCGCAAAGCCTCCATATTACAGGAGTTGCGTAGCGACCGATTGATGCATGAATATTTTGCCGATTTCATTCGCGATTCCGATTTCAACGCAGCGCGCGGCATCCTGGACCCGCGGGATCAGTTCTACTGGGAGCACAGGATGAGCGCGTGGCATGGGATGATCCTCTTAGAGCGCGATTTCTATGCCGACTGCTTCATCCCCTTCAACAGCCGCTCGATCTTCGAGGCGCTTCTTGGGGTGTCGGAACCCGATCGCAAGAGCGCGACGGCCTTCCGGATCATCATCGGCCGATGCGCCCCTCAGCTTCTCTCGACCATTCCCATCAACCCGGCTCGACAATCCCGCGAGCAACGTCGACCTAAGCACGTTTCCGATGTCCTGAACTGGCTGAAGGTGCAGGCTCAGCGAGCCGGGAACGCACTGAGGGCATCGAATTGACGATCCGTCCTGTGGCTATCTGGACTCCTTTGAGAAGCCCCGGAACCCGAGATGCCATGCTCGCCCGTCGCAATACACCGACGACGCGCACAGGAGGCCGGAACCCGTTGCCCTATTCCGCCGCTTCCGGCCGGGCTCTCTGCAGCCAGCCGATGAGGAATGGGAGGACCAGGCCGATCCCAAGGAACCGGACGAGGTGGTGGATGCCCACATAGAGCGGATCGAGGCCGAGGATCAGGGCCAGCACGGTCATGGCTTCAAGCCCGCCCGGCGCGAAGGCGACGAGTCCGTTGGCGAAGCTGACCCCGGCAAGCCAGGCGGCGGCACCTGCGAACAGGGCGGCCACCACCATGCCGACCGTAAAGGAGCCTAGCGCGGACACGAGAGCCCTTCTCAGGGTCGAGCGCTGGAGGTTGCGGAACCGCTCGGCGATGAACAGCCCGATCAGCACGAGGCCGCCCGTGGCGATCACCGGAGGGATCACGCCCGTCACCCATTCCGTTCCGTGGCTGACCGAGCTGACGACGGTGGCCCCGAGCAGGATCGGAGCGGCCACCTTCAGCCGGGCGAATACCGTCCCCAGCAGGAGGCCGCCGAGCAGGATGAAGGCCATGCCGCCGGGGCTCTCGACCGGGAGCCCCTCGCCGACCAGCATGCCGGCATTGCCCCCGCCCCCGGTCACCACCACGAGGCTCGGCAGCAGGGCGATCAGCACGAAGAGACGGAAGTTCTGCACGATGGCGATGGACGCCACCTCGGCCTTCCGGTCGGCCGCCACGGCGAGGACCGTCGAGAGGGCCCCCGGAACGGAGGCCAGCACCGCATCGGCCTTGCGCCAGCCCGACATGCGCACGAGCCACGCGCTCGAGGCGGCCGAGATCGCCACGACCCCGATGACCAGCAGGATGAGACTGCCCGGATAGCGCCCCATGGCGGCGATCGCGGCCGGCGTCACCGCCGCCCCCATGGCGGCCCCCGAGGTCAGCATGGCGGCATCGGACAGCGCCTTCGGCAGGGGCACGGACCAGCCGGTCAACCCCCACAGGGTGGCGGCGATCGCCGAGCCGGACAGCCAGGCGGCCGGGACCCCGAGCCAGTAGAAGACAAGCCCGCCAAGTGCGGCAACGAGGATCTGGGCGAGATGGGCAAGGACAAGACGCATCACGGTTTGGCTCAATGGACGGCCCGGCCCCTTAGGTCAAATGCCGATGGTGCGCAGTGGCCATGCGGTCACGGTCTGGCCATGGAACGACGGAAGCGTTGCGGAGATCCCGAAAGCCTGATGAGATTGCACCATCAATCATGACACGGAGGAAACGGTGCTTCATGGACTCGACCCGGCGCTCAACGCCGACCTGCTGTATGTGCTCCGGTCCATGGGCCACGGGGACGATCTGGTGATCTGTGACGCCAATTTCCCCGCCGATTCCATTGCGCGCCAGACGGCCTATGGCCGGGTGGTCCGGTTGGACAATATCGGCTCGCCGCGGGCCATCCGGGCCGTCCTGTCGCTGATGCCGCTCGACAGCTTCGTCGACACTCCCGCGGAACGCATGGAAGTCGTCGGCAATCCCGACGACCTTCCGGCCATCCAGCAGGAAGCCCAGAGCGAAATCGACGCGGTGGCCCAGCGCGATGCCGGACGTGACACCTGGCCGATGGGATCGGTCGAGCGCTTCGCGTTCTACGAGCGCGCCAAGCGGGCCTATGCGATCGTGGCGACCGGCGAGCGTCGCTTCTACGGCTGCTTCATCCTGAAGAAGGGCGTGATTCCGCCGCCCTAGGTCAGGTTCCGCCTCAGGCGACGAGCCTCGGGAGGGCTTCGCTGATCCGGCGGACCGCCTCTTCCACGTCCTCGGGCTTGCGCAGATAGCAAAGACGCAGGTAGCCCTCCCCGGCCTCGCCGAAGGCGGAGCCCGGCGCGAGGCCCACATTGGCCTCATCGATGAGACGGAACGCGACATCCTTCGAGCTCGTGGCACCCTTGATCTTCAGGAAGGCATAGAAGGCGCCGCTCGGCGGGGCCAGCTCCACGAGGCCGGTCTCGGCCAGCTGCCCTACGATCTCCCGGCCGCGGCGGGCCTTGCCGATCTGATCGGCCAGGAAGCTCTCACCCTGCTCGATGGCCGCGACACCGGCGCGCTGGATGAAGACCGGCGTTCCGGAGGTCTGGTACTGCACCAGGTTCTCGATCACCTGGCCCATGGCCGGCGAGGCTTCGAGCCAGCCGAGGCGCCATCCGGTCATGGCCCAGTTCTTGGAAAAGGTCTGGATGAAGAGGATCTTGTCGTCCGCCTCCATGACATCGCGGAAGGAAGGCGCCCGTCCGTCGACGGTCAGCGCCGGATCGTGGATGAAGCGGCCATAGATCTCGTCCGCCACGATCCAGAGGCCGTGCCTCCTGGCGAGATCGAGCGCGGCGCGAAGATCCGCATGGCTTGCGACCCATCCGGTCGGGTTCGACGGCGAGTTGATGACGATGGCGCGGGTCCGCGAGGTGATGGCCTTCTCGAGACGCTCGAAATCGAGATGCCAGCCGCGCGCGTCGATGGTCATCGGCACGGCCACGGGACGCGCGCCGGCAACGGTGATCGCACCGGTGAAATTCGGCCAGGCGGGGGTCGGGACCAGCACCTCGTCGCCGTTGCCTGCCAGCATGCGGAAGGCGAGCTGCATCGCCGGCATGCCGCCCGACGTCACGAAGAAGCGTTCCGGATCGAAGGGTTTGGCGTAAACATGTTCGTGGTAGGTGGCGATGGCCTGGCGCAGTTCGGGAATGCCGCGCTGGTAGGTGTAGAAGGTTTCGCCTTTGGCAAGCGACTGGGCAGCCGCATCGCAGATGAAGGACGGGGTCGGCAGGTCACCCTCGCCCACCCAGAGCGGGATGATGCCGGGCTTCTGGCGACCGTAGGTGAACACGTCCACGATGCCGCTCGTCGGCGCCTTTTCCGCCTCGGGGCGCAGGTTGAGAACGGACGGAATCGAGACGGACGCGTTCATGGGGAAGTTCCTCGGAGACGGGCGATCAGGCATGGCCCGTTCGCCCGCTCAAGGCAAGTCCGGAATGGGTCTCATCACGAAAGACGAAGGGTCCGATCGAAACCTGTGATCGATCTCAGCTCGTCCGCCCGGTCTTCAGGAGGTCGCGGATTTCCGTCAGCAGCTTCACGTCGGCCGGGATTTCCGGAGGCTTCTCGGCCGTGCCCGTCTTGGCATCTTCCGCACGGCGGAGGCGGTTCATGCCCTTGACCAGGAGGAAGAGGATCCAGGCGATGATGACGAAGTTGATGGCGACCGTGATGAAGTTGCCCCAGCCGAGCACCGCCCCCTGCTTCTTGGCTTCCTCGAGCGAGCCCGCCGTGACGTTGCCCGACAGGGCCGTGAAGTAGTTCGAGAAATCGAGGCCGCCGGTGATGGCCCCGATGATCGGCATGAACACATCGCCCACGAGGGAATCCACGATCCTGCCGAACGCGGCACCGATGATGATGCCGATGGCGAGATCGACCACGTTCCCCCGCAGGGCGAACTGCTTGAATTCATTCCACATGACCGGACCTCTCTGCTGCCCCCTGGCTAAAGCTGCCCGATCTGGGAATTTCGTCAAGCTTCACGGGCGGCCAGGAGATCCTTCAGATCGAGCCGCTGGGTGACCATCGCAAGTTCGCCCTCGGCCGTTCGCGGCCATTGCTCCTGCGGCCGGTCGACATAGAGTTCGATGCCGTTGCCGTCGGGATCGCTCAGGTAGAGCGCCTCGCTGACCCCGTGATCGCTCGCGCCCTGCAGCGGAATGCCGGTCTCGACCAACCGATAGAGCGCGTCGGCGAGGGCGGCCCGCGTCGGGTAGAGGATGGCCACATGGTAGAGACCGGTGGTGCCGGGAGGCGGCGGGGAACCGCCCTTGCTCTCCCAGGTGTTGAGACCGATGTGGTGATGGTAGCCCCCGGCGGACACGAAGGCCGCCTGGGTGCCGTAGCGCTGGATCAGCTCGAAGCCGAGCACGCCGCAATAGAAGGCAAGCGCTCGGTCCAGATCGGCCACCTTCAGGTGGACATGGCCGATCCTGACGCCGGGATCGATGGGCCGGGCCACCGGCTGCCCGGTGGCATCATGGGGAATGGGCTTGATCATGGAGCGAGCCTCAGGCCGAACGGGTGGACAATGCGGGAGCAGTCTTCGCCGAACCAGCCCGCACCGCAAGGGCGCCGTCTCCGAGAAGGGCCTGGGCCACGAGAGCAACGATCCAGAATGCCAGGTACTCCCAGCCGCCCTTCGGGTTGTTGAAGAAGAACCCGGCCGGGCCGTGCACGAACGCGATGGCGCCGAGAAGCACCGGGATCAGAGCCAGAGCGACCCAGCGGGTGAAGAACCCGAGGATGAGGGCGATCCCGCCGGCCGTTTCGGCCGCGATGGTCAGGTAGGCCAGGGCCGGAGGGAGCCCGAGGCTGCCGAAGAACTGCGCCGCGCCGGCCGGCGTGAACACGAAGACCTTGAGGCCGGCATGGGCCAGGAACAGGACGCCGAGCGTGATGCGCAGAATGAGGGCGGCGTAGGGAGCGGTGCGGGTATCGATCATTGAGATCTCCTGAAATCGGTCTTCCCATATGATCTCAAACCACTGATGTGATAATCCAAGTATCGGAATTATACTTCACACCCGCAGAGTGAGATCGATCCATGCTCGACCGTGTGACCGGCATGCAGGTCTTCGTCCGTGTCGCGACGCTCGGCAGCTTCTCGGCGGCGGCACGGTCGCTCCACCTGTCCCAGACCATGGTGACCAAGCATGTGGCCGCGCTGGAGGACCGGCTCGGCGTGAAGCTGCTGCACCGGTCCACGCGCAAGCTGGCGCTGACCGAAGCGGGACGGAGCTATCTCGCCGCCTGCGAGCGCATCCTGGCCGAGATTGAGGAAGCGGAAGCCTCGGCCAGTCTCGATCGCGTCGAGCCCCGGGGGACGCTGCGGCTCAACGTCCCCCTCACCTTCGGTTTCCGCCAGGTCGTTCCGGCTCTCGCCGAGTTCAGCCGGCTTTACCCTGCGGTCTCGTTCGACCTCGGACTGGCCGACCGCTATGTCGACCTCATGGAGGAAGGCTGGGATCTGGCGGTCCGGATCGGCCGATTGAAGGATTCGAGCCTCGTTGCCCGGCGGCTCGCCCCCTGCCGGACCATCGTGTGCGCATCCCCGGCTTATCTGGAGGCGCACGGAACCCCGCGGACCCTGGATGATCTCGCCCGGCACAATTGCCTCGGCTACACCCTGCCGAGCGCCATCGGGGCGAACCGATGGACCTTCGGCACAGAAGGCGCCATGGTCGTGCCCATCCAGGGCAACCTCCGGGCCAACAACGGCGATGCCCTCCTGGCCGCCGCGGTTGCCGGACAGGGGCTGATCTATCAGCCCACCTTCATCGTCGGCGACAGCCTGCGGGCTGGCGATCTCGTCCCGGTCCTGCGCGACTACCCGACCTACGAGCCCGCCATCCATGCCGTCCTGCCTTCGGGCCGGCAAGCTCCGGCCAAGGTCCGCGCCTTCGTGGCGTTCCTGGCCGCGCGTTTCGGGCCGGAACCGGAATGGGATCGCGGCCTGTGACGGCCCTGCGATGGCTTTCGTGCGCCTGAACGGCTAAACCTGTTGGACGTTTGCTTTTGAGGGTTGAGCCTATGGTTGCCACCTGGGCCGTCGTGCTGTCGGCGCTGGTTTATCTCTGCTTCCTGTTCACCGTGGCCCACTGGGGCGATTATGGCGGGCGGCGCTTCATTCAGGGTCCGGCTCGCTCCACCATCGCGTCCCTCGCCCTTGCCGTCTATTGCACGTCCTGGACCTTCTTCGGATCCGTCGGGCTCGCCAGCCATTCCGGCTTCGACTTCCTGGCCATCTATATCGGGCCGATCCTCGTCATCGGCTTGGGCTATCCCCTCGTCGCCCGGATCGTCAGGGTGGCCAAGACGCAGAACATCTCCTCCATCGCCGACTTCGTCGCGGCCCGCTACGGCAAGAGTGAACGGGTGGCCGCCCTCGTGAGCCTGATCGCCCTTGTCGGCTCCGTGCCTTACATCGCCTTGCAGCTGAAGGCGGTCTCGTCATCGCTCGACGTCTTTCTCGGAGCGGCCAACGAGACGTTCCCGTCGCAGCTTCCCTTCATCGGTGATCTCGCCTTCGTGGTGGCGCTCGTATTGGCGGGGTTTGCGGTCGCGTTCGGCACCCGCCACACGGATGCGACGGAGCACCAGAACGGGCTCCTTCTGGCGATCTCCCTGGAATCCCTGGTCAAGCTCATCGCCTTCCTGATCGTCGGCGGATACATCACCTTCGTGATGTTCGACGGCTACGATGCCATCGTGCAGCGCCTCCACGCGCAGGGGACCACGGCGGATCTGATGAGCCGGACCTCGGGCTTCGGCAGCTACATCACCCTCATCCTGCTCTCCACCTGCGCGGCTCTCCTCCTGCCGCGCCAGTTTCACGTGACGGTGGTCGAGAACCATGACATCGCGGATCTGAAGCGGACCGCTTGGCTGTTCCCGCTCTATCTGCTCCTCATCAATCTCTTCGTAATCCCGATCGCGCTCGCAGGCCTTGCGTCGTTTCCGGAGGGCGCGGTCGACCGGGACATGACCCTGCTGGCGTTGCCGCTCGCCGACGGGGCGGGTACCGTCGCGGTCATTGCCTTCCTGGGCGGATTCTCGGCCGCCACAGCAATGGTGATCGTAGACTCCGTCGCCGTGGCGGTGATGATCTCCAACCACCTCGTCATGCCCATCGTCCTGCGGCGGCGCGCCTTTGCGGGAATCGATCCCGGCAATTTCGTGATCGGCGTGCGGCGCATCTCGATCGTCGTCGTCATTCTCCTGGGCTATGCCTATTACCGCGCCTCCGGCGAAGCGGCGCTTGCCGCCATCGGGCTTCTTTCCTTCGCGGCTATCGCGCAGGTCGCGCCTGCCTTTCTCGGCGGTCTCATCTGGTCGCGCGGCACGGCGTTCGGGGCCAGCATCGGGCTCGTGGTCGGCTTTCTCACCTGGGCCTACACGCTTCTCCTGCCGAGCCTCGTCTGGGACGGGGTGTTCTGGTCCGACGTGGTCGTCACCGGTCCATTCGGCATCACGGCCCTCAAACCGACCGCCCTGTTCGGCGTCGACCTGCCCCAGCTGACCCATGGCGTGGTCTGGAGCCTGACGCTCAACATCCTGTGCTATATCGGCTTCTCCCTGTGGCGGCCGGTGACCGCCATGGAGCAGATCCAGGCCGATCTGTTCATAGGCGAAGCCGCCGCCTCGGCGGCCCCGAGCTTCCGCCTGTTCCGCGCCAGCGTCACGGTCGGCGAACTGCGCGCCACCGTCGCCCGCTACCTCGGCGAGGAGCGGACGAACCGATCTTTCGAAGGATTCACCCATAGCCGCGGACAGAACCTCGACCCGCGGGCCGAAGCCGATGTCCATCTCCTGCGCTACGCGGAGCACCTCCTGGCATCGGCCATCGGCACGGCGTCCTCGCGCCTCGCGCTGTCGCTGCTCCTGCGCCGCCGCACCGTTTCCACGGAAGCCGCTCTCAAGCTGCTCGACGATGCGTCCGCGGCCATCCAGCACAGCCGCGACCTGCTCCAGCATGCGCTCAACTACGCCAAGCAGGGCATCACCGTGCTCGACAGCGATCTGCGCCTGCTCGCCTGGAACCAAGCCTTCATCGATCTCTACGACATGCCCCCCAACTTCGTGCATGTGGGGATCAGCATGGAGCGCATCGTGCACTACAACGCCTCGCGCGGATCCTATGGACCGGGCAAGATCGACGAGCTGGTGGCCGCGCGCCTGCACTCGTTCCGGCACGATGTGGAGCCCGTGCGCCTCAGGCTCTATCCGTCCGGCAAGGTGATCGAGATCCGGTCGAACCTGCTTCCCGACGGCGGCCACGTGACCACCTACACGGACGTGACCGAAACGGTTCTGGCCGAGGAGGCGAGCCGCCGGGCGAACGAGACCCTGGAACAGCGCGTGCGCGAGCGAACCGAAGAGCTGACGCGCCTCAACGAAGCCCTGCGCAGCGCCAAGGCCGAAGCCGACGAGGCGAACATCTCGAAGACGCGCTTTCTCGCCGCCGCCTCGCACGACATCCTGCAGCCGCTCAATGCGGCGCGCCTCTATGCGGTCTCCCTGGTGGAGCGGGACCGCGAAGCAGGCGACGGGACGCTCGCCGAGAACATCGACGCCTCCCTCGACGCGGTCGAGGAAATCCTGACCGCCATCCTCGACATCTCGCGCCTCGACACCGGCGCGATGAAGCCGCAATGGTCGAGCTTCCGCATCGACGAGCTGTTCCGCCAGCTCCAGCGCGAGTTCGAGCCCGTGGCGCGCAACAAGGACCTCAAGCTCACCTTCGTGCCGTCCTCCCTGACCGTACGCTCCGACCGGCGCCTGATGCGCCGCCTGCTGCAGAACCTGATCTCCAACGCGATCAAGTACACGCCGTCGGGCCGCGTGATCGTCGGTGGGCGCCGTCGCGGCAGCCATATCGTGCTCGAGGTGTGGGACACGGGTCTCGGCATTCCGCCCTCGAAGCAGCGCATCGTCTTCCGCGAGTTCCAGCGCCTCGATCAGGGCATGAAGGCCGCGCGGGGCTTGGGCCTCGGCCTGTCCATCGTCGAGCGCATCGGACGCGTGCTCAAACATCCGATCACGCTGAATTCGGAGGTCGGACGCGGATCCGTGTTCCGGGTCGAGGTGCCTGTGGTGGCGGCTCTTCCGGCGACGGCCGCCACGCCCGAGCCGCCGAAGCCGGCTGCGACGATGCTGTCAGGCCTGCGCGTCCTCGTGATCGACAACGAGCCGGCGATCCTCGAGGGCATGCGCCTGCTCCTCTCGGGCTGGGGCTGCGATACCTGGACGGCGTCGGACCTGGAGAGCGCCCATCAGGCGCTCAGAACGCATAAGGCCCTGCCGGAGGTGATCATCGCCGATTATCACCTCGACGAGACGGACGGCCTCGAGCTGATCAAGGCCCTGCGCTGGAAGACCCAGGTCGACACGCCGGCCGTGCTCGTGACCGCGGACCGCACGCCGGTCGTTCGCGACGCCGCGGCGGCCATGAACATCCATGTGCTCAACAAGCCCCTGAAGCCGGCGGCCTTGCGGGCCCTGCTGACCCAGTGGCGGGCCACGAAGGTGGCGGCGGAGTAGGAACCGGCACTCCGTCATCACCGGCCTTGTGTCGGTGATCCCGATTCCAAGAGCGCTGAGCTTCAGAAAGTCGGGATGGCCGGGACTGATCCCCGGATCAAGTCCGGGGACGGCCATGACGTGGGAGAGGTCACGAGAAAGGCGTCATTCCGCCTGCAATGCCCGATCCACAGCCGCGAGCGCATGGAGTGTCGTCGTGTCGAACAACGGAACGGCGCTGTCCGCATCCGAGACCAGCAGCATGATCTCGGTGCATCCGAGGATGATCCCCTGTGCGCCGTGTTCGATCAGGCGCGCGATGATCTCTCGGTAGGCCTGCCGCGACTCCGGCCTGACCGTCCCGAGCACGAGCTCCTTGTAGATGATCTCGTGCACGATCCGCCGGTCGTCCTCTTCCGGGACGATCACGTCGAGCCCATGATGCTGCTGCAGGCGGCCCTTGTAGAAGTCCTGCTCCATCGTAAAGGCCGTGCCCAGGAGGCCGATGCGTTCCAAGCCCGCCGCCTTGATCTTCGCGGCCGTGGGATCGGCGATGTGAAGCAGCGGAAGGCCCACGGCCGACGAGACCGCATCGGCGAGGCGGTGCATCGTGTTGGTGCAGATGACGATGAAGTCCGCTCCGCCGCGCTCCAGGCGCAGGGCGGCCTCCTCCATCGCCTCGGCGAGCCTGTCCCATTCGCCGTCATGCTGCAGCCGCTTGATGTCCTCGAAATCGAAGGAATACATCAGGCATTGGGCCGAGTGGACTCCGCCGAGGCGCCGGTTCGTCTCCTGGTTGATGATGCGGTAATACTCGGCCGAGCTTTCCCAGCTCATGCCGCCGATGAGCCCGATCGTCCTTGGTTGCATGGCTGGGCCTCACGAACTCGGTGTGTAGGGCTCGCGGCCGCTTGTCAGCGCATCGTCCAGCAGTTCGAGCCGATCCTGGCCCCAGAACACTTCCCCGTCGAGCACATAGGCGGGCGAGCCGAAGACGTCGCCCGCCACCGCGTTTTCCAGGTTGAGGGCATAGATCGCCTCGGTGGTACTGCCGGTCACCACGTCCATGAGGGAGGACGAGTCGAGCCCCGCCTGCTCGGCCAGTTCCGCGAGAACGAGCGGATCGGACAGGTCACGCTCCTCCTCCCATACGGCGGCGAAAGCCCGGCGCAGGAAGACGTCGGGGCTCTTGCCGGATGCCGTGATCGCGATGACGAAACGGTCGGCGAGGTTCACGTCGAACGGCCAGTGCTTCGGGCTGATGTTGAAGGACAGGCCGCGTTTCTCACGCCAGCGCTGCAATTCGAGGATCCGGTAGCGCTGCCGCGCCGGGTGGCGCTGAGCCAGGGGCAGGCCGCCGGTCTCCGAGAAGACGCGGCCCAGGAAGACGGGCTTGTAGTTGACCTCGACGCCGTGCTTCTGCACGATCTCCATGAAAGGCGCATGGCCGATATAGGCCCAGGGGCTCACGAGGGAGAAGTAATAGTCGATGATGCGGGGCATGGATCCGATTCGGGGTTGCGCTGGCCGGAACGGCGTCGGCCCCACCTTGAACCATCAGGCGGCGCTCTTCAACGTCTCTTCGGCTGCCAGGAAAGCCTCGACTTCGGGGGCGGCTGCCGGCGCCTGCGCATCGACCCCGATCTCGCCGAGCAGGCGCTCCATGGGAACGAAGCGACGCTCCCTGCGGTCATAGAGCCCCGCCCGCACGAGCGCGATGGCGTTGAGCACGGGACGGCCGTCCCTGGCTTTCGAGATCAGCCGGTGCTCCATCACCACATGGTTGGCCGACCAGGTCAGGATGCGGGTCTCCAGCGCGAAGGCGCGAAAGGGCCTCAGCTCCCGCCGGAAGCGGATCTGTCCCGCTCCCACGACGGGCACCCAGCCGTGCCTGAGGATGGGGCGCCACAGGCCGGACCGGATCATGATGTCGGTTCGCCCGAGATCCATGAGCGTCCAGTAGCGCCCGTTGTTCATGTGCAGAGACGTATCCAGATCATGCGGCCACACCCGGAATCCCAGGCGCGACACGTCCCGCGCCGGATCGAGCTTCCTTCGGAAGAGCGACATGACGATGAGGTGAAGGACGCGCAGCCACAGATTCATGCCAGGCCCATCATGCCAAGCCCATGCCCGTCTGGCGTTGAAACAGGATCAGGTCGAGGGAGGGAGCCTCGAGGCCGAAGCCCGTGAGCAGGCCATGGACCTGTCCGCGGTGATGGGTCTGATGATTGAAGAAGTGAGCGAGCGCCGGCGCCAGCGGCTGCTCGACCTCGACCGGGTTCGTGATCGTCCGATAGCGGATGCGTCCGGCAAGATCGGCGTCGCACAGGCCGTCAACATAAGCGACGATCCGCGCATCCTCCCTCTGGCGCGCCTCGCGAAGCGCTGAGAAATCCTCGAACAGGATCGCGTCGAGCCGGTTCGGCGCCTCCCCCTGGCCGGAAAAGCGCTTCAGCCAGATGCGGTCGGTGGCGAGGAGATGGTTCAGCGTGCCGTGCACCGACTTGAAGAACGCCCCGCGGTCGGCGCGGTAATCCGCATCGGACAAGTGCGCGGCACCATCGTAGATGCGCTCGTTGCACCACGCATTGTAGCCCGCCATCATGGCATAGTGCGGCTTCATGGGGAGGCCCCTCCGTGTCTTCACACCCTCCGAGTCATGGGACGCAGTGGGGCATCGGTCAAGATTTCGCCGGGGCCCCTCCCCGTCATGGCCGGGCGTGTCCCGGCCATCCCGCTGAGTCGAGGCGCGGTGCTTCTCGGATCGGGATCACCGGCACAGGGCCGGTGATGACAAGACGCGGGAGACGATCAAGCCGCCTTCTTCGTTCCTGCGGCGCGGCCGTAGAACGTGTCGCCCGAGGCGGCCATGTCGAGGAGGATCTTCGGCGGCGCGAAGCGGTCGCCGTGCTTGGACTGCAGGCTCTGGCACAAGGCCACGAAGGCCTTTGCGCCCATGAAGTCGATGTAGGAGAGCGCGCCGCCCGTATAGGGGGCGAAGCCGAAGCCGAGGATCGACCCCACATCCGCCTCGCGCGGATCGGTGACCACGCCCTCCTCGAAGGTGCGGGCCGCTTCCAGAGCCTGGGTGACGAGCAGGCGCTGCTTCAATTCCTGCATGTCGACGAACTCGGGCTCGACGTGCTTGGTCTGCAGATCCTTCAGGCCGGGCCACAGGCGCTTCTGCCCGCCTTCCGGATAATCGTAGAAGCCCTTGCGGTTCTTGCGGCCGAGCCGCCCCTCTTTCTCCACGAGCGTGGTGAGCAGGTCCTCCTGCTCCGGCACGATGGCGGCTTCGCCCAGCTGGGCCTTGGTGGCGCGCAGGATCTTGAGGCCGAGATCGACCCCGACCTCGTCGTTGAGCGAGAGCGGCCCGACCGGCATTCCGGCCTGCCTGCCCGCCTGCTCGATCATCGCGGCCGGCAGGCCCTCGGTGAACATGAGGTGTCCCTCGAGGATGTAGGCGAGCACGCATCGGTTGGCGAAGAAGCCGCGCGAGTCGTTGACGACGATCGGCGTCTTCTTGATCAGCCGCACGTAGTCGAGCGCCGTGGCGAGCGCCGTATCGCCGGTCTCCTTGCCCATGATGATCTCGACCAGCATCATCTTCTCGACCGGCGAGAAGAAGTGGATGCCGATGAACTGGCCGGGCTTCTTCGACTGCTGGGCCAGACCCGTGATCGGCAGGGTCGAGGTGTTTGACGCGAAGACGCAGTCCGGGCGGATCGCGGCCTCGACCTTCTGGATCACCTCGGCCTTGACCTTGGGATCCTCGAACACGGCCTCGATGACGAGATCGCAATCGTTGAGATCACCATAATCGGCGGACGGCGTGATGCGGGAGAGCAGCGCATCGCGGTCCGCCGTCTTGGCGCGGCCCTTCATGATCTGGTCGCTCATGAGCTTGTGCGAATGGGCCTTGCCCTTCTCGGCCGATTCCATGTCGCGGTCGACGAGCACCACGTCGAGGCCCGCATTGGCCGTGACGTAGGCGACGCTCGCGCCCATGAAGCCTGCTCCGACGACGCCGACCTTCTTCAGATTCGTCGGCGGCACGTCCTTCGGACGGCGCGCGCCCTTGTTGAGATCCTGCATGGAGATGAAGAGCGTGCGGATCATCGCGGCCGCCTCCTTCGAACGCAGGATCTTGGCGAACCAGCGCGACTCCACCTTCAGGGCGAGGTCCATCGGAAGCTGCAGCCCCTGATAGACCGATTCCAGGATCGCGCGGATCGCCGGGTAATTGTCCTGGGTCTCGCGCCGGTAGATGGCGTTCGCCGGAGGCCAGATCTGCATGCCGGCGGCGGAAAAGACCTTGTTCGACGGCAGCTTGTAGCCCTTCTGGTCCCAGGGTGCGACGGCGGAACCGCCGTTCCTGATCCAGTCCTTGGCGGTCTCGACGATGGCGTCGCGGGGCGCGACCGCATGGACGAGGCCCATGTTGCGGGCCATCAGCGGGCGGATCTGCTCACCCTTGAACAGCATCTGCAGGGCATCGCCCGTCTGCATCAGGCGCGCCACGCGCTGCGTGCCGCCGGCGCCGGGGAAGAGTCCGACCTTCACCTCGGGCAGGCCGACGCGGGTCGAATCCACATCCGAGAGCACGCGGAAATGGCAGGCGAGCGCCAGCTCGAAGGCGCCGCCGAGGCAGACGCCGTGCACGGCCGCGGCAAACGGCTTGCCGCTGGTCTCGAGGCGGCGGTAGAGCAGCGAGAGCCGGCGCGATTCCTCGAAGAAGAACTGCATCGCAGCCTCTTCGCCCTTTTCCTTCGCAAGCCGCGCATATTCGGCGCCGAGCCCCTGGAGCATGGTGAGATCGGCCCCGCCGGAGAAAGCCTCCTTGCCGGAGGTGATGACGCAGCCCTTGATCGCCTCGTCGCCGGCGACCGCGTCGATGATCTGCTCCAGTTCGCCCATCACCTCGGGGGTGATCACGTTCATGGAGCGGCCGGGCATGTCCCAGGTGGCGACCGCAATCCCGTCGGCATCGACCTCGAAGCGGAAATTGGTGAAGTTCGTCATGGTGGTTCTCCCGTTTCCGCCGTCTCAAACCCGCTCGATGATCGCAGCCGTGCCCATGCCGGCGGCGACGCACAAGGTGATCAGGGCCGTCTGCTTGTTCGTGCGCTCCAGCTCGTCGAGCACGGTGCCCAGGATCATGGCCCCGGTGGCGCCGAGCGGGTGGCCCATGGCGATGGCGCCGCCGTTCACGTTCACCTTCGCCGGGTCGAGATCCATCGCCTGCATGTAGCGCAGCACCACGGACGAGAAAGCCTCGTTGATCTCGAAGAGATCGATGTCGTCCTTCGTCATGCCGGCCTTGCGCAAGGCGAGCTCCGACACGTCGATGGGGCCGGTGAGCATGAGCGCGAGATCGGACCCGATGGATGCGAAGCCCTTCAGGCGCGCCCGCGGCTTCAGGCCGGCCTTCGCGCCGCCTTCCCGGCTGCCGACGAGCACCGCAGCGGCACCATCCACGATGCCCGAGGAGTTGCCCGCGTGATGCACGTGATTGACGAACTCCACATCCGGATGCGCCGCGGTCGCGACCGCATCGAAGCCGCCCATCTCGCCCATCTGAACGAAAGCGGCCTTCAGCTGGCCCAGCGACTGCATATCGGTCTGCGGCCGCATGTGCTCGTCCTTCGCCAGGATCGTGATGCCGTTGACATCCTTCACCGGCACGACGGACTTGGCGAAGCGGCCATCGTCCCAGGCCTTCGCGGCGCGCTTCTGCGACTCGACCGCGTAGGCATCGACATCGTCGCGCGAGAAGCCGTATTTCGTGGCGATGAGATCCGCCGAGATGCCCTGCGGCAGGAAATAGGTGGGAATGGCGATGCCGGGATCGACCGGCCATGCGCCGCCCGACGCGCCCATGCCGATGCGGCTCATGGATTCGACGCCGCCCCCGATGGCGATGTCCTTCATGCCCGACATGACCTGCGCGGCAGCGAGGTTCACGGCATCCAGACCCGAGGCGCAGAAGCGGTTGATCTGCACGCCCGGAACCTCCTTGCCGAAGCCCGCCTTCAAGGCCGCGGCGCGTGCGATGTCGCCGCCGGCCTCGCCGATGGGATCCACGCAGCCGAGCACCACGTCCTCCACCAGCATCGGATCGAGATCGTTGCGCTTGCGGATGGCATCGAGCGCCGTCACGGCGAGATCGACCGCCGGAACCTCGTGCAGCGAACCGTCCGGCTTGCCGCGTCCGCGCGGGGTGCGAACGGCGTCATAGATAAAGGCATCAGCCATGAGGGTCTCCCGGTCATGTGGTCGTCCCGGACGCGAGGCGCGCCGGGATCGTTGTCGGATAAGGAACGCTTTACTTGCTGCGCGGTCAGAACGCTTCCGCCGGCAGCGCCATGGTCGTGTCCGCCCCGGTGGAGATGCGGGCGAGACGCATGCCGGTCTCGGGCATCATCCGCTCCATGAAGAAGCGGCCGGTCAGGAGCTTGGCATCCATCTTGTCGGCAACGCCGTTGCCTTCGGCCTTCTTCGCCTGGGCGGCCTTCGCCATCTGGGCCCACATGTACCCCAGGACCACAAGTCCGAAGAGATGCATGTAGTCGGTGGCGCCCGCGCCGGCATTGTCGGGCTTCGCCATGGCGTTCTGCATGAACCACATGGTGGCCTGCTGCAGATGGCCGAGACCCTGCTGCAGGGGCGCCACATAGGCCTTCAGGCTTTCGTCGTCGGCATTCTCCTGGCAGAAGGCGCCGACCTCGTTGAAGAACGCCATGATGGCGCGCCCGCCGTCCTTGCCGAGCTTGCGGCCCACAAGGTCCATGGCCTGGATGCCGTTGGCGCCCTCGTAGATCATGGCGATGCGGGCATCGCGCACGAACTGCGACATGCCCCATTCCTCGATGTAGCCGTGGCCGCCGAACATCTGCTGCGCCTTGACGGCATTGTCGAAGCCGAGATCGGTGAGCACGCCTTTCACCACGGGGGTCATGAGACCCATGTAGTCTTCGGCGGTCTGGCGCTGCGCCTCGTCGGACGAGCGGTGCGCGATGTCGTTGTTCAGCCCCGTCCAGACGATGAGCGCCCGCGCCGCCTCGTTGAATGCCTTGATGGAGAGCAGCGTGCGGCGCACGTCCGGATGCACGATGATCGGATCGGCCGGCCTGTCGGGGAACTTGGCCCCGGTGAGCGCACGGCCCTGCAGGCGGTCCTTCGCGTAGGCCACCGCGTTCTGATAGGCGACCTCCGACTGGGACAGTCCCTGGACGCCGACCGCCAGCCGCGCCTCGTTCATCATCACGAACATGGCGTTGAGGCCGCGGTTCGCCTCGCCGATCAGCCAACCCCTGGCGCCGTCGTAGTTCATCACGCAGGTGGCGTTGCCGTGGATGCCCATCTTGTGCTCGAGCGACCCGCAGGAGACGCCGTTGCGGTCCCCGAGGGAGCCGTCGGCATTGACGAGGATCTTCGGCACCACGAAGAGCGAGATGCCCTTGGTTCCGGCGGGCGCTCCTTCGATGCGGGCAAGCACCAGGTGAACGATGTTCTCCGCCATGTCGTGCTCGCCGGCCGAGATGAAGATCTTGGTGCCGGAAATGGCGTAGGATCCGTCCCCGTTCGGAACGGCCTTCGTCTTGAGGAGGCCGAGATCCGTGCCGCAATGGGGTTCGGTGAGGTTCATGGTGCCGGTCCAGGCGCCCTCGATCATCTTCGGCAGATAGGTCTTCTTCTGCTCGTCGGTTCCGTGCACCACGAGGGCCGCGATGGCCCCCTGCGTCAGGCCCGGATACATGCCGAGCGCCAGGTTGGCCGAGGAGACGAATTCCTGCATCACCGTGTTGAGGACGGACGGTAGACCCTGGCCGCCGTACTCCCCGGGCGCGGCCAGTCCCATCCAGCCGCCGGCGGCATAAGCGTCGTAGGCTTGCCTGAAGCCCTTCGGGGTCGTCACCGAGCCGTCGGGGTGGCGGGTGCAGCCCTCCTGGTCGCCGGGGAGGTTCAGGGGCGCGAACACCTCCTCGCAGAGCTTGGCGCCCTCGGCGAGGATCGCCTCCACCGTGTCGGAGGTCGCATCGGCGAAACCGGGCAGGTTGTTGTGACGCTCAATCGGAAACACGTCGTTCAGGAGGAACATGACGTCTTCGACGGGGGCCTTGTAGACCGGCATTCGAACTCTCCCAGATCCCATTCCGGCATGAACGTTCCCATGAGGAAGATGCCGGCCAAGTAGATAGTTCACATATAAACTATTCTGCCGTCTTGGGAAGAGGTAGGGTGGGAAATCTTTGGTGGAAGCCGTGACGATCAGGGCCGGCCCGGCCTGGCCCCGTCCCGACGGAACTTCCCCTCCTCCAGCAGCATCGGATCCTGAAGCGGCTGCCGATCTTGCGGCCCGGACCGAGGGTCGGTGGCGTCTCAGTGCGGCGGGGAGATCGCTCCAGCAGGAAGCCTGCCCGGCCCGTTCGCGCTCACAAGCGAAAACGCCCATCCGTTCGCAGAGCCGCGGCTCTGCGAACGGATGGGCTGTCTCGGACGATCGCGTTGCGGCTCAGGCGGCGACGGCGAGGCCGGCGCGCCGGGCATGGAGCTCGGCCAGGGCCTCCTCGATCTCGCCTCTCTGCTGCTCGAGATGGCGGATCTGATCTTCGATCTGGTCGAGGGACAGCTTGAGATTCATCGCCGCTCCGTTGCCAGACCGCTCCTCGGCCACCATGGCGCGGATCTCGGTCAGGGTGAAACCGAGCTGCTTGCCCTTGAGGATGACGGAGAGTCGCTCACGGTCGCGGGCATCATAGATGCGTGCCGTCCCGTCCCGTCGAGGGGAGAGAAGGCCGCGATCCTCGTAGAACCGCAGGGTGCGGAGCGTGACCCCGAACTCGCGGGCCAGATCGCCGATCGTATAAAGTTTTGCACTCTCGCCGGCAGGAGTGCTGCCCGTAAACTGGTCCATGGAACCCCCCGTGATTTCTTCATGACAGGGTAAGTATGAGCACTTCCCCTTCAGTAATGAAATGATAGAACATTATTTAGCCTCTTTGCAATAGTGTTACGTTTCGGATCTGCCGCTGGGGTAAAGGAAGAGCGCTTCGGAAGGTTACCGTTGCGGAAGTCATGAGATCTCCATGCCCGGTTCGCCGCTAAATCCCCTCCGTTTAACGGGTTTTTTACTATGCCGGACGGAAGTTGCAGCGCTGGGCAGGGGGTCTTGACGCGGGGTGATTCGCCTCGTTCAGGCTCCGGCCCATCAGGCGCGCACCGGCTCGGGGCCGTGCGGGCCTTCTCGAGTTCACGCGTATCCCGGCGAGCCCAACCATGAGACGACCCGTCTTCTCAAGATCTGACGACCTGGATCTCGATGCCCGCGCGCTGATCTCAGCCGCGGCTCGGCAGGCCGGCATGAGCCTCGAGGAATGGGTCGCGGCCGTCCTCGAAGAGACGCAGGACAGGCACGAATCCTCGCCATGGCGGGCGGGCAGCGATCTCGACGGCCTCATCGCCCGGATGTCCCCCCGTTCGCGGCCCAAGCGCGACTACGACACCCTGATGGCCGCCGTGGCGGCGCAGAGCGGGCGTCCGACCCAGGATCAGGCATCCCGGACCGCGGTGGCGCTCGAATCCATGGCGAGTTGGATCGAGCAGGCGGAGATCCGCCTGAACGATGCCTCCCGCAGCTCAGCGGATCAGCAGGACCGGATCGCCGCCGTGCTCTCGGAGGCCCTGTCGTCCCTCAAGGAGCGGCTCGAGACGGTGGAGCGGCAGGTCACGGCGGAACGGACTGCCCCGCCCCGCATCGAATTTCCGGTCGAGGAGGCGCTCAAGGCGCTCGCTCCCGTGTCCGAAACCCTTGTCGGTCTGCGGGCCGACATGTCCCGTCTCGCCTCCCATCTCGAACAGCCCAATCCGACCCTTATCCCTGCCGTCGACGGGATCCGCGCCGAGATCGACGGCCTGCGCTCAGGCATCGAAAGCCTGGCGACCCGTGAGGAGATCGCGGCTCTCGACGCGGCCCTCGGGTCGATCGCCAAGGATCTCGGACAGGGGCCGACGGTCAAGGATATGCGCACCCTCGCCGGCTCGATCACCGTGCTCTACGAGCAGATCCGGTCGCTTGCGGGAGAGGTGAGCGACGAGCTGCACGGGCGCATCGGCCAAGACATCGACCACATCAAAGCCAAGATCGACGCGATGGCCGCGTCCGGGGTGGACCGCTCGATCGTGGATTTCCTCAGCGGCCAGATCGTCGACATGCGCCAGGATCTGGCGCACCGGGCCGAGCCGCAGCAGATCGCCCGGCTGTCCGGCGAGATCGAGACCCTCGCCCGCCAGTTGTCGGAACTGCGCCTCCATCAGGTGAGCAAGAGCGATTTCACCGCTCTGAAGACCTCCCTCGACGATGTCTGCTCGGCTCTCTACGTCACCGCCACGGCGCAGGAGACGAGCCGCGTTCCCGAGCAGCTCGAGACCTTGAGCCGCAGCGTGGACCTCCTCGCCCGCCGTCCTCAACCGGCACCGGCGGACCTGACCCCGATCAGCGAGCAGCTCGCGCTGCTGACCGAGCGGATGGCCGGCCTGTCGGAAGGCCGCGCCGTTGGCGGCGAGACGCTGATCGACAGGATCGAGCACCTATCCTCGCGGATCGAGGCCGTTGCCGAAAGGGAGGCGCAGCCCCGCGAGCCCTTGATCGAGCGGTTCGACCGCATCGAGCAGGAGCTGCGCGAACTCGTCCGGCAGGCCGATACCTCCGGCATGGCCCAGATGCTGCGATCCATCGACCAGAAGCTTGAGCGGACGCCGTCTCAGCCCACGGGCCTCGATACTCTCGAGCGCCAGGTGGCGGCTCTGGCCGAACGGTTCGATCAGATTCCGGGGGAAGCCCTGCAGACGGCCCTGACCGAGGCGGGCGGACACCTCAAGAGGCTTCAGGACGAGGCGGTCGGCATCGCGGAGCGTGCGGCCAGGACCGTGCTGAACGACATTCGCCCTGCCCTGCCGGATTCCGGCGATCTCGATGCCCTCAGGCATGGGGTCGTCGAGCTGAAGGCCCTTCACAATAGGTCCGACAAGAAGACGCAGGAGACCCTCCGGGCCGTCCGCGACGCGCTGGAAGCCCTCACGTCCCGGCTGCCGAACGGGGACGCTCCCGTGACGGCCGGCCCGGGCCCGTCCATGCCGGCAGCGCCCGCGGGGCCGCGGCTGCCCGCGGATCGTCTCGAAGCCGCCGTGCGCAGGCTCCATGCCGCCACCCTGTCGCAGATGAATGAGGCCGCCCCGCCTCCTCCGGACGCCGCCTCCCCGTCAGCCCCGACGGTTGCGCCGCCCGAACCGACTCCGGAACCCGATCTCGGCCATCTGCGCGCCAGCTTCATCGCGGCCGCGCGACGGGCCGCGCAGAGCGCGATCCCGGAGCCTGCCCCCGTTTCCACCCCGTCGCCCCTGAAGCAGGAGGCCGGGTCCGCAATCGAGGCCGAACAGCCCGAGGCCGATGAATCCGCAGCCGGCGTCGCGTCCCTGTTCGAGCGCCTGCGCCGCAGCCTCGACAGCCGCCGGCGCCCTCTCCTGTTCGGGTTGGCGTTTCTGATCCTGGCGACCGGCACCTACCCGATCCTGTCCGTCGGGCGGGTCTCGCCCGACCCGGTGCCGGCGAGCGTGCGGCAGGAAGCGGCGCCTGCCGCCGATGCGAAGCCGGTCGGCACCGCCGCCGATGCTTCTCAAGCCGGCGATCTGAGCGTCTTCCAGTCGTCCAGCCTCGCCACCGGGGCCGTGTCCGCCGATCCGCTCGTGTCCGGGCAGTTTCTCGTCGATCCTGCGACCATCAAGGGTATCCCGGCGGATGCCCCGGCGGGCCTGCAGCAGGCGGCCCTTTCGGGCGACGCGGCAGCGCTCTATGAGATCGCCTCCCGGGCCGCCGAGGGACGCGGGATGGCAAAGGACATGACCGCCGCCGCCCGCCTCTTCGAGTGGGCCTCTCAGGCTGGCCTTCCTCCGGCGCAGGAGCGGCTCGCCATGATGCACGAGAAGGGCGACGGTATTCCCCTCGACCTCAAGCAGGCCGCTTTCTGGTACGAGCGGGCGGCCCTGGGCGGCAACATCCGCGCCATGCACAATCTCGCCACCCTTCTCGCCTCGGGCAGGAACGGGAAGCCGGATTACGTCGCCGCGATGCGTTGGTACGGCGAGGCTGCCGAGTCCGGCTTGCGGGACAGCCAATACAATCTGGGCGTCCTGCTCGCCCTCGGCATCGGGGCCAAGGCGGATCCGGCAAAGGCATTCCGGTGGTTCTCCCTCGCGGCCGACCAGGGAGACGCGGAGGCGGGCCAGAAGCGGGACGAGATCGCCGGGCGCCTGAGCGCGGCCGAACTGAAGGCCGCCAAGGCCGCTCTCGAAGCCTGGCGCCCTCGGCCGGTCGATCCTCTCGCCAACAGACCGCCCGTCGCCGTCCCGGGCCGAACGGCCGCTCTGGATCGAACTCAGGGCGACCGGAGTTGAGCGCACGCAGGCTTTGTCATCTTCCGTTCAGAACATGACCGTTACACCGCCTGCATGATGCTGTAACAACGACGTGGCTGCACCGGCCAATGGGGGAACCGGGTTGCAAATCTACTTGCCGATCGCTGAGATGCCCGTGAGCGTTCTTCTCATCCTCGGGATGGGTGCGGCGGTGGGCTTCATATCCGGGCTTTTCGGGATCGGCGGCGGATTTCTCATGACGCCGCTCCTCATCTTCCTGGGGATCCCCCCGGCCGTCGCCGTGGCGACTCAATCGGCGCAGATCGTCGCCTCCTCCACCACCAGCGTGCTCGGCGCGCTGCGCCGCAACGCCCTCGACCACAAGCTCGGCGCCATCCTGGTCGCAGGAGGATTCGTCGGCTCGGCGCTGGGCGTGTGGTTCTTCGCGGCGGCGCGACGGGCCGGACAGCTCGATCTCGTGATCGTCATTTCCTACGTGACGCTCTTCACCATCGTGGGCAGCCTGATGCTGAAGGAGAGCATCCGGGAATTCTGGAGCCGGCGGAAGGGCGGCGCTGTGCGCCTGCGGCGGCAGGCGGGCGAGCACGCGCCCTATCTCGGCTGGCCGCTGCGCATGCGCTTCTACCGATCCAAGCTCTATGTGAGCATCATCCCGATCATCGGGCTGTCCCTGTTCATCGGCTTCGCCGGCGCCCTGCTGGGCATCGGCGGCGGCTTCATCGTGGTGCCGGCCCTTCTCTACGTCTTCCGGGTGCCGACCAACGTGGTTGTGGGAACCTCCCAGTTCCAGATCGTCTGCACCACCCTCGTGGCCCTCATTCTCCATGCCGTGACGAATCAGGCCGTCGACATGGTCCTGGCGATCCTGCTCATCGTCGGGGGCGTGTTCGGGGCGCAGTTCGGCGCCCGCATGGGGAGGCACCTGAGAGCGGAGCTGTTCCGCTTCCTGCTCGCCATCCTGCTCCTGGCGGTGGGCCTGCGCTTCGGCCTCGAACTCGTGCTGGAGCCGGACGAGCCCTTCTCCATCACCACGCAGGAGACGCGCACGTGAGGATCGTCGGCGCCCTCCTGATCCTCGTCGGCACGATGGTCAGCGCGCGGGCGGAAACCCTGATCACATCCCTGTCGAACCACCGGGTGCTGATCAATTCCAACTACACGGGCACGCAGATCGCCGTGTTCGGCGCCATCGAGCGTGATGCCCAGACGGTCGCCCGCGCCACAAGTTACGATATCGTCGTCACCGTCCGCGGCCCGCGCCAGTTCCTCACGGTGCGCGAGAAGGAGCGGCTCGGTCCGGTCTGGATCAACCAGGAACAGCAGAAGTTTCCGACAGCGCCGGCCTACCTGAACGTCCTCAGCTCCCGGCCGATCGAGGAGATCACGAGCGACCAGCTGCGGCAGCGCCAGAAGGTCGGCCTGAGCGCCATCATCAATTCCGCCGATTTCACGAGCCGTCGCGACGGTGCGGACCAGCCTTTCCGGGATGCCCTGTACCGGCTGAAGGCCCAGGAGGGCCTCTATCTCGAGGACGAACGCGGCGTGACCTTCCTGACGCCCGAGATCTTCCGCGCCGGCATCGACCTGCCGGCCACGGCGCCGCCGGGCAACTACGACGTCGACGTGACCCTCTTCGCCGACACGGTGATCCTCGCCCGCACGCAGACCCATTTCGAGCTGGTCAAGACCGGGTTCGAGGAACAGGTCGGCGTCATCGCCCGGGACTGGTCCCTGGCCTACGGCCTGTCGACCGCCGCCATCGCCCTCCTGTTCGGCTGGCTCGCCAGCACGATCTTCCGGCGGGACTGACCAGGACGCGCTCAGGTCTTTACGTCTCAGGGTCGTCACGCAATCGTGTCGACGGCGAATGCAGGGAGAACGGCATCATGATGCTCCGGTGCGGAACGGTTCAGTTCCATCACAAGGCCGACGACAAGACCTCCAACATGGCGGTGGTGGAGCGCTTCTCCCGCGAGGCTGCGGATCAGGGCGTCAAGATCCTGGCTTTTCCGGAGATGTGCCTCACCGGGTACTGGCACGTGCGCAATCTCGGACGTGAACGGTTGGAGGCGCTGGCCGAACCGGTGCCGGCGGGCCCCTCCACGCAGGCCGTCCTCGCGCTCTCGGCCCGCCACGACATGGCCATCGGGGTCGGTCTGATCGAGCGCGCCGACGACGGGCGCCTGTTCAACACCTATGTGGTCTGCCTGCCCGACGGACGTGTCCACCGCCACCGCAAGCTCCATGCCTTCGAAAGCGACCACATCGCGAGCGGCGACAGCTACACGGTCTTCGACACGCCCTGGGGCGTGAGGATCGGGGTTCTGATCTGCTGGGACAACAACCTCGTGGAGAACGCCCGCGCTACCGCGCTGCTCGGCGCCGACATCGTCATGGCGCCGCACCAGACCGGCGGCTGCCTGTCCCGCAGCCCGCAGGCCATGGGGCTCATCGACCCCGCCCTCTGGGAGAACCGCCATCGTGATCCCGAGACCATCGAGGCCGAGTTCCGGGGCCCGAAGGGACGCGAATGGCTGCTGCGCTGGCTGCCGGCCCGCGCCCACGACAACGGCTATTTCCTTCTCTTCTCCAACGGGGTCGGGGAAGACGACGGCGAGGTGCGCACCGGCAACGCCATGATCATCGACTGCTACGGCCGCATCGTGGACGAGACCTGGAAGGCGCAGGACGCCCTGGTGGTGGCCGATCTCGACCTCGGCCTCCTGCCGCTCGCCACCGGCCGCCGCTGGATCCGGGGACGCCGGCCGGAGCTTTACGGGATCCTCACCCAGCCGCAGGGCCATGAGCTCGCGCCCCGGCAGGCGCGGTTCTCGGAGGATCCGGTCGTCAAGACGGCCGGGTAACTCGCGTCGGTCCCGGAAGCGCCCGCGATAGGAAGCGACGGCTTGATCCGCGCCAGGTCTGCGGGCGGGTTCCCCGCTCCCCCGGACCCGTGCCGGCCATGACAGCACAAGGGGGCGACGGCTCTCCTCAGTCCCGGCAGAGCATCGACCGGGCGATGGCGAAGATGCGCTCGGTGCCGATGAGATGCGCCGTGAAGCCGTTCGGGAAGAGCGGCTTGAAGGCGGCGTCGCAGGCGTTGAGCCCACCCGCATAGGCGCCGAGCGCCGGCATGACGCAGCGCCGACCGTCGGTGAGGAAGCAGCGCCGCCGTGTGGCGCGCCCGCGCATGACCACCTTGCCGACCGGGTGCAGGTGGCCGGCGATCTCGGCCTGCTCGCCTGCCGCCGGCTCGTGGCGGAGCGTGAGGGAGCCGAGCGCCATCTCGTCCACCACCTGCCCGCCGATGCTGTCGGGCAGGATGCGGTCGTGGTTGCCCGTGACCCAGATCCAGTCGCGGCCCTGCTGCGCTTGCGCAAGGGTGGCGCGCTCCTCGTCGCCGAGGCGGTCCGGCCCGCCGATGTCGTGGAAGCTGTCGCCGAGCGCCACGACGGTCTTCGGGTCGAAGCGGAGTACCGCGTCGGAGAGCGCCAGAAGCGTCTCGCGGGTGTCGTAGGGCGGCAGCATCATGCCGCGCCGGGCGAAGGACGAGCCCTTCTCGAAATGGAGATCGGCCACGAGCAGGGCGTCGTGGGCGGGCAGATACATCGCCCCCGTCAGGTCGAGGAGGGCCAGCTGACCGGCCAGCTCGATCTCATGTGTTGTCTGTTTGTTCTTCCGCAATGCCGTCACGCCAAAGCCTCGTCGAGAAGCGCCGCTTCCGCCTCGGCCAGAATCTCGTCCGCGTTGTCGCTATAGACGCGCTCGCGGCCGATCTCCAGCATGACGGACACGCTCAAAGGAGAAACCCGGTCGAGCGGCTTGTGGATGATTCGCCCCCGGATGCGCTCTAGCATCATGCCGAGACGCCTCACGTCGAGGAGTCCCGTTGCCGCATCCGCCCGCGAGGCGCGCAGGAGCACGTGGTCGGGCTCGTGCTTGCGCAGCACGTCGTAGACGAGGTCTGTCGAGATCGTGACCTGACGGCCGGTCTTCTTCTCCCCCGGGAAGCGGCGCTCGATGAGGCCGGCGATCACCGCGCATTGGCGGAAGGTGCGCTTCATGAGGGAGGATTCGGCGAGCCAGTCCTCGAGATCGTCGCCGAGCATGTCCTCGGAGAACAGGTCGTCCATGAAGGCGGGATCGCGCGCGGCGCGGCCGGCGACGTCGCCCGAGGCATAGACCGCGATGCCGTAATCGTTGGCCACGAAGCCCAGCGGCTTGAGCTTCGCCCGCTCGAGCCGGCGGGTGAGCAGCATGCCCAGCGTCTGGTGGGCGAGCCGTCCCTCGAAGGGAAAGCAGGTCATGTAGAAGCGGTTGCCGCGGGGAAAGGTCTCGACCAGGAGGTCGCGCGGCCCGGGCAGGAGCGATCGCCGGCGCTGCTGCAGGAGCCAGTCGGTCATCTGCTGCGGCAGGCGGTCCCACTCGAAGGGATCGGCGAGGATCTGCCGCACCCGCGCGGCCAGGAAGGTGGAGAGCGGGAACTTGCCGCCCTCGTAGGACGGGATCATCGGGTCGGTGCCGGCGCCCGCGCGGGTCACCAGCGCCTCGTCCTCGGAGATGCCCTCGAAGCGCAGCACCTCGCCGGCGAAGAGAAAGGTATCGCCCGGCGTCAGCGTCTCGGCGAAGTACTCCTCGATCTCGCCGAGGATGCGCCCCCGCGGCAGCACGGTGCCGGGCCGCGAGCGCGCCGACTTGCCGAGCCGCACCTTGATCATGCTGGACTCGACGATGGTGCCCACGTTCAGCCGGTATTGCTGCGCCACCTTCGCGTCGCGCACGCGCCACAGATCGTCCTTGCCCTTCACGATCTTGGCGAAGCGCTCATAGGCCCGCAGCGCATAGCCGCCCGTCGCCACGAAGGCGACGCAGGCCTCGAAATCCTCCCAGGTCAGGCCCGCATAGGGCGCGGCGGAGCGCACCTCCTCGTACAATCCGTCGAGCCTGAACGGCTCGGCGCAGGCCATGCCGAGGATGTGCTGGCAGAGCACGTCGAGGGCGCCGGTGCGCGCATCCGGCGTGTCCTGCGCGGCCTCGTGGACCGCGTCGAGTGCCGCGCGGCATTCCAGGATCTCGAAGCGGTTCGCCGGCACGAGATAGGCTTCCGACGGCTCGTCCATGCGGTGGTTCGAGCGACCGATGCGCTGCATGATCCGGGATGCGCCTTTGGGCGCGCCCACGTTCACCACGAGATCCACGTCGCCCCAGTCGATGCCGAGATCGAGCGTCGCGGTGCACACCACCGCCTTCAGCCTTCCGGCCGCCATCGCCTCCTCGACGCGACGGCGCTGCGACACGTCGAGGGAGCCGTGATGAAGCGCGATAGCGAGGTTGTCGTCGTTGAGCTTCCAGAGTTCCTGGAACGTGTATTCCGCCTGCAGCCGCGTGTTGACGAAGACGAGGGTGGTTTTGTGATCCCGGATGAGATCGTAGATCGCCGGCATGGAGAGAGAGGCGGTGTGGCCGGCGAGCGGCAGGCGCTCGTCGATTTCGAGCATGCGGATGTCGGGCTGCGCGCCGCCCTGCACGACGACGAGGTCGGCAAGCTGACCGCGCTCCACTTCGTCCTCGGACGGAGACGGCGAGCGCTGCGGCACCAGATAGCGCCTGAGATCGTCCGGCTCGCGCACCGTAGCGGACAGCCCCACGGCGGTCGCCTGCGGGGCGATGGCGACAAGCCGCGCGAGCCCGAGCGACAGAAGGTCGCCCCGCTTCGAGGTGACGAGGGAATGCAGCTCGTCGAGCACCACCCGGCGCAGATCCTTGAAGAACTCCCGCGCCTCCGCATGGGCCAAGAGAAGCGCCAGCTGCTCCGGCGTGGTGAGCAGGATATCCGGCGGACGCTCGATCTGCCGGGCGCGCTTGTGGGAGGGCGTGTCGCCGGTGCGCGTCTCGATGCGGATGGGCAATCCCATCTCCTGCACGGGCGCCTCGAGGTTGCGGGCGATGTCGGTGGCCAGCGCCTTGAGGGGAGAGATGTAGAGGGTGTGGAGGCCGCGCCTGTCCTTGGCCGTGCCGCGACCCGGTCCCCGCTCGGCCAGTTCCACCAGGCTCGGCAGGAAGCCCGCGAGGGTCTTGCCCGCCCCCGTCGGCGCCACGAGCAGCACGGAGCGGTCCTCCCGGGCCTTGGCGAGAAGGTCGAGCTGATGCTCCCGGGGCTTCCAGCCTCGGTGCCTGAACCAGTCGCGGAAGATCTTTGGGAGGAGGGAGGCCGGCGCGTGGGACATCTGTCCTCAAGATAAGGTACGGTGTGCCATTCGCCAGACCGCGTCTTGACGAACGAAACAAAATTACCATGATGGCGGCACGAGGGGAGGACGATGAGCGAGGAGCTTCGCGCAGCCGAAGACGATGAGCTGGAAGCCATCGGCCGGCTCTACCACGCGGTCTGGCTGGAGACGCAGGCCCCGCTGCAGCCCTCGAGCGTGGCCGAGCATCGCGACGAGGGCTTCTTCATCGAGCGGGTGAAGCGTTTTCCCGTGCCGCCGCTCGCCGTCTATGGGCAGGGCCGGCTGCTCGGCTTCGCGGCCTGGGCGGACAACCTGCTCGGCCAGCTCTACGTGGCCCGCGAGGGGCGACGCCTCGGGATCGGGCGCGCCCTGCTGCAGGCGAGCGAACATGCGATCTGGGCCAGCGGTTTCGACAAGGCCCATCTGCGCTGCCTCGTCGGCAATCACGGCGCCCGCTCGTTCTACGAGCGCTGCGGCTGGCGCTGCACGGAAACCGTCACCGAGGACGCCGAGACCCGTGCGGGCCCCGTCCCGGTTCCCTGCTGGGAAATGGTCAAGGAGCTGACCGTGTAGACACCCGTCGAAACTCAGGGCCGGACCCTTGCCATCCGGCCCGCGATACCGTCAGCTTGGGCAAAGCCAGCAACGAGAATGAAAAGGCACACGTCATGCCGCACGACTTCCAGTTCCAGAACGCCATCGCGGTCGTCACCGGGGGGACCCAAGGCCTGGGCGAAGCCATCGCCCGCACCTTCGCCGAGCGCGGTGCCAAGGGCATCGTGATCTGCGGCCGCAACGCGGAGCGCGGGCACGCGGTGGCCCGCGAGATCTCGGGACAGGGATGCCATACCGAATTCGTGCAGGCCGATCTCGAGAGCGTCGACGAGGCCCGTCAGGTGACCGCGCGGGCGGACACCGTGTTCGGGCGCGTCGACGTGCTGGTGAACGCGGCCGGCATCACCGATCGCGGCACGATCTTCGACACGAGCCCGGAACTCTTCGACCGCATGTTCGCGGTCAACGTGCGTGCGCCCTTCTTCCTCATGCAGGAAGCCGCCAAGATCATGCGGCGCGAGAAGATCGAAGGCGCGATGGTCAACATCCTGTCCATGTCGGCCCATGGCGGCCAGCCCTTCATCACCGCGTATAGCGGCTCGAAGGGCGCGCTCGCCACGCTGACCAAGAACGCCGCCTTCAGCCTCATGCCGTGGCGCATCCGGGTGAACGCCCTGAACATCGGCTGGATGAACACGCCGGGCGAGGACCGGATCATGAAGACCTACCACGATGCCCAGGACGGCTGGCTGGAGAGGGCCATGAAGGAGCAGCCCTTCGGCCGCCTGCTGGAGCCGGCGGAGGTGGCGCGCGCCGTGGCGTTCCTGTGCAGTTCGGAATCCGGCATGATGACCGGCTCGGTGATCGATTTCGACCAGTCGGTGGCCGGCTGCTACGAGAGCGCCCCGCATCCTTCGGCGCGGGCCGAGTAGGCAGCCTTGCGCGAAGCCGCGTCGTTCGGAGAATCCGAACGTCCGTCTGCTTCGTCATCACCGGCCTTGTGCCGGTGATGACGTCGAGGGAAGCGGTCACCTAGCGTTGCATCACCACCAGAAGCCCGGGAACCGGCACGCCGCGATCCTCCCGGGTCGAGACGCGCTCGATGATCACGACATCGAAGCCCGTGCTGTCCGCGACGTCGCGCAGATAGGATCCACTGTGGGCGTAGCGGGCATCCGCCCCGAGGATGAAGCCCTCGCCCTCGTGCGCCTGCACGGTGAAGGCGAAGAGCCCTTCGCGGCCCAGCACCCGATGCGCCTCGCGGAACACGGCATCGAGCGCCGCCATGTAGACGAACACGTCGGCCGCCACCACGAGATCGGCCTCGCCCGTCCGGCGGCCGGCGAGGAACGCCAGGAGCTCGCCCTCGTGCAGGGCGTCGTAGAGCCTCGTCTTCTGCGCCTTCTCGAGCATGCGCGGCGAGAGATCGACGCCCTCGATGGACGCGCAGCATCCTGCGAGCTCCTGCGCCATCAGCCCCGTGCCGCAACCGAGATCGAGACTGGCGCCGAAGCGGTACTCCCGCATCCGTTTGGAGCAGGCCCGGCGCAGCGCGTCGGCGATCAGCGCCGGTCCCCGATAGGCGAGGCTTCTCGTCAAGTGCCGGTCGAATTTCGGCGCGTAGTCGTCGAAGAGCGCGCGCACGTAGCCATCGGTGATCGCCGCCTCGGGCGCAAGCGCACCGAGCCGCGCGAGGTCGATCCGCACGCCCAGCGCATCCTCGGGCTCGAGCGCGAGGGCGCGACGCAGGGCGTTCACCGCCTCATCCGCTAGGCCCAGTTCGGCGGCCGAGCGACCGAGCATCGCCTGGGCCGGAGCGAAGTCCGGGGCAAGCTCGAGCACCTGACGGGCCAGGTCGGCGGCAGCCTCGAAGTCGCCCTCGTCGAAGGCGGAGCGGGCATACTCATAGCGGCGGTCGGCGTGGAAATCGCCGGTGGATCGGACGGTGGCGGTCTGCGGCATGACGTTTGGATGCGGGAGAGCAAGGGGGCTGTCAATGGCGTCGTGTCCCGGTCGTTCCGGAACGGCCCCGGCAGTCTCGTGGAGCGGCTCCCGTCATCCTGCGGCCGTTCCGCCACCCTCCGCCCGTCCTGACACCCACCACGTCATGGCTACCCACCGCCCGTCATTCCACGCACCCCGTCATGGCCGGGCCTGTCCCGGCCATCCCGCTGCGGTGAGGCGCGGCGCTTCCCGGATCGGGATCACCGGCACAGGGCCGGTGATGACGTGGCAGGGTCTGCGCAACGATGTGTTCTCACTTTGTTCTTGACAGAAGTGCCAAGCTAAGCTATATCGTTGGACAGATCGGTTCCTTCGAGGGGCGCGCTCGCGAGGCGTCGCAAGTGTGGGAGCCGGCACGGTCCTGCGACAGGCTTCGCACCCCTGGGCGCGCAGGAGGCCGACCTTGGGCTCTGCCCAGCTGGTCCGCCTGAAAAGAACCGTGCGCGACGAGCAGCTTGGCTCTCGCTTATCACCTCAGACATCGAGCCGGGCTGCCACTCGCGCCACCCTCGATCATCCTGAAGGCTCGCAGCGCAAGCTGCGGGCCCACAGGTGCTGGCTCTTTGACATCAGCACAGATCACGAACCCGCACCGCAGCGCGACGCTCCCCCGTCCCGCCACCCTGCCACGTCATGGCCGGCCCTGTGCCGGCCATCCCGATCAGAAAAGCGCCGCACCTCAAGCAAGCGAGATCACCGGCACAAGGCCGGTGATGACGGGAGAGTGTCGGAATCCGCCCGAGGCCGATCCGGCACCGCGATGGAGCCCATCCTCAAGGACGGCATTATCCCTCCGCCTGACATCGACCGGCCGAACCCTATATTCTCACCCATGGCGCTGCGTTCCACCGACATCCTCACCCAGACCCCGCAAGGGCTCTACTGCCCCCTCGGCGAGTTCCACATCGACCCGGTCCGGCCCGTGAAGCGGGCACTGATCACCCACGGCCATTCCGACCATGCCCGCTCGGGGCACCGATCCGTCCTGGCGACCCGGGAAACCCTGCTCATCATGGCCGTGCGCTACGGGGCGGATTTCGCCGACGCCACGCAGGAGGCCCCCCTGGGCGAGAACCTGCGCGTCGGCGACGTGACCGTCCGCTTCACCCCGGCCGGCCACGTGCTGGGCTCGGCCCAGATCGCCATCGAGGCGGGCGGGACCCGGGTCGTCGTGTCGGGCGACTACAAGCGGGCGGAGGATCCGACCTGCCTGCCCTACGAGGTCGTGCCCTGCGACGTCTTCATCACCGAGGCGACCTTCGGCCTGCCGGTCTTCCGCCATCCGGACACCCGCGCCGAGGTCCGCAAGCTCCTCGATTCGGCGGCCCTCTTTCCCGAGCGCGCCCACATCGTCGGCGCCTATGCGCTCGGCAAGGCGCAGCGCGTCATGGCGCTGCTGCGGGAGGAGGGCTACGACCGGCCGATCTACCTGCACGGCGCCATGGAGCGCCTGACCGAGTTCTACAAGTCCGAGGGCATTCCCCTGGGCGAGACCCCGAAGGTGGTGGCGGCGGAGCGGTCGAAGCTCGCCGGCGCCATCGTGATCTGCCCGCCCTCGGCCATCCAGGACCTGTGGTCCCGCCGCTTTCCCGACCCCGTCACCTGCTTCGCGTCCGGCTGGATGCGCGTGCGGGCACGGGCGCGGCAGAAGGGCGTGGAACTGCCCCTGGTGATCTCCGACCATTCCGACTGGGACGATCTGTGCCGCACGATCCGGGAGACCGGCGCCGGCGAGGTCTGGGTGACCCACGGCCAGGAGGACGCGCTGGTCCATTGGTGCACCACCCACGGCATTCGGGCCCGTCCCCTCCACATGCTGGGCTACGGCGACGAGGGCGAGGCCGAGGAGGCTCCCGCGGCGGATGCGGGGACGGGAGACGCCGCATGAACCGCTTCGCCGCCCTCCTCGACCGCCTCGGCTACGAGCCGCGCCGCAACGCCAAGCTGAGGCTCCTGACCGACTATTTCCGCCACACTCCGGACCCCGACCGCGGCTATGCGCTCGCGGCCATGACCGGGGCGCTCATGTTCAAGGAGGCCAAGCCTGCCCTGATCCGCGGCCTCGTGGAGGAGCGCACCGATCCGGAGCTCTTCCGCATGTCCTACCACTACGTGGGCGATCTGGCCGAGACAGTCGCGCTGATCTGGCCCTCGCCGGGCCACGAGAGCGTGGCCCCGGCCTCGGACGGCACGCCCGCCATCGGCCACAACAACCCGCCGCCCCACGTCCCGACCCTGACCGAGGTCATCGAGACGCTCGCGACCACGAGCAAGAGCGACCTGCCGGCCCGCGTGGCCGAATGGATGGACGCGCTCGACGAGACCGGGCGCTGGGCGCTGATCAAGCTGATCACCCGGGAGCTGCGCGTCGGCGTCTCGGCGCGGCTCGCCAAGACGGCAGTCGCCCAGCTCGGGGAGATCGAGCCCGACGAGGTCGAGCTGGTCTGGCACGGGCTCGAGGCGCCCTACGAGGATCTGTTCGCCTGGGTCGAGGGGCGCGGGCCCAAGCCCGAATCCGGCAATCCCGCACCGTTCCGCCCGTCGATGCTCTCGCACCCCCTTGAGGACGAGGATTTCGGGAAGCTGGATGCGTCCGAGTTCCTGGCCGAGTGGAAATGGGACGGCATCCGCCTGCAGGCCGCCGCCGGCCACGGCAGCGATGGGCGCCCTGTGAAGCGGATCTATTCCCGCACCGGCGAGGACGTATCCCGCGCCTTCCCGGACCTGGTGGAGGCCCTGAATTTCGACGGCGCCATCGACGGCGAGCTGCTGATCGTGCGCGAGGGGCGCGTCCAGAGCTTCAACGTGCTGCAGCAGCGCCTGAACCGGAAGGCCGTGACGCCGAAGCTGATCGCCGAGTTTCCGGCTCATCTGCGGGTCTACGACATCCTGTTCGAGGGCGAGGAAGACCTGCGCGGCCTCCCCTTCGCCGAGCGGCGCAGGCGCCTGGAGGCGCTCGTCGCCCGCCTCGACGATCCGCGCATCGACCTCTCACCCATGGTGCCGTTCACGACCTGGGAGGATCTCGCCGCCGCCCGGGCCGATCCGGCCTCCGTCGGGGCCGGGCCCGACGCGGATGCCATCGAGGGCTGCATGGTGAAGCGGGCGAACAGCCCCTATCTCCCCGGCCGCCCCAGGGGCTACTGGTACAAGTGGAAGCGCGATCCCTATCTGGTCGACGCGGTCATGATGTACGGCCAGCGCGGCCACGGGAAGCGCTCGTCGTTCTATTCCGACTACACTTTCGGCGTCTGGCGCGAGGGCCCGGACGGCGAGGAGCTGGTGCCTGTCGGCAAGGCCTATCACGGCTTCACCGACGAGGAGCTGGTGAAGCTCGACCGCTATGTCCGCAACCACACGGTCAACCGCTTCGGGCCCGTGCGGGAGGTAGAATACGGCAAGGACCGGGGGCTCGTGCTGGAAGTGGCCTTCGAGGGACTCCAGCGCTCAACCAGGCACAAGTCTGGGGTGGCCATGCGGTTTCCCCGCATCAACCGCATCCGCTGGGACAAGCCCGCCGCGGAGGCCGACCGGATCGAGACCCTGGAGAAGATCCTCGAACGGGGCGAGGAGGAGGTCTATCCCCTCCAGGACAAGGCAGCGAAGAGGCAGAAGGGATGAGGATCGAGACCCTGTCGGAAGGCGAGATCACGCGCCAGGCCAGCGGACGGCTCGGCGTCGACACCCGGGGCCAGGGCTTCACCGAGGTCACGGACGCGGTGGCGCGCTGGGTGGCCGGAACGGGGATCCGGCACGGCCTTCTGACCGTCTTCTGCCGGCACACCTCGGCCTCGCTCCTGATCCAGGAGAACGCCGACCCGGACGTCCGCCGGGATCTGCTGACCGCCTTCGATCGCCTGGCCCCACGGAACGCCGGCTATGTCCACGCGGCCGAGGGCCCGGACGACATGCCGGCCCATATCCGGACCCTGCTGTCCGGAATCTCCTTGAGCATTCCCGTGGCGGAGGGCCGGCCGGCCCTGGGAACCTGGCAGGGAATTTACCTTGCGGAGCATCGGGACCGGCCGCATCGCCGCGACCTGATCTTCCATCTCATCGGGGCATAATCCACATGATGACATGGGAAGCCTCCGTACTTTCCCTTAGATTAGCAAAGGTCGTCGATTGCCAGCTTGCCATTTCATCGGGGATGCGGCTAAGGCTCAAGCAAGCGTCTCGTGGGAGAAGGCACACGTGCAAAATCAAACCACCACGATCATCATTGCCGATGACCATCCCTTGTTCCGCGGGGCATTGAGGCAGGCGGTCGCGTCCAGCATGCCGCAGGCCCGGGTGGTCGAGGCGAGCGGCATGGACGACCTGAACGCCACCCTGACCCAGGAGCGGGACGTCGACCTGATCCTGCTCGACCTGACGATGCCGGGCGTGCAGGGCTTCTCCGGGCTGATGTCGCTGCGCGCGCAATATCCGGAACTGCCCGTCGTGATCGTGTCCGCGACGGAGGAGCCCACCGTGATCCGCCGTGCCATGGATTTCGGCGCCTCCGGGTTCATCCCGAAGTCGATCGACACCGACCTCATCGGCGGCGCCATCCAGGCGGTGCTGGCCGGCGACACCTGGACCCCGCCGGACGTGGACCTCTCGGCCTCCGAGGATGCGGAGACGGCGGATCTCGTCCGCCGCCTCGGCACCTTGACCCCGCAGCAGGTCCGTGTCCTGACCATGTTGTCGGAGGGACTGCTGAACAAGCAGATCGCCTACGAGCTCGGCGTCTCGGAAGCGACCGTGAAGGCGCATGTCTCGGCGATCCTCGACAAGCTCGGCGTCGACAGCCGCACCCAGGCGGTCATCGCCGCGTCGAAGATCGGCGTGACCCAGCGGCCCTCCCCGGCCGGGGCGGATTAAAGCCCCTCGATGAACCCGTCGATCCGCGACAGCGCCTGTTCCGACAGGCCGCTGTCGAAGCGGATAAAGACGTGGCAGCCGCCCGACCAGAGGGCGAGGTCCGTCCGGTTGCCGGCGGCCGCCCAGCGGGACGCCATGAACAGGCTGTCGTCGAGGAGCATGTCCTGGGTGCCGACCGAGAACAGGGCCGGCGGCAATCCGCTCAGATCGGCATAAAGCGGCGAGATGTCGGGATCCCGCCGGTCGGGCGCCTGTCCGCAGAAATTGTCCGCGAAGACCCTCACGTCGTTGGTGTTGAGGATCAGCCGCTCAGCTCCCCACTGGCGAACGCTGGGCGTGAGAGAGAGATCGTAGCACCCGGCGAACAGGTTGGCGCCCCGGAAGGGCGTCAGGCCGTGCCGGTCCCGCAAGCGCAGGATCGTCACGGCGGAAAGATGCGCGCCGGCCGACTCGCCGCCGATGAACAGGCGCGTGGTGCCGAACCGGCCCTCCATCCCCCGGAGAAGCCAAAGGGCGGCCGCCTCGCAATCGTCGGGTGCCGCCGGATACGGATCCTCGGGGGCAAGTCGGTACTCCACCGAGACGACGGTCAGCCCGCAGCGTTCCGCCAGACGGTCGAGCCAGGGGTCCTGCTCGTCGGCCGTGCCCCAGGTCCAGCCGCCGCCGTGGATGTGCAGATAGACGCCGCGGGGGTTGTCCGGGGCGATGATGCGCAAAGGGATGGGGCCCGCCGGGCCATCGATGGCAATGGTCCGGGCCCGGCTGCTCGACGGCATCTGGGGGAACGGTCCCAGGCCCTGGCGGCGCCGCTCCCGGACCAGAGCGGGAGGCACCGACATCGGATCGGGCAGAGCCGCGAGCTTCGCCACGATCTCGGCGTTCTGGCCGCGGATCTCGTCGCTGATGGCGGAGGGGTCGAAAACGGCAGGATCGATCATGCGAAGCTCGGATTGGGTTGCGTTCATCGCCGGCCCTTGCGATGAAGCACACGCAACGCACCAGGTCCAGTTACGCTTTCTGACGAGATGAGGACATGTCCAACCTGAACCGCTTTCTCGGCGGCTCCCCCGGCTCCGTGCTGGTGAAGCTGATCTTCCTGTCTCTTCTGGTCGGCGCCTTCCTGGCGTTCCTCGACATCACGCCCTTCGGGCTGATCGAGGGCCTGTTCAACTGGATCAGCTCCGTCCTCGACCTGAGCCTCGGGACGGTGGAAGAGGTGGGCCTCTGGGTCCTCTACGGGGCGATCATCGTCGTGCCGCTCTGGCTCATTTCGCGCCTGTTCAGCAGCCGGCGCTGAGGTTTCCGAGGCCCATCATGGACGGATCAGCGCCCGCCCGGCGCCTGGACATCTCCCATCGCCGCATCCTGGCGCTCGCGCTGCCGATGACCCTGTCGCACGTGACGACGCCTCTGCTGGGGCTCGTCGACGCGACGGTGATCGGGCGCCTCGGCGAGGCGCATCTGCTCGGAGCGGTGGCGCTCGGCGCCGTGATCTTCGACTTCGTGTTCTGGAGCTTCGGTTCGCTGCGCATGGCGACGGCGGGTCTGACCGCCCAGGCGACCGGCGCCGGCAACCGGCACGAGGTCGACCTGACGCTCGCCCGGGCCTTCCTGGTCGCCGGGGTGACGGGCCTCCTGCTGATCCTGCTGCAATGGCCGATCGCGTCCGTCGCCTTTTCCATGGCGGGCGCGAGCCAGGCCGTGACCGAGGCCCTCTCGACCTACTTCTTCATCCGGATCTGGTCCGCACCATTCACCCTGGCGAACTACGTGATCCTCGGATCGACCCTGGGGCGCGGCCGGACGGATCTCGGCCTGCTGCTGCAGGTCGCGATCAATGTCGCCAACATCGTGTTCACCATGACCCTGGTCCTCGGCTTCGGTCTCGGCATCGCGGGCGCGGCCGTCGGCACCGCGCTGGCCGAGGTGCTGGGTGCGGGCCTCGGCGTCGTGGTCCTGCGCCGTCTCGGCTCCAACCCGCTCGCCGTCACATGGCACGAGGTCCTGAACCGTGCGGCGATGCTGCAGACGCTCGCCATGAACCGGGACATCATGATCCGCAACGTGGCTCTGATCCTCGCATTCTCGATCTTCAGCGCGCTCGGAGCGCGCTCGGGCGACGTCACGCTCGCGGCGAATGCGGTGCTCTACAACATGTTCCTGATCGGCGGCTATTTCCTCGACGGGTTCGCCACCGCGGCCGAGACCCTGTGCGGCCAGAGCATCGGTGCCCGCGACGAGGTCAGCTTCCGGCGCGCCATCCGGTTGAGCCTCGGATGGAGCCTCGGCTTCGGCCTTGCCGTCTCGGGGATCTTCCTGGCCGGCGGCGGGTTCTTCATCGACTTCGTGTCGACGAATCCGGACGTGCGCTCCTACGCGCGGGATTATCTGGTTTTTGCCGCCCTGACCCCGCTCTTCGGCGCCGCCGCCTTCGCGTTCGACGGCATCTACACGGGCGCGACCTGGACCCGGTCCATGCGCGACCTGATGGTGATCGCGTTCGCGATCTACGGGGTCATTCTTCTGGCTGCGGGCAGCCTCGGGAACACGGCGCTCTGGATCGCTCTCCTGGCGTTCCTGAGCGCGCGAGGGCTCGGTCAGTTCGTTCTCTATCCGCGGCTGGCGAAGAAGACCTTCGCCAGCCTGTCTCGAACATAGGACGTCCTAGATGCGGCCTTGTGCGATCGCCGATGCATCCCGTCCGAGAGCCAGAGCCAGCGACGTCTTCTCACGTTCAAGGGTCTGCAGCAGCCCCCGCTTGATGTCGCCGATGAGACCGGGCCCCTTGTACACCATGGCCGAGTAGAGCTGCATCAGGCTCGCTCCCGCGCGGATCTTGGCCCAGGCTGCATCGGCGGAGTCGACCCCGCCGACGCCGATGAGCGGAAGCCTGCGCTCCACGCGCAGATACGTCTCGGCGAGGATCTTCGTGGACGGCACGAACAAGGGCTTGCCCGACAGGCCGCCCGTCTCCGAGGCGAGCGCCTTGTCCTGCAGGCTGTCGGGCCGGGCAACCGTGGTGTTGGAGACGGTCAGTCCGTCGATGCCGCGCTTGAGCGCGGTGGCGACGATCGCGTCGAGCGTGTCGAGAGAAATATCGGGGGCGATTTTCAGCAGAATGGTCGTCTTGCGGCGGCCCTGATCCGCCCTGTCGCGGGCGTCCATGCTGCGGGCCAGAAGATCGTCCAGGAACGCCTCGCCCTGCAGATCTCGCAGGCCCGGGGTGTTCGGCGAGGAGACGTTGATCGTCAGAAAATCGGCCAGCCCGCAGAGACGCTCGATGCACAGGACATAATCGGCGATCCGGTCGGCGGAATCCTTGTTGGCCCCGATATTGACGCCGACGATCCCCGGGCGCCCACGCCGGCTGGCGAGCCGCCCGCGGGCCGCATCGAGCCCATCGCTGTTGAGGCCGAACCGGTTGATGACGGCTTCGTCGCGGGTCAGTCGGAAAACCCGCGGCCGCGGGTTGCCCTCCTGCGGCTTCGGCACCACACCGCCGAGTTCGACGAACCCGAAGCCGAGGCCGAGGAGCTGGTCGGGCACTTCGCATTGCTTGTCGAAGCCGGCCGCAAGCCCGACCGGATTGGGAAAATGCCGGCCGAACACATCGACGGCGAGACGTGAATCGTCGGCAGGAGCCGGTGAGGCAGGCAACAGCGACAGTCCCCGGATCGTCAGCTGATGCGCCGTCTCGGCGTCCAGGGCGTGGAGAGCGGGTCTGGCCAGGGAAAAGAGCGTGCCGATCATTGCGAAAGATCCGGAAAGACATGCCGGCCATCCTGGCCGAGGGGTAACGGCTTCACCCATCGGACGGCGGAGAGGGGCAGCGCGGCATAGAGGTGCGGAAACAGGTCCCCTCCCCGGGAAGGCTCATAACGGAGAGCCTCGCCCAGCGAATCGGCCTCGACGGCGATCAGCAGTAGATCGTTCTGCCCGGCAAAGTGCCTTTTCGCAGTTTCATAGGCCTGATTTGCTGTTGAAAAATGGATGTACCCATCTTGGATATCGACAGGCGCCCCTTCGAAGGATCCGGCCTTTTCGGCCTCCCGCCAAAGCAAAGCAGGGCAAATTTTAAAAATAATGGTCATGAAGTCTTGAGTATCCGCACGTCACATCAGGAGCAACCCAAATTAGACATATTGTCTCAATAGACTGCTGGCAGTTGTCTAAGTTTTCGGTCACATTTAATTCCTAGTTATAGGTTCGCTTTCACTGATTTCGCTCCTTGCGAAGGTTAGTACAATGTTATCTCACGAGCGCGTCTGGGCTGCTATCGATGCATTGGCATCACGTCATGGCATGACCGCTTCAGGACTGGCTCGCAAGGCCGGTCTCGACGCGACCAGCTTCAACAAGTCGAAGCGCGTGAGTCCCGAGGGCCGGGAACGATGGCCTTCCACGGAGTCGATCTCGAAAATCCTGAAAGCCACAGGCGCGACCCTGGAGGATTTCCTCCGCCTCGTCGAGCCTTCGGGCTCGCTGCGCCGTTCCATGATCCCGCTGATCGGCATGGAAGAAGCGGTCACCGGCAAGGTGTTCAACGACGAGGGCATGCCCAACGAAGGCCCGGGCTGGGACGAGATCGAGTTTCCCGATTTCGGGCAGGAAAAGGTCTTCGCGCTCGAGGTCACGGGTGACGCCCTGGCTCCGCTCTATCGCGACGGGGACGTTCTCATCGTGTCGCCGACGGCCAGCACCCGCAAGGGCGACCGGGTCGTCGTGTGCACGACCTCCGGGGCGATCCTGGCCAAGGAGCTCAAGCGCCGCTCGGCCAAGACCCTGGAGATGACGTCTCTTGCGAAGGACCAGGAAGACCAGGTGATCCCCGCCGAAGAGGTCTCCTGGTCGGCCCGGATCATGTGGGCCCGGCAATAGCAGGCGCTCAGGCGGCGCGGCCGGCCTCGCGCTCCTTCAGGAAGGCTTCGTGCTCGCGCACGAGGTTGCCGTCGAGCGCCTTCTGGATCAGCGCCCGCGTCTCCTTCACGCCGTAGAGAGCCACGAAGGAGCCGAAGCGCGGGCCGCGGGGCTCGCCCAGCAGCACCTGGTAGATCGTGTTGAACCATTCGATGGACACGCCCGGACGCTCGGGCGTCGCGCCCTTGGCCTTGAGGTCCTGATAGCGCGGCTCGGCCCGGCCCACGTTGTAGATCTCCTCCTGGATCGCTTCGGCGGTCGCCGGACGCTCTCCGGACTCGAAGGAGCCGAGCACCTCCTCCAGACGCCGCAGGGAGGCTGCCTCTACGTCGTCCGCGAGGCGATAAGCCTTCTGGGGCTTCACGAAGTCCTCGAAATAGCGAACCGCACGCTTGACCAGGCTGTCGAGGCGCGGATGGGTCTCCGGCGAGACGCCCGGCGCATAGCGTCGGATGAAGCCCCACAGGACGGCGGGATCCTCGGAATTCGCCACCGCCACCAGGTTGAGCAGCATGGAGAACGAGATCGTCGTGCCGGGCTGGCTGCCCCCGCCGGACGACACCAGTTCGGGAGCCGGCGGCGAGCCCGCATGAAGATGCCAGACCGGGTTCATCAGGCGCGCCTTGGCGTCCTGCGCCGGATACTTCTCCAGGAAGGTCAGGTAGTCGTCCACCTGCCGCGGGATCACGTCGAAATAGAGCTTCTTCGCTTCGCGGGGCTTGTTGAACATGAACAGCCGCAGGCTGTCCGGCGTGCCGTAGGTGAGCCACTCGTCGATGGTGAGCCCGTTGCCCTTCGACTTGGAGATCTTCTGGCCCTTGTCGTCCAGGAAGAGCTCGTAGTTGAACCCGTCCGGCGGCAGGCCGCCGAGGGCCTTGGCGATCTCGCCGGAGAGCTTCACGCTGTCGATCAGGTCCTTGCCGGCCATCTCGTAATCGACGCCGAGCGCCACCCAGCGCATGGCCCAATCGGGCTTCCATTGCAGCTTGGCATGGCCGCCCGTCACCGGGGTCTCGAAGCGCTCGCCCGTGTCGGGATCGCGCCACACGATGGTGCCGGCATCGAGCCTGCGCTCGTCGATCGGCACCTGCATGACGATGCCGGTTTTCGGATGAACCGGCAGGAACGGTGAATACGATTGCTGCCGCTCCTCGCGCAGCGAGGGCAGCATGATCGCCATCACGGCGTCATAGCGCTCGAGCACGGTCAGCAGGGTCTTGTCGAAGCGGCCGGCCTTGTAGCACTCGGTCGCCGACATGAACTCGTAGTCAAAGCCGAACGCATCGAGGAATTCACGCAGGCGCGCATTGTTGTGATGCGCGAAGCTCTCATGGGTGCCGAAGGGGTCCGGCACCTGCGTCAGCGGCTTGCCGAGCGCCGAGGCCACGAGGTCCTTGTTGGGGATGTTGTCCGGCACCTTGCGCAGGCCGTCCATGTCGTCCGAGAAGGCGACGAGGCGCGTCGGGATGGTGTCCCCGGTCAGCACCCGGAAGGCGTGGCGCACCATGCTGGTGCGGGCGACCTCGCCGAAGGTTCCAATGTGCGGCAGGCCCGAGGGGCCGTAGCCCGTCTCGAACAGAGCCTCCTTCTTGCCCGTCCGTTTGAGCCGCTCGACGAGCTTGCGCGCCTCCTCGAAAGGCCAAGCGGTGGCGGTCTGAGCGGCTTCGGTCAGGGCAGGATCGAGGGTCAGGGGGTGAGACATGGGCCTAGTGCTTGCGGAAAATGCGTCCAGAAGCGCGGCACACTAGGGAGGAGACCCGCAGGGGTCAATGCGGTAAACCCGCCTTCGGCTGAACCCACAAGGCTTTAGAACGGGCTGATCGGGAAGAAGCGCAGATAAAGCTCCGCATATTTCCCTTCCTTCCACAATTGCTGCAGGGCGAAATCCAGGGCCCGGCGCAGATTGTCGTCCTCGGTCCGGGTGATGAAGCCGATCCCTTCGCCGAAGAAACGGCTCTCCAGGTAGGGACCTCCGGAGAAGTCACAGCACCCGCCCGCTTCCTCGCCTCCGATCCAGAGAGCAAGGCCGAGACCATCGGCAAAAAGATAGTCGATCTCGCCTGCCTTAAGGGCAGTGTGGGCAGCCGCCAACTCCGGATAGGGTTTGAGCGAGCCGCCCTTCATGAAAGCCTTGGCGAAGGCCTCATGAGCCGTTCCGCCGACGACCCCGATGGTTTTGCCCTGAAGGGTCTTCGCCTCGGGTACCGGCTGGCTGCGATCCTTGCGCACGGCAAAGCGCGCCGGGATCTTGAAGTACGGCGCCGTGACGGCGAAGCGACCGCGGAGATCCGCCGTGACGGGAATGGCGGCGGCGACCACATCGCCTTGCCGCTCGTTCAGAGCCCCGAGCAGCATGTCGAACCGGCGGACCTGGATCGTGCAGGTGAGGCTCAGGCGTTCGCAGGCCGCGCGCGCGAGCTCCACGGACAATCCGGTCGGGTTGCCGTCCGGTCCCGGAAAATGCAGCGGCGGAAAATCATCGTCCACCAGAAAACGGATCGTGCGGGTCGCCGGCAGGTCGGGTCGCTCGAGCTGAGTCTTGGGATCCCAGAAGTTCGGAATGTTCACGCCCTGGGCCTGCGCGAGGCACGGCATCGCCGTCAGGGCCGCCATTGGGAAAAGCAAACTCGGCAGCTTGATCTTGCCTAGGAGGCACGCAACGAATGTAATGATATTCCGAACCATGTGGACGATGTTCTCTTGCACGCTGCCCCGCATCCGATCCGAACGCCTTCCGGAAGCGTCCTTTGCTCATGAGGCAGGGTCTAGCGGAGAGAGGCCCACAGTCAACAGCGCTGCCCATCGAGATCGGCTTCCTGGCTCATCACGGGCAGCCGCCGGAAACGTTGCGTCAGGCAGCCGTCCTGGCCCGTCTCACAGGAGTTCCGGCGGACGAGTTTCTGCTGAGGCACGGGCTGGTCGAAGAGACGGAGTTCTACCGGGCGCTCGCGGCAGAACTCGGCCTGCCGTTTCTGTCATCCCCCCGTCTGTCGCGAGCCGCCGGGTACCCGGAGAGCATTCTGGCGGGCCTCGCTCCCCTGAACGAGAGCCAAGCCGGGTTCGTCATGGCGCCCCGTGGCCCCTCACTGGCCTGGCTCCTCAAGACGCGCCCCCGTGATCGCGCCTTGGCCGTCACGACGCCGTCGCGGCTGCGGGAGGCCGTCTTTCGCGTTCAGGCCCGCGGGATCGCTCAGCGGGCCGCCAGCGACCTCGCCGAGGAGTCTCCCGATCTCGCGACCGGTCTCGGTTATGGGCAGATCACCGTCCTGTTCACTATCGTTGCGGCACTCGTGTTCGGCGGCACGCTGGCGCCGGGGTCCGCCGCAGCGGTGCTCGGCACCATCCTGAGCCCCCTGTTCCTCGGCATGATCGTCCTCCGGCTCTCGGCGGCCATTCTGAGGAGCCCCGTCGAGTCGGAGGAGCAGCCATCCCGTGCCCGAGATGCCGACCTGCCGGTCTATACGATCATCGCGCCCCTCTACCGGGAGAAGCGGGTGGTCGCCGGACTCCTCCACGCCCTGTCCCGGCTCGATTACCCTGCGACGAAGCTCGACATCAAGCTCGTGCTCGAAACCGACGACAGGGACACGTGGAATGCTCTGCAGGCCATCGACCTGCCGGGCAACGTGGAGATCATCGTGGCACCCGGAGGCGAGCCGCGCACCAAGCCGCGGGCGCTCAACGTCGGCCTGCCCCTGGCGCGGGGCCGCTTCACGGTCATCTACGATGCCGAGGACGTGCCGGATCCCGGCCAGTTGCGCCTGGCCGTCGCCCGGTTTGCGGATCTGCCGCCGCACGTCGCCTGCCTCCAGGCCCGGCTGACCATCGACAACACGGACGATTCCTGGCTCACGCGGCTGTTCACCATCGAGTACGCGGTCCTGTTCGACGTGTTCAATCCGGGCTTGGCAGAGATCGGAAATCCCATTCCCCTGGGTGGCACCTCGAATCATTTCCGCACCGAAATCCTGCAGACGATCCATGGTTGGGACGCCTGGAACGTCACCGAGGATGCCGATCTCGGCATCCGCCTGGCGCGGCTGGGCTACGAGGTCATGGATCTCCCCTCCTCGACCCTCGAGGAGGCGCCCAGCACCCTCGGAACCTGGATGCGGCAGCGAACCCGGTGGATGAAAGGCTTCGTTCAAACCGCAGCCGGTCATTCGCGCAAACCGTGGAGCTTACTACGGCAGCTCGGCCTCTGGCGCATGTTCGGCACCTTGGTCGTGACCTGGGGCATCGTGCTCAGCGCCTTAGTCTATCCCATCTTCACCGGACTTTTCCTGACCTTGTGGCTTTCGCCCCCTGCCGAGCCCCTCGCCTCGCGCTGGGAGGCTGCCGAGCATGCCTATGGTCTGACGCTCTTCGTCTCCGGGGCCGCAGCCACCTTCATCCCGGCCTGCGTCGCCCTCCATAGGCGAAAACTCTGGCGGCTTCTGCCATGGGTACCGCTGCTCCCGCTCTATTACGGGCTTGTCAGCCTCGCCGCCTGGAGGAGCTTATGGGAACTCGCAACCGCGACCTTCCGCTGGAACAAGACGAGCCACGGGCTCGCCCGGACATCACGAACGGGTGGCTCTAAAGGCACCAGGCGAGGGTCGTCGACACGAGATCGTTGAAGATGGCGCCGCCATAGCGCCACCACAGGAGGCCGCCCGACGCGACCAGGCACAGGACCGCTCCGGCCAGAAGCCCGGTCCGGACCCTCCTCTCCTGATGTTCGACTTGTCCAGGACCCACGCTCACATCCCTCATCGGCGGCTGCTGGGGAGCGAGTATAGAGCGCTCTACGCCCTGGTAAAAGAGATCAGGCCTCCAACCAGTTCCGCAATCTGGACAGCCGCGGCTCGTCCTCGTGGGTGACGGCCTGCGCCAGGGCGGCCCGACTTCCCACCATGACGACGAGGCGGCTGGCGCGTGTCACTCCGGTATAAAGCAGCTTGCGTCGCAGCATGGAGGCCTGCTGCGACGCCACGGGAATGATCACCGCCGGATACTCGGACCCCTGCGCCTTGTGGATCGTCACCGCATAGGCAAGCGCCAGTTCGTCGAGCTCCCGGAGCGTATAGACCACGAGCCTGTCGTCGAAGGCGACGGTGAGTTCGCCGTGGTCCCGATCGACCTCGCGCACGATGCCGACCTCCCCGTTGTAAACGTCCCGCTCGTAGTCGTTCCTCACCTGCATGACCTTGTCGCCGGGACCATAGACCCAGCCGGCCCGGTGCAGGCTCTCTGTTCCCGGCGGATTGAAGATCTGCTGCAATTCGCCGTTCAGCATGTGGGTGCCGAGCCGCCCACGATTCATGGGGCAGAGGACCTGCACGTCGCGCACGGGATCGAGGCCGAATTTCCTCGGGATGCGATCGCGCATGAGGATCGTCATCTTGGCGATGGCATCGGCAGGCGTGTCGGCTTCGACGAAATAGAGATCCGAGTCCGGCTGATGCGAAAGGTCCGGCACGATTCCGCGATTGATGGCGTGCGCAACCGTGATGATGCGGCTTTCGCGCTCCTGGCGGAACACTTCCCGCAGGTGAACGACCGGAACGGTCCCGGAGTCGATGATGTCGGAGAGGATCTGTCCGGGCCCGATGGAGGGGAGCTGATCCACGTCACCCACGAGGAGCAGGCAGGCCTCGTCCGGCAGGGCGCGCAACAGAGCCGCCATGAGCCGGATATCGAGCATGGACGCCTCGTCGACGACGAGGAGATTGCAGTCGAGCGGCGCCTTGGCGTTGCGTCGGAACCCGCCCTCGGAGGCTTCGAGAAGCCGGTGCACGGTCTTGGCGGAAAAGCCCGTGCTCTCGGCGAGCCGCTTGGCCGCCCGGCCGGTCGGAGCGCAAAGAGCGACCTGCAGCTGATGCTTCGCGCACAGATGCGTGAGGCTCCGGATGAGCGTGGTCTTGCCCACGCCCGGGCCGCCGGTGACGACGAGCACCTTGGCCTCGCAGGAGGCAATCAGCGCCTCGCGCTGACTGGCCGAGTAGGAGACGCCCGTGGCAGCCTCGGTCTCGGCGATCACCTGCGCGGGATCGAGTCCGCGCCAGGGATGGAACCCTTGAGCGACCTCCTTCAGGCGCTGGGCGATGAAGAGCTCGGCCCCGTACAGGCTCTTGAGAAAGATGCTACGGGGTCCGTCGAGTTCGTCGGCGACGAGCTGGCCGGCCGCGCATTGCGCATCGAGCACGGGCAACAGCCGGTCCGTCGGAACGGTGAGCAGAGCGCTCGCCTGCCGCAGGATTTCGTCGACCGACAATCCGGAATGTCCCTCTTTCACGGCGTCCGACAGAACGGTGGCGAGTCCCGCCTGCAGGCGGATATCGGCAGTGGGCTCGAAGGCGAGCCGCATGGCGACCTGATCGGCCAGGGAGAACTCGAAACCCGGGAGATCGAGGGCGAGCCGGTACGGGTTGGCCTTGATGATGTCGATGGCCCCGACTCCATAGGCGCGATAGATGCGCGCGAGCAGAAAGCCCCCGATGCCGTGGGCGTTCAGGAAGGCCGCGATGTCCTTTAACGCGCGATGCTCGGCCCAGGCCTCGCCGATGCCGAGCGCCTTCGCCATGCCGATGCCATGCACGCGCGTCAGCTCGTGGGGCTTCTTTTCGATCACGTCGAGGATGCGCGATCCAAAGGAAGCGATGAGCCGCTGCGCCACGGCTGGGCCGACCCCTTTCAGGAGGCCGGATCCGAGAAAGCGCTGCAGGTCTTCCGCCGTGGTCGGCGCTGTGGTCCTCAATTCGGCGGCGCGAAACTGAACCCCATGGTTGCGATCGTGCAGCCACTCCCCGCTCGCCTCGACCACTTCGCCGATGGCGACCGACGGCGCGTGGCCGACCACGGCGACCGGCTTGCGGTGCCCTCGCGCCTTGACGCGCAGCACGCAGAAGCCGCTCTCGTCGTTGTGGAACGTCACCCGCTCGATGGAGCCGACGAGATGTTCGGTGAGGGTGAGAGCGTCCTGACTGGCCGCAGGGAGGGCGGAGGATTTCGGCATCGATCAGAAAGACCAGAAGCGCCGGGACGCGAGCGCGAAAAGAAAAAATGGACGAGATGATCGTCAAACCATCTCGTCCATGATCGCAGCGAAAGTTAGGCTGCCTTCTTGGTCGGCCATCCGAGCTCCACGAGACGCGCCTTGGCGAAGTCGCGGATCTCGTCGCGGATGCCTTCCGGCAGATCCGCGAGGGTCTTCTGCGTGTCGGCGTGGAGCATCAGGTCCGTGACCGCATTGATGGTCTTGGCCTTCTTGATCTTCGCCTTCAGATCGTCCTCGACCTTGCCGTCGGCGACCGCTGCTTCGGCCTTGCCCTTCTGCGGCTCGGACTTCTCGACTTCCACATGGGGATCGGCATAGCCGGGGCGGCCCTGCTTGAACTCGTCCGCCTCCTCCTCGGAGTAGACGTAGCCGTGCAGCTCGATGAGCTTGAGGATCACCCGGTCCTTCGCACGCTTCTCGGCCATGGCATAGACGTAAGCCGCCTGCTTGCCGGAGACGCGATAGTTGACGCCGATCAGCGCCTCGCCGATCGACCATTCCACGCGATCGCCCATGCGGCCGGTCACCTGGATCACGGCCTCGTCGCGCTCGGCACGGATGATCTTGGGCTCGTCGAAGACGACCTTGGCCTGGGCGGCGATCCGCTCGAGGGTCTTGTGATAGACCACAGCCGTCCCCTGGACGCGCCAGACGTTTCCGGCCATCGGTTCGCCGAATTTCGCCAGCACCTCGGAAATTTTCTTGTCTGTCGTATTCATCCTCGATCCTAACTCTCTCAGAGGCCCGCACATCGGAGACGCGCTCTTGTCGCAGCCTTGTCACGGCAGGCGCGTTCGTTCTTTGTTCTATACCAAATTTGGGCCGTCCGGTCCACCTCCGGGCCTCCCGAACGGGCCAATTACGCTGGTCAAATCAATAACTTAGTCCCTGTGCTATTTTGTCCCAATCCGGCCGAGCGCGGCCATTGTCCTGCGATCGGCACGAGCCTTCTCGAACACGGCCGCGCGTTTGACCGAAACGACATTGTTCTATATATGTTCTCTTTTCCGGAGCAGGCTGGACGGTGAGCGCTGGCCGGTCCGCCCCACCCTTCGACCCACCAAGCTGGAGGCCCTGATGTCCGCGCAAGCGCTCCTCGACCTTTCGGACCGACGCCCCGCCCGGCGCCCGGGAACCCGCCGAGCCGCCAAGCGCCCGTCCGCCCCGCTCACGCGCAATGCCCTGATCGCCGATTACCTGGCGCTGTGCGAGCTCGATGCCGAGGTGGAATCCTTGCGCGCACCGGCCGATCCGGCCACGTTCGCCGTCGGGGATGAAACCATCGAGCACGTGGCGGATTTCGAGATCGTGAAGGATGGCGCCGCCTATCTGGTCGATGTGGTGACCGACGACGACCTCCTCAGGCATCCGCTGCGCGCCGCGGCGATCCACGGCATCACCTCGGTGGACGGCCGGGCCTTCGTGATCGAGACCGCGGCCAGCATCCGGGCCGAGCCGCGCTTCACGACCATGCGCCTGATCCTGGCCTGCAAGCGCACCCCCGTGACCGCCGGCGACCGGGTTCGCGTCCTGCATCAGCTCGACGAAATGGGCACGATGCGGCTGGTGGATTGCGCCAGCGCCGTGATGAACACGCAGGACGGCGTGGCGGCCGTTCTGGCGCTCGCCTGTGAGGGATTGGTGGCCGTCGACATCAGCCGGCCGATCCTGCCGGAAACCCAGGTGCGCCGGCGCCGCCTGCCCTATACCGATCCGTTTGCGTTCTAGCGCCTCGCGCGGACCCGGAGGGCCGCGCTCAACGACGCGCCGCGGCAAGGATCTGATCCGATGCTCTAAGACTGCGCCGCGTGGCGCTCGACCGCTTCGCCCAGAAGCGAGCGCACGATGGCGCGCACCGCGTCCGACGTGTCGTCGGATGCGAACTTCGCCTCGATCTCATCGCGGATGATCGATCCGTCGCCGCTGCGCTTCAGCTCCGTGGCGGATTCAGCCTGGAGCAGCGTGACAAAGGCACTCTCGACCTCCCTGGCCACGGCGTCGCTGTCAGCCGCATCGACCACGCGTCCGGTGAGATCGAACACATGGCTTTCGAACGGCAGAGCCTGCGGCTCCAGGGCTCCGTTGCCGTCCAGGATCCAGGCACGGGGAACGTGATCGACGAGATCGACGGATTGGCGCGTGATGGTGCCGGGATTCATCCAGCGGGTGCGTCCGGCGAGAATGGATTTCTGCGTCTTGTGGATGTGCCCGTTGATCAGCACGTCGCAGCCCTCGACCGCGAAGGGCGGCACCGCTCCCGGATAGCCGCCGTCAAACGCGATGTCGTGGTGCGTGAACCAGGCATGGAGATCGACGCCCGCGAATGAGCCGCGCGCATCGGTGGGAATCGCCTGACCATACGGGGTCATGCCGATGCCGATCCGCCGCGCGCCGATCTGGACCTCGGTCACCGGAGACGACGACGCCACCACGTCGATCACGTCGCACAGCCCCAGGAGCGCCAGCGAGTCGCTGTCGGTCAGCGTCGTGTGCTGGATATCGTGGTTGCCCACATTGACGATGGGTCGATGTTGAAAGCCTTTGAGAACGCGGATGAGCTGGTTCTTGAGCGCCTCGTCGGTCTCGACGGGACGATCGAACAGGTCGCCCAGGATGACGACCGCAAGCCCGCGCTCGTTGGCGATGGCAACGCAACGCTCGAGCTTGCCGAGAACGGCCTGCGGCCAGACGGCATCCTTGCGCCGCCCCGGCCGCCGCGAGCCCACGTGCGGATCTCCGATGACAAGGACGCCGTTGCACGTCATAGCGGGAAGTCGATCTCCGGACAGGATCATGCGGTCAGCCGCTCCGACGGCGAGGCTAAATGAGAAGGATGGGCGTGATGGTCCAAAAGGGTCTCCGGCTTCACCGGTGCGCCGCAGGTGGGGCACAGGCCGCCGGTCTCCTCGATGAGCTTCGCCATGTCGGCCTGGACGGATACGAGCCCTTCATCGACCTTCGCGAGCCGGTCCTGCGCGATCCGGGCGGCGCTGCGAAGATCGTTGACACGTTTCAGGATGTTTTGCGCCGGCGCGGTGTTTTCAAGGGCTGGAATGCCGTCGGGAAGGTCGTGCAACGCGGCCAGCCGCTTCCTGCTCCGAGCGAGGCGGTGACCGAGCTGCAGGACCCGTTCTCCCAGCCGCTCCCGCTCGCGCGAGCGCTCCACCATGCGCGTCAAGCGCGTCAGTTCCTCGGCGTCCGGAAGCATTGCCGTGATGGTCGCTCGAGCCTTCGCCTTGCCCAGTCGGCGATCGAGATCCGCAATCTGCGACGTGCGCTGCTGCAATCGCTGCAGGTGTGCTGCAGCGTCCGTGAGGGCGCCTCCCTGCTGTCGGATGGCCGACAGCCGGTTCTTGAGACTATCGATCTCCTCCATCCCTTCAAGCGTTTCCTCGACGCCGATCAGCTCCCGCTCGCCGCTGCGCACGAGATCGTTGTCTCGCCGGCAGCGCTCGCGATGGATGACGAGCATGTCGCGGATATAGCCAGCCTCCTGGCCGATCGAGAGAACGGCCGAGCGGCGGGAGGGCGTCTCGCCGAGAAGGAACACGGGAAACTTCTGGTGCGCGATGTGGACGTCGAGGTCCTCCACCTTGCGGATGCGGATGAGATCGGCGACCCAGTCGGGAACATTGCGCCCGCCGGTCTCGTAGCGCATGCCCCGCTCCTCGACGACGGAACCGTCGGCCTCATGCAGCGACCAGATGTTGACCGGCGAGCGGCGGGGCTGGCGCGTGAAGCGCAAGACCCGGTTGCCGGCGACACCGATCTCGATGCCTGCCGCCTTCGCACCCGCCCGAACGAGGCTGTCGCGGGCCTCACCGTAGAACACGGCGCGCAAGGCACGGATGAAGGTGGACTTGCCGCGATTGTTTGGACCGATAAGCGCGTTCACACCGGGGCTCAAATGAAGCGTCGTGTCCTTGTAGGCCTGCACGTTGACGAGCCGGATGAACCGCAGGCCCGGCTGCGCATCGTCCCACAACCCTGTGGTGTCAACCGACTGCACGTCGACGCCCAAGGCGGGCTCGCCGACGATGCGGGCGATGTGGAACTTGCCCGAGAACTGCGACAGGTCGTGGTGGGACACGGCGAGGCACTGCACGCCGAGCCGGGCAGCGCCGTCCTCCAGCACCTTGTAGAAGGAGGAGACTCGTTCCGGCGCGATCCAGCAATCGGCCTCATCGAGGGCGAGGAAACGGGCGACATCCGCCTTGACCACTGCGATCAGACGCAGCGCCATGCCGATCACGTTGGTAAGCGCGCCGCCGTTGTCCTCCAGCACGTCCTCGAGCGTGCCGTCGGGACGGCGTACGCAGATGTCGAGCGCGGCGAGGCCGCGTTCCGTCGAGAGATCCAGGGCCACTGGCTTCTCGCCCGGCAGCACCTCCTGAACGAGGGCCGTCAGCAAGGTCTCGAACGCCGAGAGGCTGCGGCGGTTGGCGCTGCCGTGCACGGCCTCGATGAACGCCTCCACGTCGTCCTTGACGGCAAGCCGCCCCTTGGCGAGCTCGATCGCACGCGTCAGCTCCTCGCGCCGCGTCCGCAAGGCATCGCGCCGCCCCTCCAGACGCGCGAGGGCCGCCGCCGCCCGCGCGAGATCATGATCGGTGGACGGTGGAATCAACGCTCGTCTCCAAGCTGTTTGAGACGGGTTTCGACCTCGCGCAGGGCAGCGCCGAACTCCTCGGTGAGCTTGGCATTGCGGGCCTGGGCATCCTCGATCAGGCCCTGAAGTTGCCCCTCGTCGTCCGTTCCGAACTCCGACAGAGCGAGAGCCCGCGCTTCTTCCAGCTCCAGCGTCAGACGCTCGACCTCGCCCTCCGCCCGGATGCGCTCCGCTCGCAATCTGTCGAAGGTCTTGCGCATCTCCTCCAGGCGCCGGAGCTGGTCCGTTTCGAGGCGTGAGAGAGTGGTCATGGGGCTGCGAATCCGTCGCGTTGGAATGGTCGAGCTTCAGTTATCGTCAGCGGTATTTCGCCGCAACGACTTCGCCTCTTTTTGAACGGGATCGGGAGCAAACTCTTCAATCCTGCCATCAGGCCCTCCACATAGTATCGGTTACTCCAAGATTACAGTCCCAGAACGGCGTCATTGCTTGACATAGCGGATGCCGAGAGTATGTTCTTGGTTTGTTCGCATCCTGTGTATGCGTCGTGGATGTGACGCCATTAGGGCAGCCGCGCCTGACCGCAAAGGAACCTGCGATGACCGCCATGACGGATGAACGCCCGATCTTCGAGAACGAGGAATGGCTCGTGATCGAGAGCGGCCTGGAGCACAAGCGGACCGGCTATTTCATCGACCGCGAGAGCATCGGGCAGCGTCGCGAGGACGGCTTGTGGACGTGGCCGCTGCACATGGCCGAGAAGAGCTGGTGTACCATGCAGCCCTTCTCCGAAGCCTTCTCCTGTGCGGCTTCCGTCTATGGGGTCACGACGGGTGCTGAGCTGGCGCACACCTTCAAGATGGCGCGCTGCGAGATCTCGCCTTGGCCGAAGGCTGCAAGGGCAGCCCACCGCAGCGCCAACCCGGTCCCGTTGATCCCGCAAACCTTGCATTCGCAGGGCTCGAACCCCATCTTTATCGAGCCGCGCTCTTCAGAGAAGTCCTTGAACGGTCAAGGTTTTCAGAGCCCGGATGATGTCTGGCGCATGCGTCCTCGAACGGACGCGCGCCTGTTTCTGAAGTCCCTGCGCAAGCGTTCCGAACGCCCGAGCCTGGTCCGGGAAGCCGAGCTTCCCTGGCGGGCGCAGCGCCGGATTCGCAAGACGGGAACAAAGCTCGTTCGGCTGCTGCAGGCGGCCTGGACCACACGGTGAGAGAAATGCCGAGTTTCGGACTTGAAGAGATCATGCGTTACGGCGCGAACGCCTTCGGGGGAGATGTCTCTGGCGCGCAGATCACCTCGCCCGAGACGGCGGACGAATTTGCGCAGCACGTCATCGAGGCGATCTGTCATACCAGCGTGACGCCGAGCGTCGGGCGTCGCACGTTCGAGCGCTGCATGCGTGCCGTGAGTCTGGGATCGACGGCCCGCCTCGGCTTCAGACATCCCGCCAAGGCCGAGGCGATCGACAAAGTCTGGCACGACCGCGAACGCCTGTTCGACGAATACAATGCGAGTTCCGACAAGCTGCGCTTTCTCACGACGCTGCCCTGGATCGGCCCCGTGACGAAACATTCCCTGGCTCGCCGGCTCGGCATCTATGCCGAGCATGGACAGCGGGCCGTCGCCTGAAAACGAAATAACAAGAAGAGGTATCACCCCATGGCCAAGGTCCGCGCAAGCGATGTCGGCTTCTGCGTCGTCGATGACAACGCCAATGTCATCGCCGACAATCTCGTTCACCGCATCCGTGAGGCTGCCGTCGACATGGAAAGCCAGGTCAACCGGCTCTACCGGGGACGCCAGGCCTATGATCTCGAGGAAGGCACGAAGCTCGATCTCGACAAGGCGATCGAGCAGCTGGCCTACATGGCCCGCACCCTGCGCGAGATCCGAAACGAGCAGTCGAAGGTCGTCTACCTCCAAGCCGCCGAGTAACGCGGCTGAGCACCCAACGCCCTCGAGAGCGGTGACCCTGTCACCGCTTTTTTCATGCCTTGATGGCCGAGACGAACAGGACGAGCGGCACGTGCCGATACCAGCGGTCCAGCCAATCGTGCTTGCGCGCCAGCTCCTCTCCCGGCCGCGGCTCCTCGACCCTCACGATGCGAAAGCCCGCGTCAATGACGGCATTGACGTAGTCGGACAGGGTTCGCGGAAACCGCGGTACCGTAAAAGGCTCCCGCCCGGCCTGCCCTTCACTCCCGTCCCGCCGGCTGAACCGCCAGTGCTCGACGAAGGGCATTCTCTCGAAATAGTGCCCGACACGAAGCCCGAGAGGAGCCCCGGTCTCGTCGGTCAGCCATTTGATCGCGGGCGTAATGAAGCAGGGATGCAGAACGCTGAAGCACAGGGTCCCGCCCGGCTTCAGCACGCGGAACGCGGCGCGCAAGGCGGCTCCAAGATCCGGCCCGTCCATGAGCGCCATGGTGGACAAGGCACAGTCGAAGTCTCCATCCCCGAATGGAGCGAGTTCGCCGAAGGATCCGATCTCGTAGGAAATCCCGAGAGGCTCCTGGGCCTCCTGCTGCCGGGCCCGTTCGATCATCGCGGTGGAGAGATCGATCCCGGTCATCATCCCGCCGAGCCGCGCGAAGCGGCGCGTGTTGGAGCCCTCGCCACAGCCCAGGTCGATCACCCGCCTCCCCGCGATTGGAGGCATGAAGGCGAGGAAGGCAGGCAGCGTATAGAGCTCGCGGTACAGATCGAGCCCGTCCCGCACCTCCCGGGTCCAGAGATCGGCATTGCGGTTCCACGCTGCGGCAACGGCCGCTTCATCCAGGATCGTATCGGTCAAGGCAGGCTCCTGAAGCTTCGATTCCCGCATTACACGTGCAGCGACGGTTCTCGGCAACCGAGCTCCGGTCGCTTCGAACGGTGCCCTGCGCCGGTCCCGTTCTCGGCACCCTCTTGTGTTTCACGTGGAACAAATATAGAACAATCGGTGATGCCTCCCGTCAGGCAGGAGTGTGCAACCGACCTGAAAACGTGAGGCATTTCCGATGCCCCAGCCGTTCAGGAGAGATGAAGTGGAGAGGCCATCATGGCTGGAAGCGTGAACAAGGTGATTTTGGTAGGGAATCTGGGGCGGGACCCTGAGGTTCGGCGTCTGTCGAACGGGGAGCCTGTGGTGAACCTTCGGATCGCCACGTCGGAGACCTGGAAGGACAAGGGCACGGGCGAGCGCAAGGAGAAGACCGAGTGGCACTCGGTGGTGATCTTCAACGAGAACTTGGCCCGGGTGGCGGAGCAGTACCTGAAGAAGGGCTCGAAGGTGTATCTTGAGGGTCAGCTGCAGACGCGCAAGTGGACCGACCAGAGCGGCCAGGAGAAGTACACCACCGAGGTGGTGCTGCAGCGCTTCCGGGGCGAGCTGACGATCCTGGACAGCCGCGGCGGCGGCGGGGCGTCGGAGTTCGGCGACGACGAGCCGGGCCAGATCAGCCGCGGCGGCGACTTCGGACGATCATCCCCCATGGAGCGCAGGCCCGAGCCGGCCGGCGGCTCCCGGCACAGCGACTTCGACGACGACATTCCGTTCTAGGGCTTCGCCGTTCTAAAGAACACTGCCCACCAAACGTTCGAAATCCGGGCTCCAGCCCGGATTTTTCGTGCCGGCCTCCGCTTGGCCCCACCTCAGGCGTCGATTGAGGTCTTGCGGGTCTGATGCCGCGAGCGCTGAGCCCGCTCCACCTCCCGGAGCCTCCGCGCCCTCTCCTGCAGTTCGTCGCGGCTCGACCACCACCATCCCCGCGCGGAGCGGATCTCGGATGCCTCTTCGGCCTGCACGGGGCGTGTGCGGTAGATCTCCTGAAGGGTCGGCATCCGCCAGTGACCCCAAATGTAGTGGGACGGATCTCCCTGGAGATGAGCGTAAAGCCTGGCCGCGGCAGGATCGTCGATGGGATCGACGTCGATCGCCTCGAACACGACAACCCCCCAGCTGATCGTCGAGAGCGGGAAGCCCAAAGGGGGAGGATCGTCGACCGGCACCGGGTAGCGCCTGCGGCGGCGCTCCGCCTGCAGCGGAGCAGCCTCATCCGGGCCTTCTCGCCTCTTCTCCTCGCGGCGCCTCCGGCGGGCCTCAGGCTCGTTGCGCCGCGCCGCCTCCTCGATCTCGGGCCAGCGCAGCTTCAAATCCTCGTAGGAGCGGAACGGTACCCGCCAGACCCTGTCCTCGGAATCCCAGTGAGCCCACGGAATCGACCGCAGTGCTTCCACGATGGTGCGCGAATAGGGCGTGCGCACCATCAGATCGTCAGCGACGGTCAGATAGGGGCTCTCCAGAGGCTCGAAGACAAAGGCGTCCCGCCCCTTGGCGTCGGCATGCCGGTCCAGGGTCTCCAGCTCCTGCGCCGTCCAGGTGGTCAGCCGCTTCGCGGCCGTCGTTCCCGGCACGAACCAGTGCTCCTCCCCGGCCCGCCACCGCGCCCGAGGGAAATGCTCCCGAAACCGGCGGACGAGATCGCGGTCATAGGGAAACCGGGCATAGGCACCCGGGCGCTCCTCGTCATCAGAGGGCAGAATCTGGAAGGCGGAGGCGATCTCCATCGGCCGTCAGAACCGCTCGCGATTGGTGTCTCTGAGCACAACCGCCCGTCTTGATTTTGGATCCCGCCGCTAAGCGATACCGTCACGGGAAATGCCTGTCAGGCATCTCCCGCAGTGTTGGGCGAGCCATAGACATCGTGTCCGGTCGGCCCACGCAGGCCCCCGTATGTCCGATGGAGCCTTGGTGCAGGGCCGATGTCTGCGCCGCCCTGTCACGGGCTTTCCGATTGGCGACCCCATGCCGGTTGCTGAGACATCGTGCGTGACGGGCGTTGAGCTGCCCGATCTGGTTTGCATTGGGCGGGTGCAGGTCCGGTGTCGTGGTCCATCTTGGCGCCTCTGAATGAACGCGGATCTTGACCCGGTCGGGCAGGTCGCCTGACGCGCCAAAGGCGGCCTTTCAGGTCGCTCCTCGACGACGCTGTTCGATCCGGCCCTCCTTGCATGCAGCAGCGAGGGCTTTGTCATGCGTGAGCTTCGGCACATCTTTTTGCGGGCTCCAGACAAGCCGAAGCCCCCGTGTCATGTCTGACCGGGGGCTTTGCGGTGATGTGGTTGCGGGGACAGGATTTGAACCTGTGACCTTCAGGTTATGAGCCTGACGAGCTACCGGGCTG